>NZ_CAXTHR010000201.1:0-5887 GCF_964244095.1 uncultured Methylobacterium sp. | reverse complement strand
GCACCGCGTAGACGCTCTTGCCGTTCACCACCGAATCCGGCCGGGCGAAGTAGATATACTCGAAGATGCACGGGCGCATCGTCCGCGCCGCGGCGAAGCGGATCGATTCGACGCCGTCCTCCGAGATCACCACGACCTCGCCGTTCTCCACGTCGCGCACGAACTTCGCGCCGATGATGTCGAGCGCACAGGTCTCCGAGGCCAGCATGTAGCGGCCGTCGAGTTCGCCCAGCACCAGAGGGCGGATGCCGAGCGGGTCGCGGGCGCCGATGAGCTTCTTGTTGGTCAGCGCGACGATCGCGTAGGCGCCCTCGATCTGGCGCAGCGCGTCGATGAAGCGCGCGACGATCCGCGGTTTGCGCGAGCGCGCGGCCAGGTGCAGGATCACCTCGGTGTCGGAGGTCGATTGCGTGATCGCGCCGTCGCGCACGAGGTCGCGGCGGATCGAGAGTGCGTTGGTGAGGTTGCCGTTGTGGGCCACCGCGAGCCCGCCGCCGGCGAGTTCGGCAAACAGCGGCTGCACGTTGCGCAGGATGGTGCCGCCGGTGGTTGAGTAGCGCACGTGGCCGATCGCGGCGCGGCCCTTCAGGCGCGCGATGGTGGCGCCGTCCGAGAACGAATCGCCCACGAGCCCGGGCCGGCGCTCGGAATGGAACACCTCGCCGTCGAAGGCGACGATGCCCGCCGCCTCCTGGCCGCGATGCTGCAGGGCGTGCAGCCCCAGCGCCACGATCGCCGCGGCGTCCGGGTGCCCGAAGATGCCGAAGACGCCGCATTCCTCGCGCAGCGTGTCGCCGTCGGTCTCGGGATCGAACACGGAACCCACGTCGGCGCGGTGAGACATGGCTTGCGTTCGATCCCTGGTTGCGGCTTGCGCGGAAGCCCCCGGCGCACGCCGCGCGGTCGTTCCCGTCCGGCGCCGTCGAGCGGTTATCTGAGGGCCCGGCGCCTCGCAACCAAGCCGGACCGCACGCAGGTCAGCGTCGCGGTGCGGGCGTGGCCGGCGCGGTCTCGCTCCGGCGGGCCGGCGCCTCGGACTCGGCCGGCGCCTCCACGGGCTCGTTCTGCGGCGTGTCGACCTTCGGCTTCTTGAACTGCTTCAGGAAGCCTTCCGGGTTCTCGGGCAACTGCGCCACCAGCGCGTCGCCGGACTTCTCCAGCATCGGGCGCGAGCGCGCCTGCGCCGCCCAGTCCGGCACCTTGCCTTGGACCAGCCAGGACAGGAACACCCAGCCGATCACGCAGATCAGGAAGCCGCGCGCGGCGCCGAACAGGAAGCCGAGCGAGCGGTCGATGGCGCCGATGCGCGAATCGAGCACCACGTCGGAGATCTTCACGGTGATGATCGACACGACGATGAGCGTGCCGAGGAAGATCGCTGCGATCGAGGCGACGAGCGCCACCGTATCGCTGGTGACGTGCTGCTTCACCGTCGGCAGCAGCAGCGGGTGGAACGACCACGCCACGGCGGCGGCGGCCACCCAGGCGATGATCGCCAGGACCTCGCGGGTGACGCCGCGCACGGCCGCGAGCAGCGCCGAGATCACGACGATGCCGAGCACCACGAGGTCGAGGACGGAGAACGGCATCTTGCGGATCTGATCGCTTCAGGCTGCACGCGGGCGTCGCCACGGGTCTGCGACGCTGCCGGGACCCGCGATGCTATAGCCCGGCCGACCTCGGCCGTCACCCTTGAGCGGCGGCCATCCCCCGCTCAGGGATCGTCCACGTCCCGGACCGCGCTCCGCCCGCGGCTCGCGGCCGCCCGGCGCGGACCGCCCGAGGCGATGCCGGCCACGAGGTCGGCGATGTGGCGCAGGCTTTCGGTGGCGAGCGCGCGCTCGGGCGTCTCGCTCCGGCCCTGCGGCGTCATCGCCTTGGCGAAGCCGAGCTTCTCGGCCTCCTTCAGCCGCGCGGCGGCCTGCGCCACCGGCCGGATCGCGCCGGACAGGCCGATCTCGCCGAAATACACCGTCTCCGGCGGCAGCACCGCGCCCGACAGCGACGAGACCAGGGCGGCGGCCACCGCCAGGTCCGCGGCGGGCTCTGAGATGCGCAGGCCGCCCGCGACGTTGAGGTAGACGTCATGCGTCCCGAGCCGGATGCCGCCATGGGCCTCGAGCACGGCCAGCACCATCGAGAGCCGGTTCGGGTCCCAGCCGACCACGGCGCGCCGCGGCATGCCGAGGGATGAGGGCGCGACGAGCGCCTGGATCTCGACGAGCAGCGGCCGCGTGCCCTCCATCCCGGCAAACACCGCGGTGCCGGCGGCCTGATGGTCGCGGCCGGCCAGGAACAGCGCGGAGGGGTTCGGCACCTCGGCGAGCCCCATGTCCGTCATCTCGAACACGCCGATCTCGTCGGTTGGGCCGAAGCGGTTCTTCACCGCGCGCAGGATGCGGAAGTGGTGGCCCTGGTCGCCCTCGAACGAGGCGACGCAATCGACCATGTGCTCGACGACGCGCGGCCCGGCGATCTGCCCGTCCTTGGTGACGTGGCCGACGAGGATCACCGCCGTGCCGGTGGTCTTGGCGAAGCGGATGAGGCTTTGCGCCGACGAGCGCACCTGCGTGACCGTGCCGGGGGCCGATTCCACGGTCTCGGTCCACATGGTCTGGATCGAATCGATGATGGCGAGCGCCGGCGGGCGGCCCTGCGACAGGGTCTCGACGATGTCCTCGACGTTGGTCTCGGCGGCGAGTTCCACCGGGTGCCCCGAGAGCCCGAGGCGCTCGGCGCGCAGCCGCACCTGCCCCACCGCCTCCTCGCCGGAGATGTAGGCGACACGCGCGCCGGTGGCCGCCATCGCGGCGGAGGCCTGCATCAGCAGGGTCGACTTGCCGATGCCGGGGTCACCCCCGAGCAGGATCACCGAGCCGCGCACGAAGCCGCCGCCGGTGACGCGGTCGAGTTCGCCGATGCCCGACGGCATCCGCGGCGCTTCCCGCGCCGCGCCGGTCAGGCCCTCGAGCGGGAACACCCGCCCGCGGGCGCGGCCCGGCCGGGTCGCGGCCGGCCCCGATTGCGGGCCGGAGCCGCCCGGCGTCTCCTCGACGATCGTGTTCCAGCCGTTGCACGCCTCGCAGCGCCCGCGCCAGCGGTTGTACACCGCGCCGCAGGACTGGCAGATGAAGGTCTGGTGGAGCTTCGCCATCGTGTCCTGGGCCGGCCGGTGTGCGTCAGCCCCCGGTATACGTGCGAACGTAACGGGAACCCAGCCCCGTCAGGATCTCGTAGCCGATCGTGCCGGCCGCGCGCCCGACCGAGTCGAGGTCGAGCGCGTCGCCGATCAGCGTGGCGACGGCGCCGCGCCCGGCGGCCGGCGCCCCGGTCACGTCGAGGATGATCAGGTCCATCGAGACGAGGCCGAGGATCGGGCAGGCGATGCCGCCGACGAGCGCGTGGCCGCGCCCGCTCGCCGCGCGGGGGTAGCCGTCGGCGTAGCCGAGCGAGAGCGTGGCCAGCCGCCGCGGCCCCGGCGCGGTCCAGCGGCCGTTGTAGCCGGCCTGCGCGCCGGCCGCGACGTGGCGGAGTTGGAGGATCGTCGCGTCGAGCCGCACCACCGGCCGCATCGGGTTGGCTTCGCCCGGCGTCGGGTTGCCGCCGAACAGGGCGTAGCCCGGCCGCAGCAGGTCGTGGTGGGCGCGGGAGCCGAGGAACACCCCCGAGGAATTGGCGAGCGAGGCCGGGAGGCCGGGGAAGGCCGCGCGCACGCGGGCAAAGTCCGCGATCTGGCGGGCGTTCACCGCCTCGCCGGGCAACTCGGCGCTGACGAGGTGGCTCATCACGAGGTCGATGCCGGCGGCTGCGATCCGCGGATCGTCCGCAAGCGCCAGCGCCTCCGGCACGGGCAGGCCGAGGCGGTTCATGCCGGTATCGACGTGGAGCGCGGCCGGCCGCGCCCCGCGCGCGAACGCCGCCCAGTCCGATACCTCCTCCACCGAGCCGAGGACCGGGCGCAGGTCCATCGCCGCATAGGCCGGGGCCGCGCCGGGCGGCAGGCCGTTGAGCACGTAGATCGCGGCCGCCGGCAGGGCGCGCCGGAGGGCGGCCGCCTCGCCCAGATGCGCGACGAAGAACGTGCGGCAGCCGGCGGCCCACAGGGCGGGGGCGACGGCGGCCTGCCCGCAGCCGTAGGCGTCCGCCTTCACCACCGCCGCGCAGGCGCGGCCCGGCGCCTGCGCGGACAGCCGCCGCCAGTTCTCCGCGACGGCGCCGAGATCGACGGCGAGGCGGGCGCCGTGGCGCCGGAGCGCATCGAGGACATCGGCCGCGTGCGTGTTGTCTCGCGAAATGGTTCGGACTCCGATATCGCCGCCCGGTCCCTGGACGCGTTGACGTTCGCCCCGATGCCAATACCGCGTCAGCCCGCCGAAGGCACGGGGCCTGCAACGGCTGCCTCAGCCGCTCCCGGCGATGCCGCCGGAGCGGCGGATCGAAGGACCATGCCAATGGCGTTCGCCTGCACGATTCCCGCGATACCGACCGTGCAGCAGGACGATGCGCGCTTGCGCATCACCCGCTGGGACTTCGCGCCGGGCGCCGTCACCGGCTGGCACGAGCACGGTTGGCCCTATGTCGTGGTGATGCTGGTAGCCGGCACGCTGCGCGTCCACGACGGAGATCGCGTCAGCGAGACCGCGCTCGCCGCGGGGCAGGCCTACAGCCGCCCGGCCGGCATCCGCCACGACGTGATGAACGGCTCCGCACACCCGATCGCCTTCGTCGAGATCGAGATGAAGCAACCGGGCGCGCCGGCGACCCTGGGGTGAGGCTCAAGGGGCCTCGGGCTCGGGCGGCCACGCGACCGCGCGGGTCATGATCGCGTCGAAGGGATAGGGGCATTCGGCGGGGAACGCCGTCTCGTCGAGGCCGGTCTCGCCCGCGGCATCGATCCGCGCTTCTTCGTAGGCCTCGCGGATGGCACCCTCCAGGCGCCCCTTCACGCCGGGATACCTCTTGAGAACCTTCTGTGTATCGCGTCGGCCGTTGCGGATGGAGAGGTGCCAGCTCCGCGTGCGCTTCTCCGGCTGATGGTCCCATTTCAGGAGATGCATCAGCGTGATGCGCAGCGCGCTCTCCAGCCGGTTGTAGATCTCGTTGCCCAAATCCTCGATCTCCTCGGCGAGGTTCAGCGTGTCGAGGCCGGAGAAGTGCCCCCGCCGCAGGAGCTGAGCCTGCTCGAAGGCCCAGGCGTAGAGGTCGTGATCGTAGATGTCGGGGCCGTGGCGTGCGTGCGCGGCGGCGGCCAGCAACTGCGCCAGGGACCTGGCCTGCGACGGCGAGGGCGCCTCCGCGATTCGTGCCGCGAGGTAGGTCTCGGCTGGCGCACCGTCCGGGCCCACGTCGCTGACGCGCGGCAGCACCGATTCGAGCGTGATCGCCCGCCCGGCCGCCGCCAGCGCGCCGGCGATCTCGAACACGCCGCGGTGCAGCCGCTCGGTCCAGTCCTCGCCGCGCAGGATCTTTGCGACGATCGGGTAGGTGGCCGGCTCGGCCAGGATCAGCCCGACCACCTGCCGCTCGGCCTCGAACACGTCGTTCAGGGTGATGGTCTCAGGCAACCGGGCCTGGGTTCCGAGGGCCATGCGGCGTCTCCGGTCCGTCGGATCTGAGATGATCCTATCTCGGATCCGGTATCAGCCTATCACATCCGCTCCGGCATCCGCTCGTCCTGCGCGAGGTTGGAAAACCGCGTGACGTTGGCGTCGAACTGCAACTCCACCGTGCCGGTCGGCCCGTGGCGCTGTTTCCCTAGGATCACCTCGGCCTTGCCGTGGACGCGGTTCATCTCCGCCTCCCAGGCGAAGAACTCCTCCGTGCCCTCGCGCGGCTTCTTGTTGTTGACGTAGTATTCCTCGCGGAACACGAACATCACCACGTCGGC
>NZ_CAXTHR010000200.1:0-6148 GCF_964244095.1 uncultured Methylobacterium sp. | reverse complement strand
TCGGCGGCGCGCCGAACATGGGCTCGGACCCGCACGGGCGGCGCCACCCCTCCGAGACCTGGATGAAGGCGGGCCGCGAGGCGGGCGGCGCCGGCGACCCGGCGCTGCTGCGCGGGCGCAAGCTCGTGGTGCAACTCGTGGAGACCTTCGGCGACGGGCTGGTGCCGGCTTTCGTGGAACACCTCGACGCCCTGGAACTCGCCAGGACGCTCGGCTTGGCGCTGGCGCCGGTGATGGTCTACGCCGACGACGTGACGCACATCGTCACCGAGGAGGGCATCGCCAACCTGCTGCTGTGCCGGACCGTGGACGAGCGCGAGCAGGCGATCCGCGGCGTTGCCGGCTACACGGAGGTCGGGCGCGGGCGCGACCGGGCCAAGGTCGAGGCGCTGCGCGCCCGCGGCATCGTCTGCCGCCCGGAGGATCTCGGCATCGAGCCGCTCGATGCCGACCGCGCCCTGCTCGCGGCGCGGTCGATCAAGGACCTCGTGCATTGGTCGGGCGGCCTGTACGAGCCGCCGGCGCGGTTCCGGAACTGGTGAGGACCGCTTTTCGATGGAAACGATGACCTTCCACCATGCCACGCAAAAACCTCTGCCTGGGAAAAAGCCCCTGGCGATCGTCGGCGTGGTCGCCTCCGGCAACCTCGAGGTGCTGCTGGAGCGGGTGCTGCCGCCGGACCGGTGCAGCATCGAGATCGCGACGCCGGTCCACGGCTACGGCGAGGTCTGGGCGGCGGTGGCGGCCGATTTCGTGGCGCGCGCCCAGCCCGGCGGCCTGCGCATCGCAATCAACGACGGTGGGGCGCGCCCCGACACCGTGTCGCTGCGCCTGGCTCAGGGCGCGCGCCTGATGGAGGCGGATGGATGAGCCGCGCCTTAAGCTGGTACGAGGCGAGCGCGCGCCAGCGCGTCGCCGCGTTCCTCGACGCGGGCAGCTTCGCGGAATTCGTCGGGCCGGAGGAGCGGGCGATGAGCCCGCACCTGCCGCTGTTCGACCTGCCCCGCGCCTTCGACGACGGCATCGTCGTCGGCGCCGGCCGCCTCGACGGCGAGGCGGTGTACGTGGCCGCGCAGGAGGGCCGCTTCCTGGGCGGCGCCTTCGGCGAGGTCCACGGGGCCAAGCTCGTCGGGCTGCTGCGCGCCGCGCTCGCGCAGAGACCGCACGCCGTGCTGATCCTGTTCGACACCGGCGGCGTGCGCCTGCAGGAGGCCAATGCCGGCGAGACGGCGATCGCCGAGGCCATGCGCGCCGTCGCCGACCTGCGCCGCGCCGGCATCCCGGTGGTGGGGCTGATCGGCGGGCGCGCCGGCTGTTTCGGCGGCGGCGGCCTCATCGCCGCCACCTGCTCGCGGCTCGCGGTCTCGGAGGGCGGGCGCATCGCGGTGTCGGGGCCGGAGGTGATCGAGACCAACAGGGGCGCCGAGGAGTTCGATTCCAAGGACCGCGCACTGGTCTGGCGCACCCTGGGCGGCAAGCACCGGCGGCTGACCGGCGGCGCCGACCTGTTCTGCGACGACACCGCCGCGGCGTTCCGCGCCGCGGCCCTCGACCTGATCGGCCGGGCGCCGGCCTTCGACCTCGCGACGCTGGAGGCCGAGCAGGCGCGGCTCGAGGCGCGCATCGACAGCTTCGGCGATTGCCGCGACGCCGCCGGGATCTGGGCGCGCCTCGGCGTGAACGACCCGGACGGCGTGCCGGCGCTGACGACGCAGGCGTTCGACGCCCTGGTCGCGGGCCTCCGGGGGACCACCCATGACGCTCGCTGAGATCCTGGCCTCGCTGTTTCCGCAGGGCCACGCGGTCGCGGTCGCCGACGGCCTGATCACCGGCCACGGGCCGCTCGGCGACGGGACGATCGCGGTGATCGGCGTCGACGGCGATACGCCGCTCGGCATCGAGGGCGCGCTCGCGCTCTCGGCTGCGGTGCTGGCCACGGTCCGCTCGGGGAGGGCCGCGCCGATCCTGGTCATGGTCGATTCCGACAGCCAGCGCATGAGCCGGCGCGACGAGCTTTTGGGATTGAACGAATGCCTCGCGCATCTGGCGAAGGCGCTGCTGCTCGCCGATGCCGAAGGCCACCCGACGATCGGCCTGATCTACGGGCACTCGGCCGCCGGCGCCTTCATCGCCACCGCGCTCGCCACCCGCGTGCTCGTCGCCCTGCCCGGCGCCAATCCCAGCGTGATGGACCTGCCCTCCGTCGCGCGCATCACCAAGCTCCCGCTCGACACGCTGGAGCGCATGGCGCGATCGACGCCGGTCTTCGCGCCGGGGCTCGACAACATGGTCCGGGCCGGCGCGGTGCAGGCGGTGCTCGACGCAGGCAGACCCCTCGGCCCGCAAATCGCGGCGCTGATCGCCGACCTGCCCGCGAGCGACACCCGCGACGCGCTTGGCCAAGCCCGCGGCGGCCGCGCGATCGCCCACGACATCGCCGCGCGGGTGATCCGGGCCGCGCAGGCGCGCTGAGGGTGCGGGGGCTTCTCCGCCACGACCTGTTCGTCGTGGCACCCGACGCCTGGGCTCGCCTGCTCGCCGGACGGCCCGATCTCGACCGCGTGCCGCATCTCGACGCCTGGGCCCGCAGCGGCTGGCCGGTGATCGTCCGCCGACGCCATCCCGGCGAGGCCCACGACCACCTCCCCGCCGGCCTGCCGCTGCCGCCCTCGGCCGGCAAGCGCCGCATCGGCCTCGCGGTGCCGTGGCCGGCCGCGATCCCACGCCCGGCCGTGACCCTCGCCGCCGCGCGCGACGCCGCGCCGGCCGCCTGGCATCCGGCGATCGACGCCGTGCTGGCGCTCGCCGCCGCGCACGGCCTCGTCCCGCGGGTGTTCGGCGGCCTGCTCTGGCAGGCCCTGACCGGGCTGCCCTACCTCACCGCGGCCTCCGACCTCGACCTGCTCTGGCCCGCCGACGCGACGCGCGGGTTCCTCGACCGGCTGGCGGCGATCGCGGCGGGGGCGCCGATGCGGCTCGACGGCGAGGTCGTCCTGCCGGACGGAAGCGGCCTCAACTGGCGCGAACTGCGCGAGGCCCGGCCCGGCGGATCGGTGCTGGCCAAGGGACTCGACGGCGCGGCGCTGGTGCGGGCAGCGTGCCTGGAATCCTGAGTGTCCGTCCGGAAACGCGCCTTCGGAATTCTTGCGTTCCCGATCCAGCCGAGATGACTGATCGAGCCTTGTCTCAGGAGAAGGCGGCCCGCATCCGGGCCGCCGTCCGGATTCAGGCTCGTGGCCCCAGCGCCTCGCAGCGGAACGCGCCGTAGCCGCCCCGCGCCAGCCGCTCGGCCAGCGCCGGCAGGAACAACGAAGCCTCGTCGGCGAGCCGCCACGGCGGGTTGACGACGATCAGGCCGCAGCCGCTGAGCCGCGCGTCGTCGGGCCGGTCGATCAGCAGGTCGAGGCGCAGGGCCGGGCGGGCGAGGGCGCCGCCCAGCGTCGCCGCCATGCGCTCGACGGCGGCGGGGGTCTTGATCGGGTACCACGCCACGAACACCCCGGTCGGCCACTTCGCCGCCGCCCTGGCCAGGTGCGCGCCGAGGCGGTCGATCTCGCCCGGCACCTCGTAGGGCGGGTCGATCAGCACGAGGCCGCGGCGCTCGGGCGGCGGGATCATCGCGTTGAGCGCGGTCCAGCCGTCGCCGTGCAGCACCTTGGTGCGAGCATGCCCGTTGAAGCGCGCGCGCAGCCCATCGTGATCCTCCGGGTGAAGCTCGACGAACACGCCCTGGTCGCCGGCGCGCAACGCCTCGCGGATCAACGCCGGCGAGCCCGGATAGATCGTCGCGCCGTGGCGCGCCCGCACGGCGGCGACCGCCGCGCGATAGGGCGCGAGGATGTGTTCGACCGCGTCCGGGAACGGCGTGTCGAGGCGGCCCCAGCCGTCGAGCCACTCCGCCGTGCGGCCGGCCTCGGCGGCGGCGAGATCGTAGAAGCCCAGGCCCGCATGGGTGTCGATCGCGCGGAACGGCGCCGGCTTGAGCGCGAGATGGGCGAGCACCCGCGTCAGCACGAGGTGCTTGAGCACGTCGGCGAAGTTGCCCGCGTGGAAGGCGTGGCGGTAGTTCATGCGGGCACGGCCGAGCCGGGCTCGCGGCGCCGCCGGATCGCCCGCGGGACGAAAACCGGATTCAGCGGGCGGCGCCCAGGGTGATCTCCGGCGACCGGCAGTTGGCGCGCGCGACCTCGGGGCAGGCCGTGAACGCGCGCAGGTCCTTGGACAGGCACACCCGCACCTCCTGCAACCGCCCGCGCGTGCACACGACCGCCATCATGTCCGGCCGCAGGCCCTTGTTCGTGGTCACGAACTGGCGCGCGACCTCGATCGGCGCGACGCTGCGTTCCGACCCGAAGTTCTTGAAATCGTCGGGGATCGTCACCGCCAGCCGCGCTTCGCGGGCGGCGCGGAAATATGCGGTCGGGTCGAGGCCGGAGCAGGTGCCGTGCTTGCGCCATTCGTAGCGGGCCAGCCCCTCGCTCGGGTAGACCTCGCCGGCGACGTCCATCGCCTGCGGGGTCGGCGAACGCTGGACCGCCGCGCAGTTCTGCGGGAAGCCGCGGGCGTATTGCGGCCACAGGCCGTGCAGCACGAAGCCGAGACCGCGGCCGGCGGAGCATTGGCGCCTGTCGCGCTCGCCGGCGGTCTCGCAATAGGTCGGCGACCACGACAGCGCCAGCACGTAGAAGTCGAAGCTGCCCGGCGTGTCGCCGCGGCCGAAGCCGCCGTAATCCTGCGCCCGCGCGCCCGAGGCTGCCAGGACCAGCGCCAGGGCGAGACCGAAGCGCCTCACGGACGCGCCATGCGGCAGGCGGTGGCGTAGGCGTAGCTGAGGTCGCGGTCGAGGCCGTGGACGCAGAGCTCGACGCCCCACGTCGCGCCGATGATGCCGAGGCTCTCGCGCACCGAGTAGTCGACCTTGCGGCGGATGCCGTCGGAGGTCGTGGCAGTGGCGGTGCAGAAGCGGCGCGGGATGTAGTCGAGGCCCCAGGGCCGCCACGCCGTGCGCTCGATCGTGTCGTAGGACACGATCGTCAGCGACGAGTTCCAGAACTTCGCCTCCTTCTCCGCGAACTGGGTCGAGACCTTCTCCAGCACGCCCGCGTCCTGGCAGCCGGGGATGTCGGCGTCGAAGGGGAAGGCGCGCTCCTCGGAGGGCTCGATGTCCTCGCGCGCCGAGCGGGCGAGCGCCGGCTGGAGGCAGCCGGCCAGGATCAGGCCGACGCCGAGGGCGACCGAGACGGTCTTCGAATGCATGGCGGTGCGGGGTGGCGTGAGGTCCGGCATCCGCGGACGATGGCCCGAGGCGCCATCAAGTCAAGCCGGACGGCGCTGTTGCCAGCGATTTCAGGATGATGTGGGTCGTGCGAGGCACACCCAGGGCCGACCCGGCACGCTCAGTAGATCGGCCCCGCCGAAAGTCCCGGCGCGGCCAGCGACAACGGCTCCTCGAAGCCCGGCGCCGGCTCCTCGTCCGGAAACGCAGCGGCGGCGCGGGGGGCGGGACGGGCGGCCGGCGGGCGCGGCGACGGGGCCGAGGCATAGGCCGAGGGCGCCGCCGGCCGGGCCGGGGCGCGGGCGACCTGGGTCGGGCTCGGCGCCCTCGACGTCGGCGCGACGCCGTAGGGATCGTCCTCCTCGATATCCACCGGGGCCTGCGGCGGAGCCGGCTGGCGCTCGGGCGGGCGCGGGCGCGACATCGGCCGCTCGTTGCCGGAGCCGAGCTGCGGCGTGAACTTGATCAGCGGCTGGCAGATCCGCTTCAGCCCGCGCGGGTCGTGCCGGGCGAGGTCGACGTGGATATGGTCGTAGTGGAACACGTTGGAGCCCGGCGCCAGCACGGTGGTGAACCGCTGGCACGCCCCGATGAACACCTCGCGCAGGAACCCCTGCTCGGCCTCGGTGCCGCGCCATCCGCCCTTGACGGTGATCACGTATCCGTCCGCGAGCTTGAACGACATCACGTCGACGGCGTTGCCGAAGGAATGCTCGGACAGCTTGGCGCCGACCTGGTTGTTGCGCCCGCGGCAGGCATAGGTGCCGGCGTTGATCTCGGCGACGGCCTGTCCGAAATACAGGTTCGCGGCCGGCTGGATCGTGTCGGCGAGCCACGCCTCGGCCTCGGCCAGCGCCGGGCAGCCGAGCGTCA
>NZ_CAXTHR010000199.1:0-6210 GCF_964244095.1 uncultured Methylobacterium sp. | reverse complement strand
GCCTCGGCATCGTCGGCGCCAACGGGGCCGGCAAGACCACGCTGATCAACCTGCTGACCGGCGCGCTCGCCCCCGACGACGGCAGCGTCCGCCAGGGCACCAACCTGAGGATGATGGTGCTCGACCAGGCCCGCGCCGTGCTCGAACCGAGCATGACCGTCACGGAGGTGCTCACCGGCGGCAGCGGCGATTCGGTGGTGGTGAACGGCGTCAGCCGCCACGTCGTCGGCTACCTCAAGGACTTCCTGTTCGCGCCCGAGCAGGCGCGCACGCCGGTCTCGGTGCTGTCGGGTGGCGAGCGCAACCGCCTGCTCATCGCCCGCGCGCTGGCCCAACCCGCCAACCTCCTGGTGCTGGACGAGCCGACCAACGACCTCGACCTCGAGACCCTCGACCTGCTGCAGGAGATGCTCGGCGACTATGCCGGCACCCTGATCCTGGTGAGCCACGACCGCGACTTCCTCGACCGCGTGGTCGGCAGCGTGCTCGTCGCGGAAGGGGAGGGGCGCTGGGTGGAGTACGCCGGCGGCTACACCGACATGGTGACCCAGCGCGGCGCCGGCGTTCAGGCCCGCACCGTGGCGCGGGCGAAGCCGGAGCCGCGCGGGAAGGCGCCGGCGGCCGCCCCGCCCGCGGCCAAGCCGAAACTGAGCTTCAAGGACCAGCACGAACTGAAGACGCTGCCGGCGCGCATGGAGAAGCTTCGCGCGGGCCTCGGTCTGCTCCGCGCGGTGCTCGCCGACCCCGGCCTCTACGCCCGCGACGCGGCGCGCTTCGACAAGGCGTCGCTGATGCTGGCGCAGGCGGAGACCGAATTGTCGGCGGCCGAAGAGCGTTGGCTGGAGCTGGAGATGCTGCGCGAGGGGTGAAGGCGCCTGCCGCACGAACCGGTCGGCATGATCCGCGCTCAGCCCGATCCGCGCGTCGGCCGGCCTTCATGATGCCGCGATGGCGGCGCGTGATGGAGGCCAAACCCGGATCGCCCGACGTGCCGCTTCGCCTCCCGCCCGCCCTGCACCGCACCGGCTGGCTGCTCGGCCTGTCGGTGCTCGGCCTGATCTGGGCCGGGACGACGTTCTACGCCGCCCCCGGCATCGCGGCGCGCGTCGCGGCGACCGGCGAGGCGGTGGCGCGGGCGACGGAGGTCGGATCGCCCGAGCCGTGGCTACGGGTCTCGGCGCGCGGGCGCGACCTCGTCGCCGAGGGCGAGGCCCCGGGGCCGGCCGCCCGCACGGCCGCCCTGGCGCGCCTCGCCGCGCTGCCCGAACCGCGCCGGATCGTGCCGCAGGTCGGCCTCGTCGAGACGGTGGCGCCGTTCGCCTGGAGCGCGACCCGCACCGAACCTGACCGCATCGTGCTCGCGGGCAACCGCCCGGCCGAGATCGGGCGCGGGGCCCTGCGCGCCCGGCTCGCCGCGGAGCTTCCGCCGGCGACCGCCCTCGACGACGCGGCGCACGCCGCCCGCGGCGCGCCTCCGGACTTTCCCGATGCCGCCGCCTACGCGGTCGCGCGCCTGCGCGGGCTGGCGCCGGGCGCGACGGCCACGCTCGCGGACACGGTGCTGGGCGTCGTCGGCGAAGCGATCGACGTCGCGTCCTACGACGCCGCGCGCACCGCGCTGGCCGACCCGCCGCAGGGCTACACCCTCGGCCGGGTCGATATCCTCCCGGCCCGGGTCGCCGACGTCACCCTGGGCGTCGCGCGCAGCCCCGGCGGCAGGCTGGTCCTGTCCGGGTCCGTGCCCTCGGAGGCGGCGCGGGCCGAGATCGGCCGGCTCGCGCGCGCGATCGCCGACGGCGCGCCGGTCGAGGACCGCATGCGGACGGCGCGCGGCCTCGCAGCCGGCATCGAGCCGGACGCGCTGGCGCGGTTCCTCGTCCGCGTCGTCGGGCTGATGCAGAGCGGTGGCGCCACCTTCGATGGGGCACGGGTCTCGGCCGTCGGCGATGCCGTCGACGCGCAGGCCGTCGGCGAGATCGCGGCGCTGCTGCGCGACGCCCGCCCCGCAGGCGTCGGCGCCGGCACCGCGGCGCTCGGCGTCCGGCCGCTCTCGCCCTACCGCGTCGCGATCCGGCGCGAGGGCGACGCGGTCAGCCTGTCCGGCCACCTGCCCGACGCAGCGGCGCGGGAGCGGCTGCTCGCCCTGGTGCGCCCGCGCTTCTTCCGCGAGCGCATCCTCGACCGCACCCGCATCGCCGACGGCGCCCCGCCGGACCTCGCGGCGGCGCTCGGCGTCGCGGTGCCGGCGCTCGCGAGCCTCGCGGGCGGCGAGATCGCGGTGGCCGACCGCAGCCTCGGCCTCAGCGGCGAGAGCCTGTATCGCGAGGCCGCCGCGCGGGTCGCCGAGACGCTCCCGCCGTCGCTTCCGGCCGGGTGGACGGCGATGGTCGCGGTCCGGGCAAAGGATGCGGCGGCACGGCGCGACCCCGCGACCTGCCGTGCCGAGGCGGCGGCGCTCGTCGGCGGGATCACCCTGCGCTTCCCGCCCGGCAGCGGCGCGCTGGCCCCGATCTTCTTTCCCGTCCTCGACGGGCTGGCGGGACTGGCGAAGGTCTGCCCCGCCCTGCGCATCGCGGTCGCCGGCCACGGCGACCCGGACAAGCCCGCGCCGGCGAGGCCGCCCGAGGCCGCCGCGACGGTGGCCGACGCGGCCGGGCCGCAGGGCCCCGCGCCGGCGCCCGCGGCGCGCAAGCCTCCGGAGAAGCCGGCGATGCCGAAGGCCGCCGCGAAGCCGGCCGACGCAAGGGCCGGTCCCAAGCCCGCGCAGAAGCCGGCCGGGGAGACGGCCGCCGAGGCACCCGAGCCGGACCTGCCGCGCCGGCGCGCCGCGGCCGTGGTCGAATACCTCCTCCAGGCCGGGGCCGGGCTCGATCAGGTCGGCGCCGCCGACGGATCGCCGGAGCGCCCCGGCATCGCCTTCGCCGTGCTTCCCTAGAATCGCAGGACGAACCCGTCGTGATGCTGCTGCTGACCGGCCTGTGGCCGGGACTTCTGGGAGGTCTGGTCCTGGGCCTCGCGGTCGGCCGGCTCGCGGGGCCACCGCCTGCGGCGATCGCCGCCGGCCTCGGGCTCGCCGGGCTCGCGCTGGCCGGGGTGGCCGCGGCCGGGCTCGTGCCCGGGGCGCCGGGGTTGTGGACGGAGAGCGCGGCGCTGATGCTGGCGCCGTACCTCGCCGGCTGCGCCCTCGGGGCGCTCAGCCGGAGGCGACCACCCGGCGCGCCGAAAGCCTGAACGGCGGCGGAACCGGGAAACCCCGTTCCGGCGTTGCCCCCGGACGCGGAGCCTGCGGGCTCACCGGAGGCACGCAACGGACCGGGACAGCCATGTCGAAGCGACCGATCACGCACCGAGCGACCCTGCGCCCCCGCGCCGGCCTCGCCGCCACCGCCCTGCTGCTCGCCGGCCTCGCCGGCGCGGGTGCGGCCACCCGGCTCGGCGCCGGCCTGGTCGAACCGGCGAGCGCCCAGGCGCCCATCACGGCGACGGCCGCGCCGCGCTCCACATGCGGCGTCGTCCCGGCGGCCCGGGCGATCGAGGCCGGGGCGGACGCCGCCACCCCCCTCTGCACCGGACGGCCGGACCGATAGGCCGCGCGCCGCGGTTCGCCCGGTCCCGGCAACCGATCGCCGGATCGGCCGCGCAACCCCGGCCCGGCCCGCGCCGTTGAGCGGCGGGGGCTCCATCGCGCGGCCTCGCCCCACCTGAGGAAAACGTCATGGGTCTGCTCGAATCGGTCATCGGTGGCGTGGTCGGGCAGGTGCTCGGTGGCGGCCGCGGGTCGTCGGGGGCGATGTCGCCGCTGGTCAAGGCGCTGCTGCTGCTGCTGCTGGCGAAGGGCGCGGGCGGCGGCCTCGGCGGCGTGCTGGGCGAGGTGCTCGGCGGCGGACACCGCGCGCCCGATCCCCGCTCGGGCGGCGCCGGCCCCTACGGCCGCGATCCCGGCCACGCGGCGAGCGACGATGCCGGCGACCTCGGCGGCTTCAACCGGCACGCTCCGCGGGACGACGCGGCGCCGCTGCCGGGCAACGACTTCAGCGACCTCTCCGGCATGCTCGACGGCCCCGGCGACGCCGGGTCCAGTCCTCGAACAGGAAATTTTTCACATGAAACAGCCGGCGGCCTCGATGGGCTGGTCGCGGGCTTCCACCGCAGCGGCCTCGGCGACGTGGTCGAGTCCTGGATCGGCCACGGCCCGAACCGGGCGGTCGCGCCGGACCAACTCGCCGCGGCGCTCGGGCCCGGCACGCTCGATACGCTTCAGAGCCAGACCGGGATGGACCGGGGCACGCTGCTGGCCCACCTCGCGCAAGCCTTGCCGGAAGTGGTGCACGCGCTCACGCCGCAGGGGCGGGTGCCAAACGGGGAGGAGCGGCGGGGGTGGTGATCCCAGGGATCATGTTTTCGGAGAGTTTCCGGTTGATCGGTCGTAGCCCACCGGCACTCCCTCTCCCCTCCGCGGCAGAGGGTGGCCCGCGAGCTAAGTCGGGAGAAGGGAGCGACGGTGCCGGATACGGCGCTCCCCTCTCCAACCCTCGCTCACGCGAGGGCCACCCTCCCCCGCAGAGAAGGGAGGGAAGGGTGCTGGACCGAACCGATCGGCCGGAAGCCCTATCAGATCGTATCGTCCGTGCAGAACTCCATATCAAACGTGAACGTCTCGGTTCGCGGTGACTATTTAAAGACTTAACTCGTCCGCCGCAGCACCAGCGACGCATTCGTCCCACCGAACCCAAAAGAGTTCGACAGCACCACGTCCACCCGCTTGCGCTTGGCCTCGTGCGGCACGAGGTCGATCCTCGTCTCGACGCTAGGGTTGTCGAGGTTGAGCGTCGGCGGGATCACGCCGTCGCGGATCGCGAGGATGGAGAAGATCGCCTCGACGGCGCCGGCGGCGCCGAGCAGGTGGCCGACCGCGGATTTCGTAGACGACATAGCCATGCCGGCGGCGGCGTCGCCGAGCAGGCGCTCGACGGCCTTCAGCTCCAGCTCGTCGCCCATCGGCGTCGAGGTGCCGTGGGCGTTGATGTAGTCGATCGCGGCGGGCGCGATGCCGGCGCGCTTCACCGCGGCGGCCATGCAGCGATAGGCGCCGTCGCCGTCGGGGGCCGGCGAGGTGATGTGGTAGGCGTCGCCCGAGAGGCCGTAGCCGACCAACTCGGCGTAGACCCGCGCACCGCGGGCCCGCGCGTGCTCGTAGTCCTCGAGCACCACCACGCCCGCGCCCTCGCCCATGACGAAGCCGTCGCGCGCCTTGTCGTAGGGGCGGGAGGCGCGCGTCGGCGCGTCATTGAAGCCGGTCGACAGCGCCCGGCAGGCGGCAAAGCCTGCCAGCGACAGGCGGTTGACCGGCGATTCGGCGCCGCCCGCCACCATCACGTCGGCATCGCCGAGCGCGATCAGCCGCGCGGCGTCGCCGATCGCGTGCGTGCCGGTGGAGCAGGCGGTGACGACGGCGTTGTTCGGGCCTTTCAGCCCATGCGCGATCGAGACCTGGCCCGAGGCGAGGTTGATGATCCGGCCGGGGATGAAGAACGGCGAGATCCGCCGCGGGCCCTTGTCGTGCAGGGTGACGGAGGCGTCGTAGATGCCGCCGATGCCGCCGATGCCGGAGCCGATCATCACCCCGGTGGCGCACTGGTCCTCGTAGGCGGTGGGGTGCCAGCCGGCATCGTCCAGAGCCTGGCCGGCCGCCGCCATGGCGAAGACGATGAACGGATCAACCTTGCGCTGCTCCTTCGGCTCCATCCAGGCATCAGCATCGAAGGTGCCGTCGCTGCCGTCGCCGAGCGGAACGGTGCAGGCGATGCGGCAGGCGAGGTCGGCGGTCTCGAAGGTGGTGATCGGGCCGGCGCCGCTGTCGCCGGCGACCAGGCGGCTCCAGGTGTGCTCGACCCCGCTGCCGAGCGGCGTGACCATCCCCAGACCCGTGACCACCACCCGCCGCATCGCACCGTCCCGACGTTCCGCTCAAACACCGACGCCGGCGCGCGGGGCGCGTCCCCGCCCCGCCCGCGCCGGGCGAACACTCACAACCCGGGCCCGGTCAGGCGGCCGAGTTCTTCTCCAGGAACTTCACCGCGTCGCCGACAGTCTGGATGGTCTCGGCGGCGTCGTCCGGAATCTCGACGTTGAACTCTTCCTCGAACGCCATCACGAGCTCGACGGTGTCGAGGCTGTCGGCGCCGAGGTCGTCGATGAAGTTGGCGCCCT
>NZ_CAXTHR010000198.1:0-6256 GCF_964244095.1 uncultured Methylobacterium sp. | reverse complement strand
CGATCATGCCGAGGTCGCCGTGGCTCGCCTCGGTGGGGTGGACGAAGAAGGCGTGCGTGCCGGTGGAGGCGAAGGTCGCCGCAAGCTTGCGCCCGACATGGCCGCTCTTGCCGATCCCGCAGACGATGACCCGGCCCCTGACCCCCAGGATCGTGTCGATCGCCCGCTCGAAGGCATCGCCGAGATCGGATTCGAGCAGGGCGATCACCTCCTCCAGCGCCGACATGCCGAGCCTGAGGCTGCGCGCCGCGATGCCGCGGACGTCGGCGTCGGCGTCGCCCGACGCGACGGCGTGCAGGCGGGCCGGCTTCGCAGGCGCCTTCTGTGCGACCGGGAACGCGGTGACGTGCGACATGGGGCGATCCACGAACGTCCCGGCACGGGAATGCGGGCCGGGCGGGCTGAAACGTCAGGGGGCCCGGACGCTGTCGGGCATCGACGACCGCTAGGTTCGGCCCGTGGTTTAAATGTGACGACCCGGCCGCGCGCCGCGCGCATCCGAACCGCTCAGGCGCGCAGGAAAGCCACCAGCGCCGCGTTCACGGCCTCCGCGGCATCGTGCTGGACCCAGTGCGTCGCCTCCGGCAGCCACTGGATGCGGCCGGCATCGCACAGCGCCAGGCTGGCCTCGGCGAGGCCGGGTTCGAGGGCATGGTCGCGCCGGCCCCACAGGATGAGGGTCGGCGGCTTCACCCGCGGCACGGAACGGGCGCGTGGCAGCCGCAGCGCCCGGTACCAGTTCAGCATCCCCGTCATCGCGCCGGGCTGTGCCCACGCCTCGACGTAGCGGTCGAGGTCGGCCCCGGTGAAGCTGCCGGGCCGGCTCGTCTTCAGGAGCGCCTGCCGCAGCACCGCGCAGCCGTCGGCCATCAAGCGCCGCTCGGGCAGGCGCGGGATCTGGAAGAGGCCGACATAGGCGCTGCGCAGCATCTGTGTCGGATGGCGCAGGATGTAGGGCCCGAACACCGCCGGATGCGGGGCGTTGAGGATCGCGAGGCGTTCGATCCGCTCGGGATGGTGCGCGGCGGTCCACCACGCGACGAGGCCGCCCCAATCGTGCGCGACGAGCCGAAACCGTGCGAAGCCGTAATGGTCGGCCAGTTCGATCACGTCGGCGGCGAGGCGGTCGAGATGGTAGGCGGCGATGCCGTCCGGCTTGTCGCTGCGGTTGTAGCCGCGCTGGTCCGGCAGGACGAGGCGCAGGCCCGCTTCCGTCAACGGTCCGATCTGGCGGCGCCAGCCGTACCAGAATTCGGGAAACCCATGCAGCACGAGGGTCGGCAGGCCGTCGATGGGCCCGGCCTCGGCGACGTTCAGGCGAAGGCTCGGCAGTGCGATGGAGGGGAAGGCGATCGCTGCCGTCGTCGGAGAATCGGGCACGGCGACCTCCCTGTCATCGCGGCCCATGCCGGACGGGCCGCGGATACGGCGCGCCCGGCACGCGGCCGCTCAACCCTCGCGCACGAAGATCATCGTCGAGAGCGGCGGCAGCGTCAGGCTCAGGGACTGGCCGTGCCCGTGGCTCTCCGTCGGCTCAGCCTCGCACCCGCCCATGTTGCCCATGTTCGAGCCGCCGTAGATTCCGGCATCCGAGTTGAACGCTTCGCGGTAACGGCCGCCGGCCGGTACGCCGACCCGGTAGTCCTGCCGGGGCACCGCGGTGAAGTTCGAGACCACCACCGCGATCTCGCCGGCCTCGCGGCCCTTGCGGGCCCAGGCGATGACGCTGTTGTCCTGGTCGTCGGCGACCAGCCACTGGAAGCCCGCGGCCTCCGTGTCGCGGCCGTGAAGCGCGGGCGTCGCGGCGTAGAGCCTGTTCAGGTCGCGGACCGCATCCTTGAGGCCGGCATGCGCGGGATCGTCGAGCAGATGCCAGTCCAGCGACTGGTTGTGGTTCCACTCGCGCTCCTGGCCGAACTCGCCGCCCATGAACAGCAGCTTCTTGCCGGGATGCCCCCACATGAAGCCGAAATACGCCCGCAGGTTGGCAAACTTCTGCCAGCGGTCGCCGGGCATCTTGCCGAGCAGCGAGCCCTTCCCGTGCACGACCTCGTCGTGGGACAGCGGCAGGATGAAGTTCTCGGAAAACGCGTAGAGCAGCCCGAAGGTCAGGTCGTGGTGATGGTAGCGGCGGTGGATCGTCTCCTTGGCGACGAAGTTCAGGGTGTCGTGCATCCACCCCATGTTCCACTTGAAGCCGAAGCCGAGGCCGCCGGTGTAGGTCGGGTGCGAGACGCCGGGCCACGAGGTCGATTCCTCGGCGACCGTGATGGTGCCCGGCGCGTGGCTGTAGGTCGCCTCGTTGGTCTTGCGCAGGAAGTTGATCGCGTCGAGGTTCTCGTTGCCGCCGTACTGGTTGGGAATCCACTCGCCCTGGCGGCGCGAGTAGTCGAGGTAGAGCATCGAGGCGACCGCATCCACGCGCAGGCCGTCGAGGTGGTAGTGCTCCAGCCAGAACCGGGCGTTGGCGGCCAGGAACGTGGCGACCTCGGCGCGGCCGAAATTGTAGATGTAGGTGCCCCAGTCCTGGTGGAAACCCTGGCGCGGGTCGGCGTGCTCGTAGAGGTGGGTGCCGTCGAACTGACCCAACCCGTGCGCGTCGAGGGGGAAATGCCCCGGCACCCAGTCCAGCATCACGCCGATGCCGGCCTCGTGCGCCGCGTTGACGAAGGCAGCGAAGTCGTCCGGCGTGCCGTGGCGGCTCGTGGGCGCAAACAGCGAGACCGGCTGGTAGCCCCAGGAGCCGTCGAACGGGAACTCCGTGATCGGCAGCATCTCGATATGGGTGAAGCCCATCTCCTTCACGTAGGGGATGAGCCGGTCAGCCAGTTCCTTGTAGGTCAGGTAACGGTTGCCCTCGTCGGGCACCCGCGCCCACGAGCCGAGATGGACCTCGTAGATCGAGATGGCCGCCTGGCGCGGGTCCTTCGCGCCGCGGGTCGCCATCCACTTCCCGTCCCGCCACGCGGGCTCGCTGGTGCCCTGGAGCACGGACGCCGTCTCCGGCGGATGCTGCGCGGCGAAGGCGACCGGATCGGCCTTCAGCGGCAGCAGCGCGCCGTCGGGACCGCGGATCTCGAACTTGTAGTGCTGCCCGGCGCTCAGGCCCGGCACGAACAGCTCCCAAAGGCCGCCGTTCCGCCACAGGCGCATCGGGTGGCGGCGCCCGTCCCATTCGTTGAAGTCGCCGACCACGCTGACGCGCCGGGCGTTGGGAGCCCAGACCGCGAAGCGGAAGCCGTCGATGCCGTCGAGGCGTCCGAGTTGCGCGCCGAGGATCTTGTAGACGCGGTCGGTCCCGACCTCGCGCAGCGTGTCGACGTCGTGCTGTTCCAGCGAGGAGCCGAAGCCGTAGGGATCGTGGCGGCGGCGCCTGACCCCGTCCCAGGTCTCGATCTCGATCTCGTAGAGGGGCCGGCCCTCGCTCTCGACCCGGGCGACCCAGAACCCGTCCGGGTGGCGCCGCTCGAACGGCGCCGACGCATCGCCGACGACAAGCGCGGCGCTCTTGGCCTCCGGCAGGACGGCGCGCACCTCCCAGACACCCGGCCCGACCTGATGCGGCCCGAGCACGCCGAAGGCGTCGCCGTGGTTGGCGGCCATCACCGCGGCGATCGCGTCCGGATGGACGCCGTGCGCGCCGGCGGCGGGCGTGGAGCCGGACGGGGCGACCTCCGAGACCTGGGACGTGTCCGACGGGTCCGTCCGGCTCGCGAAGGTCTGGTCGATGGCCGTCATTCAGGTGCCTCTCTCGGGGATCTTCCTCAGGACGCCTTGGCGTCCTCCAGAATGTTGAGAACCCCACGGGCAGGGATTTCGATCCAATCCGGGCGGTTGTTGGCCTCGTAATCCACCTCGTAGAGCGCCTTCGTCAGGAGGCAGAGCCGCAGCAGCCGGTTGCGCGTCCCAGGGTCGGTCACCGCGGCGCGGCTGCCTGCGGCCGCGCTTTCGTAACCCTCGAGGAACGCCGCGTCGATCATCCCGCGCCACGCGCTTGCGGCGGCGCGGGCGCGCTCCTCGGAATCGGCGAAGCGCCCGGCGATCTCGCGGGTGACGGTCTCGGCGCCGTAGGCGAACGAGCGCAGCATCCCGGCGACGTCGCGCAGCGGCGTCGACTTCGCGCGCCGCTCGTCGGCCGGACGCGAGGGCTCGCCCTCGAAGTCGACGATCACGAGGTCGCCCTCGGCGGCCAGCACCTGCCCGAGATGGTAGTCGCCGTGGATGCGGGTCTTGAACGCGCCCTTCGGCGGGTCGCGGGTCAGGAGCCCGATCAGCGACTCGACCTCGGAGCGGCGCCCGGCGAGTTCCGTGCCGGCCGAACGGCCGGCATCGAGGCCGCGGTCGCCCAAGCCCTTCAGGGCGCGGAAGGCGCGGTCGGCCTGATGCCGGGCGTCGGCGGCGAGCACCGCGAGGTCGTCGGCCGTCAGGGGCTCGGCGGCGAAGGCCGCGTCGTCCGTCTCGATCGCGAAGGCCTTGTGCATCTCGGCGGTGCGCCGCCCGAGCAGGTCGGCCCAGCGCAAGTGGTCGCCGAACGCGTCCTCCGGCGTCGGCGCCTCGCTCTCGGGGGCCAGGACGACCGTCTCGAAATCGCGGCGCAGGCCCTCCAGCATCAGGGTCCAGGCGTCGCCCTGGTTCGGCACGAAACGTTGGAGCACGGCGAGCGCCGTGGGGGTCCCGTCCTCAGCGACGTGCTCCATCACGCCGAGCAGCGCCGGGGTGTTGGCGAACTGCGCGGTCTCGGTGAGGAAGCGTCCGACCTCGATCTCCGGATGGACGCCGGGCTGGAGCCGGCGCAGCAGCTTGAGCATCATCTTCGAGCCGATGGCGATCGAGGTGTTGCTCTGCTCCGCCGACAGCCGGCGCACGTCCGCCGGATCGATGGTGACGTTCGCGTCGAAGGCCGACGTGGTCGAGAAGACGAGCCTGCCGCGCTCGGTCGGAACCTCGCGGGCGTCGCGCATGCCCTCGATCAGGCAGACGGCGAAGTCGGACGAGGCCGCCGCGCCGTAGAGGAGGCCGGTGCGGGGGCCGCGCCGCACGCGGGCGACGGCGTGGGCCACCAGCCCCTCGTCCTCGCGGCCCTCGTCGACGCCGAGCGGCACGAAGTATTCCTGCCGCTCGCCGTTCGAGAGCTGTACGCCGATGCGCGGCAGCAGGAAGCGCGCCTCGCCGTCCCCCTCCTTGAGGGCTGCGCAGTCGATCACCTGCACGCTCCTGATGCGCGAGCCCTTGGCGCCGAACCAGCGGCGGCTGGCGATGAAGGGCGGAACCACCGTGCGCTCGAAGGCGAGGCGCTCGCGCCCCGCCATCAGCGTCTCGATACCGCCGGTGAGCACCAGCGTGAACAGCTCCGGCGCCTCCTTCTTCGGCCCGATGGTGCCGGTGTTGGCGCTCGACAGGGAGAACCAGTAGAAGCCGTAGGCGGGCAGCGTCAGCAGGTAGGGCAATTCGCCGATCGCCGGGAAGTCGGAGCCGCCGGTCAGCTCGATCGGCACGGCGCTGCGCAGTTCCGACAGGTCGAGCTGCACCGCCTGCGGCGCCCGCGACAGGTTGGCCACGCACAGCACGCGCTCGCCCTCGAACTCGCGAATCCAGGCGAGCACCTTGCGGTTGGCGGGATACAGAAACTGCATCCCGCCGCGGCCGAGCGCGGCGCTGTTGTTGCGGATCGCGATCATCCGCCGCGTCCAGTTGAGCAGGCTCGTCTGCGAGCGGGTCTGCGCCTCGACGTTCAACGCATCGAAGCCGTAGATAGGGTCCTGCACCGCCGGCAGGAACAGGCGCGCGGGATCGGAGCGGGAGAAGCCGCCGTTGCGGTCGGGCGACCACTGCATCGGCGTGCGCACGCCGTCGCGGTCGCCGAGGTAGATGTTGTCGCCCATGCCGATCTCGTCGCCGTAGTACAGCACCGGCGTGCCGGGCATTGACAGCACCAGCGACTTCATCAGCTCGATCTTGCGGCGGTCGTTTTCCAGGAGTGGCGCGAGGCGGCGCCGGATGCCGAGGTTGATCCGCGCGCGCCGCTCGGCGGCGTAGAACGACCACAGGTAATCACGCTCCTCGGCGGTGACCATTTCCAAGGTCAGCTCGTCGTGGTTGCGCAGGAAGATCGCCCACTGGCAGCCTTCCGGGATCTCCGGGGTCTGGCGCATGATGTCGGTGATCGGGTGCCGGTCCTCCCGGGCGATCGCCATGTACATCCGCGGCATCAGCGGGAAGTGGAACGCCATGTGGCATTCGTCGCCGTCGCCGAAAT
>NZ_CAXTHR010000197.1:0-6282 GCF_964244095.1 uncultured Methylobacterium sp. | reverse complement strand
CCACCGTCCACCTGTTCCTGCACGTGAAGGTGCGCGAGAACTGGGCCGACGACCCCGCCCGCTACCGCGAGATGGGCCTGGAATTCCCGCGCGGCTGACGCCTTCGGCGTCGTCCGGCCGTTCGCGTCGATCGGACCGGCGCGTCGATGCGCCGGCCCCCGCATCCCGAAGGGCAGACGGATCGTCCGGACACCACCCGGCCGCGCCCTGCGAGCCGCTCGTGGGCGGTGCCGCCTGCCTTCACGACATCCTCCACCGACAAAAATCCACAAAGCCCATGTCCGATGCCGCCATCACCGAAGCCGTCTACGGCCTGCCGCCGGCCGAACTCGCCGACGTCCCGCCGGGCGCCGCGCAGGTCTCGCCGCTGATCCCCGGCTCCGTGCGCCTGGAGGATTGCGCGGATGCGAGCCTCGCACGGATCGACATGCTGGCGCCGGCCGGCACCGTCGAGCGGCGCTTCGCCCTGGCGCAGGCGCTGCGGGCGTTGCGCCCCGGCGGCGGGCTTCTCGCGATGGCGCCGAAGGACCGCGGCGGCGCGCGGCTGGCGCGCGAGCTGAAGGATCTCGGCGGCACGGTCTCGGAGGAGGCCCGGCGCCACCACCGCCTCTGCCGCCTCGTGCGGCCGGACGGCGACCTGCCGCTCGCCGCGGCGCTCGCCGCGGGCGCCCCGCGCCACGTCGACAACCTCGCGCTGTGCACGCAGCCGGGCATCTTCTCCTGGGACAGGCTCGATCCCGGCAGCGCGCTGCTGCTGGCGACGCTGCCGGCGCTGAAGGGGGCCGGCGCCGACCTCGGCTGCGGGCTCGGCATCCTGGCGCGCGCGGTGCTGGCCTCGCCCGCCGTCGCCGCGCTGACGCTGATCGACATCGACCGGCGCGCGGTCGAGATGGCGACGCGCAACATCGGCGACCCGCGCGCGACGATCCGCTGGGCCGACCTCCGCACGGCGGATTCGGCGCTGGCGCGTCTCGACTTCGTGGTGACGAACCCGCCCTTCCACGACGGCGGCGCCGAGGACCAGACGCTCGGGCAGGCGTTCATCCGCCGCGCCGCCGAGGCGCTGCGCCCCGGCGGCAGCCTGTGGCTCACCGCCAACGCCCACCTCTCCTACGAGCGCGTGCTCGCCGAGGCTTTCAAGACGGTGACGGTGCGGGCCTCGGCCCACGGCTACAAGGTGTTCGAGGCGCGCAAGTGAGCGCGAAGACCTCGGGCGCGAAGACTCCGGCCGCACGCCTCGACAAGCTGCTGGCCAATCTCGGCTACGGTTCGCGTCGGGAGATCGCGGGGCTGGCGCGGGCCGGCGCCATCGTGCTCGACGGCGCGCTCCTCGACGATGCCGGGCAGCGCATCGCGGTGACGCCAGACCTGCCCGCGCGGATGACCATCGACGGCGAAGCCCTCGATCCGCCGCCGGGCCTGACGCTCATGCTGCACAAGCCGCTCGGCGTCACCTGCTCGCACAAGGAGGCCGGCCCGCTGGTCTACGGCCTGCTGCCCGCGCGCTGGCGCCGCCGCGACCCGGCGCTCTCCACCGTCGGGCGCCTCGACAAGGACACCTCCGGCCTGCTGCTGCTCACCGACGACGGCGCGCTGCTGCACAAGATCATCGCGCCCAGGGCCAACCTCGGGAAACGCTACCGCGTGACGCTCGACCGGCCGCTCAACGGGGACGAGGGCGCGATCCTCGCCGCAGGCACGCTCACGCTGGAGGACGACGACAGGCCGCTCCTGCCGGTGGACTTCACGGCCGAGGACGCCACGCACGCCACGGTCACACTGCGCGAGGGCCGCTACCATCAGGTCCGGCGCATGTTCGCGGCGCTGGGCAACCACGTCACGGCGCTCCACCGCGACCGCATCGGCGGGCTCGACCTGCCGGCGGACCTGGCGCCGGGGGCGTATCGGGTGATGGGTGGGGACGAGATCGCGCGCGTGTTCGCGGCGAGTTAGAGCGTTTTCCAGCGAGGTGGATACCGGCTCGTGTGAAGAAAACGCGACTACACAAAGACTTAGAGCATTTTCCGTGATCTAAGGATTACGGAAAATGCTCTAGCATCGCGAATCCCTACGAAGTAGGAAACCGCATGGTGACGGTTTCCATTCAGGCTGCGCCTGATCTCGATGACACGGCAGCATCATGCGGAATCCTGGCACACGGCATGACGGTCATGCGCTTGTCCTCGGGTTGTTCTGTATCTGGGCCTTCTCACTGTGGCAGCTCACGCGCGCCATTGTTTGGGGCGTGATCTGGCTTCCTGCCCGCCATGGCGGTGATCGCTGGTATGCGACCGACGGCCTCGATTTCTGGATCGCGGTCTACGTATGGGTCGTGCTCGGACCGTTCCTCATCGGCGGCACCGCCACCTTCCTATGGTTCGAGCGCAACGACCCCGTCTGACCGCGCCCGCGAAATTGTTGCCCCGGCGGGCGGCCTCTGCTAAGGCCCAACCCATTCCACACGCGGAGCCGGCCCCATGCCTGAATGGGGCGTTTCCGGTGGCCGGCTGAGCGTGTCAGCCGGTCGCTACCTCCGCGGCGGCATCAACCGGAAAAAGAAAGACCCTCGCTCATGGCCGTCGACTTCACCATGCGCCAGCTCCTCGAGGCCGGCGCCCATTTCGGGCACCAGTCGCACCGCTGGAACCCGAAGATGCAGCCCTATATCTTCGGCACCCGCAACAACATCCACATTATCGACCTCGCCCAGACCGTGCCGGCGATGCATACCGCCCTGCAGGCGGTGAGCGACACCGTGGCCAAGGGCGGGCGCGTGCTGTTCGTCGGCACCAAGCGCCAGGCCGCCGACACGATCGCGGAGGCCGCCAAGCGCTCGGCGCAGTACTACGTCAACTCCCGCTGGCTGGGCGGCATGCTGACCAACTGGAAGACCATCTCCGGCTCGATCTCGCGCCTGCGCAAGGTCGACGAGACGCTGGACACCGGCGGCCCGGGCCTCACCAAGAAGGAGCGCCTGATGCTGTCGCGCGAGAAGGACAAGCTCGAGAAGGCGCTCGGCGGCATCAAGGACATGGGCGGCGTGCCCGACCTGCTGTTCGTGATCGACACCAACAAGGAGCAGCTCGCGATCAAGGAGGCCCAGCGCCTCGGGATTCCCGTGGCGGCGATCGTCGACACCAACTGCAACCCGGACGGCATCACCTACGTCGTGCCGGCCAACGACGACGCGGGCCGCGCCATCGCGCTCTATTGCGACCTCGTCGCGCGCGCGGCGATCGACGGCATCTCCCGCGGCCAGGGTTCGTCGGGCGTCGATCTCGGCGCGTCCGAGGAGCCGATGGCCGAGGAGCTTCCGGCCAACGACGACGCGGCGGTCTCGGTCGGCTCCGGGGCGCTCGACCCGGCGGACGTGGCGATGCTCGCCGAGACCACCGAGCATTTCGAGCTGCTCGCCGCGCCCCGCGGCGCGCCGGACGACCTGTCCAAGCTCCACGGCGCCGGCCCGCAGATCGTGCAGAAGCTGAACGACGCCGGCATCTACCATTACTGGCAGATCGCCGCGATGAGCCCGGAGGACGTCGCCAAGGTCGATGCCGACCTCAAGCTCAACGACCGCTTCGGCCGCGACGGCTGGGTCGCCCAGGCCCGCGGCTTCGTCGAGGCCCAGGCCGCCGCCTGATCTTTTGCCGGTTTCACGCCGCCCGTCTTCGGGGCGTCGGCGGATCGCGGACGACATTCGGGCCCGGCGCTCAGGCTTGAGCGTCGGGCTCGCCTCATCTGAAGCGTTCCGCTTCGCGCAAAACCGTTTCGAACGACACGAAAGGACCGGCCATGGCCAACGTCACCGCCGCGATGGTGAAGGAACTCCGCGAGAAGACCGGCGCGGGCATGATGGATTGCAAGGGCGCGCTCAGCGAGACCGCGGGCGACCTCGAAGCCGCCGTCGATTGGCTGCGCAAGAAGGGCCTCGCCAAGGCCGCCAAGAAGGCCGGGCGCGTGGCCGCGGAAGGCCTCGTCGCCGTCGAATCCTCGGGCCACCACGCCGCGATCGTCGAGGTGAATTCCGAGACCGACTTCGTCGCGCGCAACGACGCGTTCCAGGCGTTCGCGCGCCAGGCCGCCAAGATCGCCCTCGACACCGACGGCACGCTCGACGGCCTCCAGGCCGCCCGCTTCCCCGGCGCCGCCGAGACCGTCGCCGAGACGCTGCAAAGCCTCATCGCCACCATCGGCGAGAACATGAACCTGCGCCGCGTGGCCAAGCTCGACGTGGGCAAGGGCGTGATCGCCAGCTACGTCCACAGCCAGCTCGCCGAGGGTCTCGGTAAGATCGGCGTGCTGGTCGCGCTCGAATCCGAGGGCGACGTCGCGTTCCTCGCGACGCTCGGCCGCCAGATCGCGATGCACGTCGCCGCCACGAACCCGGTGGCGCTCGACGCCTCCGGCGTCGACGCGGCGACGCTCGAGCGCGAGAGCAACATCCTGCGCGAGAAGAACGCCGGCAAGCCGGACCACGTGCTCGCCAAGATCGTCGAGAGCGGCCTGAAGAGCTACTACAAGGAGGTCACCCTGCTGGAGCAGCCCTTCGTCCACGACGGCTCGAAGACCGTCGCGCAGGTGATCAAGGAGGCGTCGGCCAAGGCCGGCGCGCCGGTCGCGCTCACCGCCTTCGTGCGCTACGCGCTCGGCGACGGCATCGAGAAGGAAGAGGGTCCCGACTTCGCCGCCGAGGTGGCGAGCATGTCGCGCTGAGCGGCGCAGGCGATCCATGACGAAGCCCCGGCCGCGAGGCCGGGGCTTTTTGCGTTCGGGGCGGCCGGCCGCCCTCGACGGATTCGGGCGGTCTGACGTAGAAGCCCCTCGGTTCTGGATCGGCCCTTGGGTTCTCACCCGGCCGCGCGAGGTGGACGATGCCGGAGACGACGCCGTTTCGCCGCGTGCTCGTGAAACTGTCCGGGGCCGCGAGGCCGGGGCTTTTTGCGTTCGGGGCGGCCGGCCGCCCTCGACGGATTCGGGCGGTCTGACGTAGAAGCCCCTCGGTTCTGGATCGGCCCTTGGGTTCTCACCCGGCCGCGCGAGGTGGACGATGCCGGAGACGACGCCGTTTCGCCGCGTGCTCGTGAAACTGTCCGGCGAGGCGCTGGCCGCCCCGGACGGGTACTGGCTCCACCCGCCGACGCTGGCGGGGCTCGCCGAGGACATCGCCCGCACCATCGAGGCCGGCATCGAGATCGCGCTGGTGGTGGGCGGCGGCAACATGATCCGCGGGGCGCGGATCTCGCAGGCCGGCTTCATCGACCGCGCCACCGGCGATTCCCTCGGCATGATGGCGACCGTGATGAACTCGCTGGCGTTGGAGACGGCGCTCAACGCCGCCGGCGTCCCGGCGCGGACGATGTCGGCGGTCTCGATGCCGACGATCTGCGAGACCTACGCGCGCCAGCCGGCGCTGCACCACCTCGACAAGGGGCAGGTGGTGGTGCTCGCCGGCGGCACCGGCAACCCGTTCTTCACCACCGACACCGCGGCGGTGCTGCGCGGGGCGGAACTGCGCTGCGACGCCGTGCTCAAGGCGACGCAGGTGGACGGCGTCTATTCCGCCGACCCGAAGACGGATCCGACCGCGACGCGCTACGACCGCATCACCCACGACGAGGCGATCGGCCGCGACCTCAAGATCATGGACACGGCGGCCTTCGCGCTCGCGCGCGAGAGCCGGCTCTCGATCGTCGTCGGCTCGGTCCACGCGCCCTCCTCGATCACCGCGATCCTCACCGGCGCGGCGCCCTGCACCCACGTCGTCCCGTGATGACATCCCTCGATTCTCGGGCGCGGCCCGGTTTGCGGGCGTGCGGGTTTTCGTTCATTGAAGCCCCGACGCGCCCCGGCCCCTGAGCCGGGGGGATTTGGCAACGACCCCAGACGTTTCGGGACCTTCCCAAAAATGGCCACACCGCCCTTCGACCTCGCCGACCTCAAGCGCCGCATGCACGGCGCCGTCGCCGCGCTCTCCAAGGATCTCGGGTCGCTGCGCACCGGCCGCGCGACGCCGAGCATCCTCGACCCGATCCAGGTCGACGCCTACGGCGCCTCGATGCCGATGGCGCAGGTGGCCACCGTGAGCGTGCCCGAGCCGCGCCTGCTCTCGATCTCGGTCTGGGACCGCTCCATGGTCACGGCGGTGGAGAAGGCGATCCGCGAATCCGACCTCGGCCTCAACCCGCAGACGGAAGGCCAGACCATCCGCCTGCGCATCCCCGAGATGAACGAGCAGCGCCGCAAGGAGATGGTCAAGGTCGCGCACAAGTACACCGAGGAGGC
>NZ_CAXTHR010000196.1:0-6447 GCF_964244095.1 uncultured Methylobacterium sp. | reverse complement strand
ATCATCTGCCACGACGGCATGTTCCCGGAGATGGCGCGCGAATGCGCCTACAAGGGCGCCGAGATCATGATCCGCACCGCCGGCTACACCGCGCCGATCCGCGAATCCTGGCGCTTCACCAACCAGTCGAACGCGTTCTGCAACCTGATGGTCACCGCCAACGTCTGCCTGTGCGGCTCGGACGGCACCTTCGACTCGATGGGCGAGGGCATGATCGTGAACTTCGACGGCACGATCATCGCCCACGGCACCACCGCGCGGCCCGACGAGATCATCACCGCCGAGGTGCGGCCCGACCTCGTGCGCGAGGCGCGCATCCACTGGGGCGTCGAGAACAACATCTACCAGTTCGGCCACCGCGGCTACACCGCGGTGAAGGGCGGCGCGCAGGACTGCCCCTACACCTACATGCACGATCTCGCCGCCGGGCAGTATCGCCTGCCGTGGGAGGACGCCGTCAAGGTCGTCGACGGCACGTCCTGCGGCTTCGCGGAGCCGACTCGCAGCTACGGCGCCGGTCAGACGGTAGAGGCGCGGGAGGCGGCGGAGTGAGCCAAGGCGCCTCAGCGATCCTTGCGCGACGCCAGCATCGCGCGGCGCAGGATCGCGTTGATGCGGGTCTGGTAGCCGCGCCCTTGCGAGCGCAGCCATGCCAGCACGTCGGAATCGATGCGCACCGTCGTCGAGGTCTTGGTCGGCCGGTAGAAGCCGCCGCGCACCGCGTTGTCCCAGAACGCCTCCGTGAGCGGTGGGATGTCGCTGTAGTCGATCGCCTCGTCGGGCATCGCGGCGAGCGCGTCCAGTTCCGCTTTTTGAGCCTCGGTCAGGGGCGGCAGGTTGGCGAGATCGATTTCGTACCTGACGAGCTTCGTCTTCATAGCGCCGCCTTTCCGAACGGTCAGCCTTGCGGGCAGAGATGATGCGAACGACTTCGATCTCCTCGCCGGCCTCGGTTATCTCACGGATCGTGTGGACCACGACGAGCACCTTGGTGTCGTCCGCCATTCCCATGATCAGCCACCGCACTTCGCCTTGCTCGATCCGATCCGCTGAGGTGATGGCGAATGGGTCGGCACAGACACGGGTTGCCGTCTCGAAGCCCACACCATGCTTGCGCATGTTGGATGTCGCTTTGCCGCGATCCCAATCGAAGACCCTCTTCATGGCAAAATCGTCACCACAAGTTTCTCATGCAAGCCAGCGCCCGGAGCTGGCAGCATGAGCGTCGTTCCCGCCGCTGCCGAACCGACCGTAGGCGGCACCTACGCCACCGCCGAACCCTATCCCTGGCCCTTCGACGGAGACCTGCGGCCGGAGAACACCGCGCTGGTCATCATCGACATGCAGATCGATTTCTGCGGTCCCGGCGGCTACGTCGACGCCATGGGCTACGACATCGGCCTGACCCGCGCGCCGATCCCCGCCATCGCGGCGCTTCTCTCTGTCGCGCGATCCAAGGGCTATCACGTGATCCACACCCGCGAGGGCCACCGGCCGGATCTTGCAGATCTCCCCGCGAACAAGCGCTGGCGCTCGCGCCGGATCGGGGCCGGCATCGGCGACCCCGGCCCCTGCGGCAGGGTCCTGGTGCGCGGCGAGCCCGGCTGGGAGATCATCCCGGACTTGGCACCCGAGCCCGGCGAACCGGTGATCGACAAGCCCGGCAAGGGCTCGTTCTGCGCCACCGACCTGGCGCTGATCCTGTCGGGCCGCGGCATCCGCAACCTGATCCTCACCGGCATCACCACGGATGTCTGCGTCCACACCACGATGCGCGAGGCCAACGACCGCGGCTTCGAGTGCGTCATCGCCTCGGATGCCTGCGCGGCCACCGACCGCGGCAACCACGAGGCGGCTCTGAGGATGGTGACCATGCAGGGCGGCGTGTTCGGGGCGGTGTCGACGTCGGACGCCCTCATCGCCGTCATCACCGGCCGGGATTCGATCGCGGGATGACGACGCGCCGCGCCCTCGTCCACCGTATCTCCACCGGGAGCCCGGACGATGTGTCCGGCCTGGAACGGGCGATCGCGGACGGCCGCATCGTCCCGGGCGCGGTGGTCGCGATCTTCGGCAAGACCGAGGGCAACGGGCTCGTCAACGACTGGACCCGCGGGCTGGCTGCGCGGAGCCTGCACGACCTCATGGTCCGCCATGCCGGCACCGAGGCGGCCGACCGGGTCTGCCGCGTCATGTCGGGCGGCACGGAGGGGGCCTTGAGCCCGCACATCACCGTGTTTGAGGTGCGGCCGGAGGAGACGGAGGCGGAACCTGGGGCGCTGGCGATCGGCCGTGCCCACACCCCGGACCTCCGGCCGGAGGAGATCGGGCGTCTTCCCCAGGTCGAGGCGGTGGCAGCGGGCGTCCGCGCGGCATTGGACGACGCCGGCATCGCCGACCCCGCCGACGTGCATTTCGTCCAGGTGAAGTGCCCGCTCCTCACCTCGGACCGGATCGCGCAGGCGCGGCGGCGGGACCGCGCCTGCGCCACCGCCGACACGCTGAAATCCATGGGCCTGTCCCGCGCCGCGGCCGCGCTCGGTGTCGCGTCGGCGCTGGGCGAGGTCGCACCGCCGCACGAGGCGGCGATCGGCTGCGACCTGTCCCTGTTCTCGACTCGCGCCTCGGTCTCGGCCGGGATCGAACTGATGGGTCACGAGATCGTGGTGCTCGGCCGCGGCGCCGGCTGGTCCGGCCCGCTCCGCATCGACCACGCGACGATGGCGGACCCCCTCGACGTCGAGCCCGTCCGGGCGGCGCTCGCCCGGCTCGGCCTCGGTGCCGCCGGCCAGCTCGCGCCGGCCGAGCGTGGCCGGCTCGTCGCGCTGCTGGCCAAGGCCGAGGCGCCGTCGGACGGGCGGCTGCGCGGCTTCCGCCACGCGATGCTCACCGATTCCGACATCGCCGCGACCCGCCACGCGCGGGGCTTCACCGGCGGGGTGCTCGCCGGCCTCGTCGGCCATGCCGAGCTCTACGTCTCGGGCGGTGCCGAGCATCAGGGACCGGATGGCGGCGGCCCGGTGGCGATCATCGCCGAAGCCGCCTGAGAGGAGATCCCGTGGCCGCTTCGCCCACTTCGACATCCCCATCCGGCGCCATTGGCGTCGAGACGATCGGGATGACCAAGCGGTTCGGCGCCTTCGCGGCGCTCGACGACGTCTCGATGACGATCAAGGCCGGCGGCTTCCACGCGCTGCTTGGCGAGAACGGGGCCGGCAAGTCGACCCTGGTCAAGTGCGTGATGGGCTTTTACGCGCCGACCTCCGGCTCGGTCCTGGTGGACGGCCGCGAGGCCGAGATCACCAACCCGAAGGGTGCGCAGAGCCGCGGCCTCGGCATGGTCTACCAGCACTTCACCCTGGTGCCCTCGCTCACCGGCGCGGAGAACCTCGTCATCAGCCGGGCCGACGTGCCCGCGGTGATCGCGTGGTCCTCCGAGCGCGAGAAGCTGTCCGCCTTCATGGCGGGGATGCCGTTCCGGCTCAACCTCGACCGGCCGGTGGCGGAGCTTGCGGCCGGCGAGAAGCAGAAGCTGGAGATCGTCAAGCAGCTCTACCTCAAGGCCCGGTTCCTGATCCTCGACGAGCCGACCTCGGTGCTGACGCCGGCGGAAGCCGAGGAGGTGCTGGGGCTGCTGCGCGCCATGGCCGATCGCGGCGACCTCACCGTCCTGATGATCAGCCACAAGTTCCGCGAGGTCGAGGCGTTCGCCCGCACGCTGAGCGTGCTCCGTCGCGGCAAGCTCGTGGGCGGCGGTGCGGTGGGCGCGCTCTCCCGCGAGGACATGGCGGCGATGATGATGGGCGAGCGCCGGGTGCGCGTGCCGGCCGCGCGCGTCGGCGAGCCGGACCCCGCCCGCGAGATCCTGCACGTGGCGGGCGTCACCGCCACCGACGCCTCGGGCCTGCGCCGCATCGCGGTCGACGACCTGCGGGTGCGTGCCAGGGAGATCGTCGGCATCGCCGGCGTCTCGGGCAATGGCCAGAAGGAACTCGCCGACGTGCTCGGCGGCCAGATCCGGGCCACCGGCGGCCGGGTGGAGGTGGCGGGCGCGTCCTATGGCGGCACGCGGGCCGAGAGCCGGGCGCGCCGGGTGCGATTCATTCCGGAGGAGCCGCTGCGCAACGCCTGCGCCCCGCGGATGTCGGTCTCCGAGAACCTCGGCTTCCGCGCCTTCGACCGCCGCGGCGAAGACCCGGCCAAACCCCCGACCTTCTGGCTCGACAGGGGCGCCATGAGTCGGCGGGCAAAGGCCCTGATCGCCGGCTTCAAGGTGAAGACCGCCTCCTCCGAGGCACCGATCGCGACGCTGTCGGGCGGCAACGTCCAGCGGGCCGTGCTCGCGCGCGAGCTGACCGACCCGGTCGATCTCCTGATCGTCGTCAACCCCTGCTTCGGCCTTGACTTCGCGGCGGTGTCCGAGATCCGCAACCGCATCGTCGCGGCGCGCAACGCGGGTGCCGGCGTCCTGCTGATCAGCGAGGACCTCGACGAGATCCTGGAACTGTCGGACCGCATCCTGGTCATGTCGGACGGCCATCTCGTCTACGAGACGCCGGCGGCCCAGGCCGAGATCGGCACGATCGGCCGGCACATGGCCGGGCATCATTGAGACTCCGTTCCCGACGGCCGACGGGACCATGGCCGCCCCGTTCGGCCGGCGGCGCGTCTGCGCCTACTCCGCCGCCTCGAGGCGCGGTGGCGCTGTTTCGGGGGGATGCGCCGCGGCCCCGGGGACGGTCGCCTTGCCGAAGCGGGCGTAGAGCGCCGGCAGCACCACCAGCGTCAGCAGCGTGGCGCTGATCAGGCCGCCGATGACCACGGTCGCCAGCGGCCGCTGGATCTCCGCGCCGGTCTCCGTGGCGATCGCCATCGGCACGAAGCCGAGCGAGGCGACCAGCGCCGTCATCGCCACCGGCCGCAGCCGGGTCATCGCCCCCTCCAGGATGGCCTCGCGCTTGGGTCGCCCCTCCGCCACGAGTTGCTTGATGAAGCTCAGCATCACGAGGCCGTTCAGCACCGCCACGCCCGACAGCGCGATGAAGCCGACCGCCGCCGGCACCGAGACGGGCATGCCGCGCAGCCACAGGGCCACGATGCCGCCGGTCAGAGCGAGGGGCACCGCGCTGAACACGAGCACCGCGTCGCGCGGGCTGCCCAGCGCCGAATAGAGCAGCAGGAAGATCAGGAGGAAGCAGACCGGCACCACGACCATCAGCCGCCGCTTGGCCGAGGCGAGGTTCTCGAACTGGCCGCCCCAGGTCACGGCATAGCCCGGCGGAAGCCGCACCCGGCCTTCGACCTTCGCCTGCGCCTCGGCGACGAGCGAGCCGATGTCGCGGCCGCGCACGTTGGCGGTGACCACGACCCGGCGCTTGCCGTTCTCGCGGCTGATCTGGCTCGGCCCCTCGGTCACGGAGAAGGCCGCCACCTGCTTCAGCAGCACCGACGTCGCCCGGCCGTTCGGCCCGGGGGGCAGCGGCACGGGGATGTTCTCCAGCGCCTCGCGGTCCTCGCGCACCCTGTCGTTCAGACGCACGACGATGGGGACGCGTCGGTCGCCCTCGAAGACGACGCCCGCGTCCTTGCCGCCGATGGCCGCGCCGATGACCTCCTGGATCGCCCCCGTGCTGAGGCCGTAGCGGGCGGCCTCGGACTTGTTGATCCCGATCTCCAGGAAGGGCAGCCCCGCGGCCTGTTCGACCTTCACGTCCTCGGCCCCGTCGATGCCGCGCAGGACCGCGGCGATCTGGTTGGCCGCCTTGAGCATCGGCTCGAACGCCTCGCCGAACACCTTCACGGCCAAGTCACCGCGGGTGCCCGCGAGCAACTCGTTGAACCGGAGCTGGATCGGCTGCGAGAATTCGTAGACGTTGCCGGCGAGCGCCCCGACCGCCTTCTCGATCTGCGCCTGCAGCCTCGCCTTGCCCTGACTCGGGTCCGGCCACGCTTCCTGGGGCTTGAGGATGACGAAGGTATCCGACGCGTTCGGCGGCATCGGGTCGGAAGCGACCTCCGCCGTGCCCGTCTTCGAGAAGACGTAGGCGACCTGCGGGAACGTCGAGACCGCCTGCTCGACCTTCAACTGCATCGCCTGCGATTGCGACAGCGAGGTCGAGGGGATTCGGGTCGCGTTGAGCGCGATGCTCTTCTCGTCGAGTTGCGGGATGAACTCGGTGCCGAGCCGGGTGGACAGGAATCCGGCAGCGGCGAGGAGCAGCAGCGCCCCGCCGACGCAGGCGGAGGGCGCCCGCAGGGCCGCGCCCAGCACCGGCCGATAGGCCGCCTTCATCGCCCGCATGACGAGGTTGTCGTTTTCCGTGACCTTGCCGGTGACGACGATGGAAATCAGCGCCGGCACCAGGGTGAGCGACAGGACGAAGGCCGACGCGAGCGCGATGATGACGGTGAGCGCCATCGGCTCGAACATCTTGCCCTCGACGCCCG
>NZ_CAXTHR010000195.1:0-6472 GCF_964244095.1 uncultured Methylobacterium sp. | reverse complement strand
CGACGCTGTTGGCCTTCGCGGTGGGGACGCGCAGGACCATCTTGTCCTTCTCGAAGGAGACCACGAACAGTTCGAGCTTGTAGCCGGCGATCTCCTGCTCCTCGATCGCGGTGATGCGGCCGACCCCGTGAGCGGGATAGACCACCGCCTCGCCCGTCTTGAATCCCTGGCGGCCCGTCGTCGGCTTCTTGGCTGTGGTCATGCAGGAAGGGCCTCCAGAACGAAGCGCGGGGGTTTGCCAAACCCGCGTCCGACCATGTCTTCCGGGGCGGGACACCCGGCTCCAACCGCCCGACCGCCGCCGCCGCCTCAAAGAGGCAGGCGGATGACGGTTCCCAAGCGCAGCCGGGGACGCGCCACGATTGACCGGCCTCCGGAGGCGATGCCTCCGGCGGTCGAGCACGTGCTTCCCGTTGTCCTGAACCGGACTTCGCACTTTTGGGCACGACAGGGGGCACGTCAGGCGCGAACGACGGCAGGCAGACGATGTATCACAAACCGGAGCCTGAATCAAAGCATCGCGGTCCTGCGTGGTGCTTGACCCCATCTTCGTCGAGGCCCACCTGCCACGCCGAAGGCGCCCCCGCGACACTCGAGGACCCGCGATGATCGATCTCTACTACTGGCCGACCCCGAACGCCCACAAGGTGACGATGTTCCTGGAGGAGGCGGGTCTTGCTTACGCGATCAAGCGGGTCAACATCGGCAAGGGCGAGCAGTTCGATCCCGGCTTCCTCCGGATCGCCCCGAACAACCGCATGCCGGCGATCGTCGATCACGAGCCGGCGGGCGGGGGCGGGCCGGTTTCGCTGTTCGAGTCGGGCGCGATCCTGCTCTACCTCGCCGAGAAGACCGGGCGCTTCCTGCCCGGCGACCTGCGCGGCCGCGCCGAGGCGCTGCAATGGCTGTTCTGGCAGATGGGGGGCCTCGGGCCGATGCTCGGGCAGAACCACCACTTCTCGCAATACGCCCCCGAGAAGATCGCCTACGCGATCGACCGCTACGTCAACGAGACCAACCGGCTCTACGGCGTGCTCGACCGGCGGCTCGCCGACCGGGACTACGTCGCGGGCGATTACGGCATCGCCGACATGGCGGCCTACCCCTGGATCGTCCCCTGGGAGAAGCAGGGCCAGACCCTCGATGCGCACCCGAACCTCAAACGCTGGTTTCTCGCCATTGCCGAGCGTCCCGGCACCAAGGCGGCCTATGCCCGCGCACCCGAGGTCAACCCGGATCACGGCAAGACCATGAGCGAGGAGGCCAAGAAAGTGATGTTCGGGCAGAATGCCGGGAACACGAAGCGGTGATCCGCGGCGTTCCATTTCCCTTTGCCGGGGGTGGCCCTCGCGCCAGCGAAGGTCAGGAAAGGGATCGGCCTTAGCGTCTCAGATCATCCAACGCCACCGGCGCCGCGTGCGGCCGGCTTGCCAGCATTCCGTCGAGCAACGCCAGCACCTCGGCCCGGCCGCAATTGGCGGCGGGCTCGAACGGGGTCCAGGTCTGGGTGAAGTCGAGGCGCGCGAACACGTCGCGGTAGCGCCGCAACTCGTTCACCGTCAGCGGCACGCCGCGCACGAACGCCTTGTGCGCCGAGATCGTCGCGGCGCGGCGGGCATCGCGAGGGTCGAGCTCGAACTTCAGCGCGTCGCCGCAGAAGCAGATCTTTCGCGCGCGATCCAGCAGCACGGCGTGGCCGTCGAAGTGCCCGGCGGTGCGGTGCAGTTCCAATCCCGGCAGCGGCTCGAGAAAATCGTCGTAGGGCCAGGAGACCTGGAGCGCGGCGCTCCAGGTGAAGTCCGCGGCCGGCAGGCAGAGTTCCGGATCGAAGCGGTCCTGCAACTGCACCAGGGCGCCGTAGGCGTGCGGATGCGAGGCGGAGAGGACCTGCAGCCCGCCCAGGCTGGCGATGTGGTCGAGCGCCGCCGCGCTGAACACCGGGCAGCCCTCGAAGCCCATGTTGCCCGCATCCGTCCGGATCAGGTAGCTCGACGGACCGATGCCGGAGACCGGCTCGTTCCAGAAGCGCCACACGCCGGGCTCCAGCTCCTGCCAGTGGCAGGGGAAGCGGTCCTGCGCCTGACGCGTCGTCCAGAAGCGCCAGCCGTCCTGCGGCACCACGTGGCGGGCATCGAGGCATATCGGGCAGGACGGCGGCGTCGCGAAGTGCCGCTGCCAGAAGCCGCAATTGTCGCAGACGTAGGCAGGCAGGTCGAGGGCGCCCGCGAAGGGCAGGTAACCGGGCACGGCGTCGCCTCGTTCCGTTCGGGTTTCGTGGTGGCGATGCCTATCAGGCCCGGCGCCTGAACGCAGCCCGTCAGGACCGCCGCAGCAGGCGCCGCGGGGTGGCGGCGAGCGCGGCGGCGCCCGCCAGGCCGACCAGCGCGACGCCGGCGAGGCCGGCGACCAGGAGGTCGCGCTCGCGGCTCGTCCAGAACTCGGTGCGGGTGCGCTTGGTGCGGGCGCCGAAGGGCCCGTCGATGCCGACGTCGCCGGGGACCGGGACGTCGAGGTTGCCGGCCCGGTCCGGCAGGTCGTCGGCGGTCATCTGCTGCGGCCACATCTCGGCGGCCTTCCGGTCGGCGAAGCCCGGCACCAGCGCCTGCGCCGCGGCCATCATCAGCGCCGTGCGCCCGACCCAGACCTCGCGGCGCGGCTTCTCGACCGCGTAGAGGATCGCCTCGGCGCAGAGCCGCGGGTCGAACACCGGGTCGGGGGCGTTCTGGCCGTGGCCGGTACGGTTGCGCGCCCACTCGAACTGCGGCGTGTTGACGGCCGGCAGATAGATCACGCTGAGCGAGACATCGACCTTGTCGTGGATCAGCTCGCAGCGCAGCGCATCGGTGAAGCCGGAGACCGCGAACTTGGCCGCGCAATAGGGCGCCTGGAGGGGGGCCGCGCGGAAGCCGAGGCCCGACGAGACCTGGATGATCGCGCCGCGGTTGCGCGGCTTCATGAACCGCAGCGCGGCCAGCGTCCCGTAGACCTGGCTGAGATAGGTCGTCTCGGTGACGCGGCGGTACTCGGCTGGGGTGATCCGGTCGGCCGGGTTCACCACCGTCGACATGGCGTTGTTGACCCAGGCCCGGATCGGCCCGAGTTCGGCCTCGATCCGGGCGGTGGCGGCATCGACCGCGTCCGAGTCCGCGACGTCGGCGGCGATCGCCAGCACCGGCCGCCCGTAGGCCGAAAGCGCCGTCTCCGCCGCGCGCAGGCGCCCTGCGTCGCGAGCGATCACCGCGACCGACCAGCCGCGGGACGCGAACAGGTGGGCGGTGGCCAGACCGATCCCGGCGGTGCCTCCGGTGACGACTGCGACCCGTGCCATGCCCGATCCTTCCCGATGTAACGGAGCGACAAGCGGCGGCCGGCGACGACGGTTGCCGCCCGCGGGCGCGCCGAATGGACACGGCCCGCGGCGACCCGATCGCGACGGGCCGCGCTACGGATGCGCCGGCGCGGCGTGGGCCGGTGCCCCGCCGGGTTGGTCGCCGTCGTCGGCCTTTCTGCCGCGCTTCCCGCCGACCCAGATCACGATGTTGCGGATCATCACGTAGAACACCGGGGTGAGGAACAGGCCGAAGAAGGTCGCGCCGATCATCCCGAAGAACACCGCGGTGCCGAGCGCCTGCCGCATCTCGGCGCCGGGGCCGGTGGCTATGACGAGGGGCAGCACGCCGAGGATGAAGGCGAAGGCGGTCATCAGGATCGGGCGCAGGCGCAGCCGGCAGGCCTGCACCGCGGCGGCGATCGGCCCCTTGTGCTCGGCCTCCTCGATGTCGTGGGCGAACTCGACGATCAGGATCGCGTTCTTGGCCGCCAGACCGATCAGCACGATCAGCCCGATCTGGGTGAGGATGTTGTTATCCTGGCCCCGCACCTGCACCCCGGCGAGCGCGGCGAGCACGCCCGTCGGCACCACCATCAGGATCGCCAGCGGCAGCGTCCAGGACTCGTACTGCGCGGCCAGCACGAGGAACACGAGCAGGATGCCGAGCGCGAACACGTAGACCGCGGTGTTGCCGGCCGCCTTCTGCTGGTAGGCGATCTCGGTCCAGTCGTAGGCGTAGCCCTCGGGCAGGGCCTTCCTGGCGATCGCCTCCATCGTGTCGAGGGCCTGGCCCGTCGAGACGCCGGGCTTGGCCACGCCCTGCACCGGCACCGAGTAGAACAGGTTGAACCGCTGCACGATCTGCGGCCCGGCGACGTCGCGCACGCTGGCGAGCGTGCCGAGCGGCACGAGCGCGCCGGTCGCGGAGCGCACCTTGATCTGCGCGATGTCCTGGATCGCGGTGCGGTAGCCGGCATCCGACTGGAGGCGCACCTGGTAGATGCGGCCCAGCGTGTTGAAGTCGTTGACGTAGGTTCCGCCCAGATCCGCCTGCACCGAGGCGAAGACGTTGGCGAGCGGCACGTCGAGCATGCGCGCGATCGTCCGGTCGATGTCGAGGTAGAGCTGCGGCGTGTCGTTGCCGAAGGTGGTGAACACCCGCTGCACGTCGCTGCTCTGGTTGGCCTGCCCGATCAGTTCGCCGGCTGCTGCGAGCAGCGGACCGGTCGCCGACGATTGCCGGCTCTCGATCTGCATCTTGAAGCCGCCGCCGCTGCCCAGCCCGCGCACCGGCGGCGGCGGGATCACGATGACCCGGGCCTCCTGGATGTCGGCGGTGGCCTTGAGCACGTCGCCGGTGATGACCGCCGCGCTCCGGCCCGCAGCGGCCCGCTCCTTGGCGCCCGAGAGCGTGATGAACATCACGCCCGAGTTGGTGGTGTTGGTGAACGTCGCCCCGTCGAAGCCGGCGATGATGACGGTGTTGGTGACGCCGTCGATCTTGCGCGCCTCGGCGGCGGCGCGGTTGACCACCTCCGTCGTCCGGTCGAGGGAGGCGCCGGCGGGCAACTGGACGACGCCGATCAGGTAGCCCTGGTCCTGGTCCGGGATGAAGCCGGTCGGCGTCGTGCGCGCCAAGTGGATCGTGCCGAAGACGACGAAGCCGTAGAACACCATCACCGCGACGATCCCGACGGAATACGCGGTCAGTCCGTTGACGACGCGCGCGTAGCCGTCGGCCAGCGCGTCGAAGCCGCGGTTGAACACGGTGCCGAGCCACGCGACGAAGCGGGTGAGGAAGAACCTCGGCGGCTTGCGGGCATGATGGGGCACGAGCAGGATCTTGCAGAGCGCCGGCGACAGGGTCAGCGAGTTGAACGCCGAGATGATCGTCGAGGCGGCGATTGTCAGCGCGAACTGCTTGTAGAACTGGCCCGAGATGCCGGGGATGAACGCGGTCGGGATGAACACCGCCGCCAGCACCAGGGCGATGGCGACCACCGCGCTGCCGACCTCGTCCATGGTCTTGTGCGCGGCATCGCCCGGCGAGAGGCCCTCGGCCATGTTGCGCTCGACGTTCTCGACCACGACGATGGCGTCATCGACGACGATGCCGATGGCGAGCACCAGCCCGAACAGGGTGAGGTTGTTCAGCGAGAACCCGAAGGCCGCCATCGCCGCGAAGGTGCCGATCAATGACACCGGGATCGCGATCACCGGGATCAACGCCGTGCGCCAGCTCTGGAGGAACACCAAGATCACGATCACGACGAGGCCGACCGCCTCGAACAGGGTCTTGTAGACCTCTTGGATCGACTCCTCGATGAACTCGGTCGGGTTGTAGGCGATGCGGTACGTGACGTCGGGCGGGAAGTTCTTCTTCAGGTTCTCCATCACGTTCTTGACGGAGGTCGCCGCGGCGAGCGCGTTGGTACCGGGGCGCTGGAACGCGCCGATGCCGACCGCCGGCGTCGCGTTGAGGAACGAGTTCGTCGTGTAGTCCTTCTGGCCCATCTCCGTGCGGGCGATGTCCTTGATGCGGACCAAGCGGCCGCCCGCCGCCTTGACGATGACGTCGGCGAACTCCTCCGGCGTCTGGAAGCGCCCTTGCGACTGCACGACGAGTTGGAACGCCTCGCCGGTCCTGGCCGGCGGCGCGTTCAGGGCTCCGGCGGCCACCTGCACGTTCTGCTCCTGCAGCGCGGCCGTTACGTCGGTGGTCGAGAGGCCGTAGGCGGCGAGCTTGTTCGGGTCGAGCCAGATGCGCTCGGCGTACTCGTTGCCGCCGAAGATCGTGATGTCGCCGACGCCGTCGAGCCGCAGCATCTCGTCGCGGATGTTGAGGTAGATGTAGTTGGCGAGGTAATTCTGATCGTAGGTCTTGTTCGGCGAGAGCAGGTGCACGACCAGCATCAGGTCGGGAGAGGCCTTGCGCACGGTGACGCCGAGGTTGCGCACGTCCGGCGGCAGGCGCGGCTGGGCCACCGAGAGCCGGTTCTGCACCAGCACGTTGGCGATATCGAGGTTGGTGCCGACCTTGAAGGTGACGGTGAGCAGCATGTTGCCGTCGTTGGTCGACAGCGAGGTCATGTAGAGCATGTTGTCGACGCCGTTGACCTCCTGCTCGATCGGCGTCGCGAT
>NZ_CAXTHR010000194.1:0-6602 GCF_964244095.1 uncultured Methylobacterium sp. | reverse complement strand
GCCCATTGCAGCACCTGCATCCCGCCCATCGAGCCGCCGATGCACAGGAACAGGTCGTCGATCCCGAGGTGGTCGAGCAGCATCGCCTGGGCGCGGACCATGTCCCGGATCGTCACCATCGGGAAGTCGAGGCCGTAGGCGCGGCCCGTGCCCGGGTCGGTCGAGGCCGGCCCGGTCGAGCCCATGCACGAGCCGACGACGTTGGAGCAGACGACGAAGTAGCGGTCGGTGTCGATCGGCTTGCCCGGCCCGACCAGCGTCTGCCACCAGCCGGGCTTGCCCGTGACGGGGTGGGGATGAGCGAAGTGCTGGTCGCCGGTGAGCGCGTGGCAGATCAGCACCGCGTTCGAGCGCGCGGCGTTGAGCGTGCCGGCGGTCTGGTAGGCGATCTGGAACGGCGCGAGCGTGGCGCCGGCATCCATCGCCAGCGGCCGGTCGGCCTCGAACCGGGCGATGAGCCCGGACGGGTCGCGCGCCTGCGACGGCTCGCCGGCGTGCGGTTCCGTTCCGAAGGCCGGCGCGGGCCGGAGGGCCGTATCGGGGGGATTGTCCATGACGCGTCTGGAAACGGCTTCTCGCACGCGCTGAGGGTTTGCGAGACCGCAGGCCTCCCGCGCCCGCCGCAGCTTCAGGAGGTAGCGTGCCCGCCCGCGAGCGTCAACGAAAGGGCCGGCATGTCGGCATGCGCTTCCGCCCGCCCTGGCCCTTCGGCGCCGCGGGCCGTAAACACGCCCGGCCGACACCGGCATCAGCCTGTCACGCCATAGCCCGTCACGCCATGCGCTTCCCCAAACGAGCCGCGCCACGGACGGAGGACCTCGCAGCCCTCCGGGCCGAGATCGACCGGATCGACGCCGAGATGCACGCCCTGCTGATCCAGCGGGGCGGGATCATCGACCGGCTCATCGCGGTGAAGGGCACCTCGGCCTCGGGCTCCGCCTTCCGCCCGGGCCGCGAAGCGGCGATGATGCGGCGCGTGGCCGAGCGCCACCGCGGGCTGCTGCCGCTCGACACCGTCGAGGGGATCTGGCGGGTCATCATCGCGAGCTTCACCTACGTGCAGGCGCCGTTCTCGGTCCATGCCGACATCTCCGCCGGCGACCCGGCGATGCGCGACTCCGCCCGCTTCCACTTCGGCTTCACGGTGCCCTACCGGCCGCATCCGACCTGCGCGGCGGTGATCGAGGCGGTGGCGTCCTCCCGCGGCGACCTCGGCATCTTCCGCTTCGACCCGCGTGCCGCCGCAGGCGGGGGCCAGGGAGGCGCGAAGGGGAGCGCGAAGGGGGAAGCTTGGTGGGAGGGGCTGATCGGCGAGGGCCGCCCGAAGGTGATCGCGCGCCTGCCCTTCATCGAGCGGCCGGCGCATCCGGCCGGCACCCCGGTCTTCGTGGTGGCCAAGCCGCTCGAAGACCCGGCGGCCGCGCAGCGCGACTGGGTGCTGCTGGCGGTCCGCTGCGCCTCCTGGTCGCCCGAGGTGGAGCGCGCGCTGCAGGACCTCTACGGCGAGGTGGTGGCGCGGGCCAAGCCCAAGGGCGAGGCCGAGCGCCTGCTGCTCGCGGTGCCCGGCGGCGTCGGCGCACGCCAGCTTCGCGACGCCCTCGACCGCGCCGGCGCGGGTGTGTCGGCCCTCGACGAGACCGGCAGCCACGCGGCGCGCTTCCGGGTGTGAGGGGCCCCCGACTCACCGGGCAGGTCCCCCGGCCGTGCCGGGCGGGCAGTGGGCGTTTCGAGCTTTTCAGGCGTGTCCATCGAAGACACTCTTTCCGTGAGCCGCCAAGCACGCGGGAAGTGTGCCGGCAATGGGCCAGGTCCGCGCGTTCAAGACACGCGAAGCGGGTCGGGAAAGGGGAGCGCCGTATCCGGAGAGGTCGCTCCTCTCTCCCGACCCTCACGTGAGCCGAGGGCCATCCTCCCCCGCAGAGGGGGAGGATGGGTGCCGTCGGTCGCCCTTGCGAGATGTCTGCATCCGGTAGCCCGCAGAGAGGGCGGCGCGGACCGGGATGTCTTCGGTGATGGGGTCTGTCTCACAGCCGCTCCGTCACGAACCGTTCGGCCGCGGGATCGCCGCCGGGCCGGCTGAACGCATCCCGGAGCATCGGGACGACCGCGCCGGCGTCCCCGGCGACGAGGTAGTTCAGGTCGAGGCCCTCGCGGATGAAGCCGTGGGCGCGCATGTGCGCGAACAGCGTCAGCAACGGGTCCCAGAACCCGGCCACGTCGACCAGCAGGATCGGCTTGCGGTGCCGGCCGAGCTGCGCCCAGGTGAGCTGCTCGACCAGTTCCTCCAGGGTGCCGATGCCGCCGGGCAGCGCGACGAAGGCGTCGGAGCGGTCGAACATCATCCGCTTGCGGGTGTGCATGTCGCCCACCACGACCGTCTCCTGGATGTCGGCCAGCATCTGCTCGCGGGCCTGGAGGAAGTCCGGGATGATGCCGGTGACGTGGCCCCCGCCCGCGAGCACCGCGCGGGCGATCGTGCCCATCAGGCCGACGTCGCCGCCGCCGTAGACGAGGCCGAACCCGGCCGCGGCGAGCCCCGCGCCCAGCGCCTCCGCGGCCGCGCGGAACGCCGGATCTCCGCCGAAGCCGGAGCCGCAATAGACACAGACCGTCTTCACCGGAGCCATCCGGCGCCCTCCATCAACCGTGTCGCGGGAGCCGCGGGCCCGCGTTTCCCGGCTCGATCCCGGGCCAAACTGCTGAATTCGCGGGAGGATCGTCCGCGCGAGCCCGCGGCGGCTTGGTGTCCCGGACATGTACGGTAATATGGCGGGGACAGTCGACGGCTTTTCGCAAGGCGATTCCGGGGTCTTCGCGGCCGGGACGGCGTGGCGCTGCCCGCGGCATCGACGAGAGATGGAGCGCCATGACGGCGGAGTTGCGGCGCGGCCTGTTCCTGGCGATCCTCGGGCTGCTCCTCGGCCTCGGGCTGGTCGCGGCCCTGGTCGGCGGTGGCGCCTACCTGAAGCGCGCCGCTCTGCCGGCCGCGCCACCCACCGGAGCGGGGATGGTCGGGGCGCCGCCGCCGGACGCGGCTGCGCCGGCCGACAAGCCCGAGCCCGGCCGGCAGGCCGCCGTCGCGCCGCCGGCGCCCGGCCCGCGGACGGATGCCGGGCCGAACGCCGTCGATCCGGGCGCCTTGCGCTTCGACGTCGTCCGCGTCGAGCCGAACGGTGAAGCCGTCGTGGCCGGGCGCGGCGCGCCGAACGCGGTCGTGGAGCTCCTGGTCGACGGTCGGGCGGTGGCGCGGGCCACCGCCGACCCGAACGGGCAGTTCGCCATCGTCCCGCCGGCGCTGCCCGCCGGCAACAGCGAGATCGTGCTGCGCGCAACCGGCGCCGACGGCCGCGAGACCCGATCGAAGGACAGCGTCGCGGTCTCGCTCTCGCCGTCCCGCGACGCGAAGCCCCTCGTCGCGCTGACCTCCCCCGACAGGCCGACGGTGGTGCTGTCGCAGCCCGAGCCCGCCGCGCGCGCGGCGGCGCAGCGGATACCGAAGCCCGGCACCCCGGCGGCCCGGCGGGCGGGGCCGGCCGATGAGGCGGCAGGCAAGGACGCAGGCAAGGATGCAGGCAAGGATGCTTCGGGAAAACCCGGATCGGTTCCTCCCGCGGCGGGGGCCGCCCCGGTCAAGGTCGTCAGCGTCGATGCGCAGGAGGGCGGGCGCCTCTCCGTGACGAGCCGCGCGTCCCCCGGCGCGAGCGTGCGCCTCTACCTCAACGACACGCTGATCGCGCCGGCGCGGGTCGGGGCCGACGGCACGGCCACCTTCACCATCGGCCGCGGGGTGAAGCCGGGGGATTACCGGGTCCGGATCGATCAGGTCGACCCGGTCTCCGGCAAGGTCCGCAGCCGGGCCGAGGTGCCGTTCTCGGTGCCCGAGCCGGCGCGCGTCGCCGACAAGCCGGCCGGCCGCCTCGCCGCCCGTGACGGTCCGGCTCCGCCGCGGCCGGTTGCGCCGGGCCGGCCGGCCGTCGCGCCGAACCTCTCCGCAGTCCCGCCATCCCCGGCACCCGACAAGGCCGCGCCCGCGCCGAAGGCGCCCGCCGCGGCCGCCAGCCCCACACCCGCGGCCCTCGACCCGCCACGCTCCGACTCGCCGCGCCTCGACCCGGGCGTCTTCGTCCCGGAGATCGCCACGGCCAGGATCATCCGCGGCGACAGCCTGTGGCAGATCAGCCGGCGCACCTACGGCAAGGGCGACCGCTACACGGTGATCTACGACGCCAACCAGGGGCAGATCCGCAATCCGGACCTGATCTATCCCGGCCAGCTCTTCGTCCTGCCGGGCGACGACGCACCCAAGGGCGCGGCCGGGGACGGCAGGCGCGGCTGACGCGGCGGGCCGTGCGTGCGGACGGGGACGGGTGTCGCGGGCGCGCCGCCGGCTTATATGCAGGGTACACAGCCCTCCCGGACCCGCACGCATGACGACCCAACCCGCTCCGGCGGCCGACGCGCCCGTGCCCGAGGACCGCCCCGGCCTCGTCGCCACCTACCGCCGCCTGTGGCCCTATCTCTGGCCCTACGGCCGGCCCGACCTCCAGCGGCGGGTGTTCCTCGCGCTCGGCCTGCTGCTGGTGGCCAAACTCGCGACGATGGTGACGCCGTTCACCTTCAAGTGGATCACCGACGCGCTGGTCGCCGCGGTCGGCGGCAAGGGGGAGGCGATCCCCACCGGCGTCTTCGCCGCGCCGATGGCACTGATCGCCCTCTACGGCCTGTCGCGGATCGTGATGGCCGGGCTGACGCAGGCGCGCGACGGGCTGTTTGCCAAGGTGGCGATGCACGCGGTGCGCCGCCTCGCGCTCCAGACCTTCGAGCACATGCACCGGCTGTCCCTGCGCTTCCACCTGGAGCGCAAGACCGGCGGGCTCACCCGCGTGCTGGAGCGCGGCCGCTCCGGCATCGAAGAGCTGTCGCGCCTGATGGTGCTGACGCTGGTGCCGACGGTCGTCGAGTTCGCGCTCGTGCTCGGCGTGCTCGCCTACGAGTTCGACTGGACCTACTCTGCGGTCGTGTTCGCGATGGTCGCGGCCTATCTCGGCTTCACCTACAAGGCGACCGAGTGGCGGATCGCGATCCGCCGCCGCATGAACGATTCGGATACCGACGCCAACGGCAAGGCGGTCGACTCGCTCTTGAACTACGAGACGGTGAAGTATTTCGGCGCCGAATCCCGCGAGACCACGCGCTACGACGGCGCGATGGCCAAGTACGAAAAGGCTTCGACGCAGACCTACGTGTCGCTGGCCGTCCTCAACGCCGGCCAGGCGGTGATCTTCACGCTCGGCATGAGCGCGGTGATGTGGCTCGCCGCCCGCGACATCCTGGCCGGGCGCACCACCATCGGCGGCTTCGTGCTCGCCAACACCATGCTGGTGCAGCTCTCGATGCCGCTGAACTTCATGGGCATGATCTACCGCGAGATCAAGCAGGCGCTGATCGACATCGACGACATGTTCCGCATCCTCCACCGCAACCCGGAGATCGCCGACCGGCCGAATGTCCCGGCGCTCGTCGCCGGTCCCGGCGTGGTGCGCTTCGAGGACGTGCGCTTTTCCTACAACCCCGACCGGCAGATCCTGCGCGGCGTCTCGTTCGAGATCCCTTCGGGGCGTACCGTGGCGATCGTCGGCCCGTCGGGCGCCGGCAAGTCAACGCTGTCGCGGCTGCTGTTCCGGTTCTACGAGCCGCAAGGCGGCCGCATCACCATCGACGGGCAGGACATCGCCGCGGTGCGCCAGGACAGCTTGCGCGCGGCGATCGGCATGGTGCCGCAGGACACGGTGCTGTTCAACGACACCATCGGCTACAACATCCGCTACGGCCGCTGGGAGGCCACCGAGGCGGAGGTGCGCGAGGCCGCGCGGCTGGCCCAGATCGACCGCTTCGTCGCGTCGCTGCCCGAGGGCTACGAGACGCCGGTAGGCGAGCGCGGCCTGAAGCTCTCGGGCGGCGAGAAGCAGCGCGTGGCCATCGCCCGCACCATCCTCAAGGCCCCGCCGATCCTCGTCCTCGACGAGGCGACGTCGGCGCTCGACTCGTTCACGGAAGCGCAGATCCAGGACGCGCTCGACCGGATCAGCCGCGGCCGCACCACGCTGGTCATCGCCCACCGCCTCTCGACGGTGGTCAACGCCGACGCGATCCTGGTGCTCGATCACGGCATCATCGTCGAGCGCGGCACGCATGCCGACCTGCTCGCCGAAGGTGGCGTCTACGCCGCCCTCTGGAACCGCCAGCGCGAAGCGGATGCGGCGCGCGCCGCCCTCATGCGGGCGGAGGCGGAGCGGGTGCGGGTCGCGCCGGCGCGGGGGGTGCGGGGGGAGGCCGTGCCGGCGGAATAGGCGCGTCGGCAGAGACCGTCAGCCGCCGCCCTTCTGGTCGGCCGCGCCCGGCGCATCGCCCGGGGCCGGAGCACTCTTCGGCAGTTCCGGGTTCTCCGGGTTGTGGGGCGCCGCCACGGGGGCCGGCGGGTTCTCGGCGGTGGCGGTCGGCTTCTCGGCGTCGGGCAGGCCGTCCTTCAGCTTCTCGTTGATCTGCGCGAGGTCGTCCGGCTCGGGGTTCAGGTCCTTGGCGTGCTGCCACTGGAACTTGCC
>NZ_CAXTHR010000193.1:1187-6650 GCF_964244095.1 uncultured Methylobacterium sp. | reverse complement strand
TGGGCTTCATCGCCCCGCCCGGTCGGCACCGTGAACGCCTCGTCCTTCCCGCCGATCTGCCGCAGCAGCGCGGAGCGGTCGGTCAGGCTCTCGGCGATGAGATGGACCACCCCGGTCGCGCGCTGCACCCGGCCGCGGCAGGCGAGCAGCTGGCTGCCGAGGATGATGCGCCGGTGCGTCTCGAACAGCGACGGCCAGACGATGAGGTTGGCGATCCCCGTCTCGTCCTCCAGCGTCAGGAACATCACGCCCTTGGCCGAGCCGGGCTTCTGGCGCATCAGCACGAGGCCGGCCACCGTGATCCGTCTGCCGTCGCGGGCGGTGTGCAGGGTCGCACAGGACACGGCCCCATGCGCGGCGAGATCCCGGCGCAGGAAGGCGAGCGGATGGGCGCGCAGGCTGAGGCCGTGGGAGCGGTAGTCTTCGACCACCTCGCGGCCGCCGGTCATCGGCGTCAGCGGCACCCGCGCCTCCGCGACCTCCGGCTGGATAAATGCGGCGCGCCGATCAGCATCAGCGAACAGCGGCAGGGTGTCGTCGCGCAGGGCCTTGATCGCCCAGGTAGCCTCGCGCCGGCTCAAGGACAGCGACCGGAAGGCATCGGCCCGGGCGAGGCAGGTCAGCGCGGCGACCGGCATGGCCGCGCGCCGCGACAGGTCGAGCACCGAGGCGTAGGGCCGCTCGCCCCGGATAGCTATAAGGCGCTCCCCGTCTCGCTCGGCGAGGCCCTTCGCGAGACGCAGGCCCAGCCGGACCGCACAGCGCCCATCTTCGAGCGGCTCCAGGGTGCAATCCCAGGCCGAAGCGTTCACATCGATCGGCCGCACGACGACGCCGTGCTGACGTGCGTCTCGGACCAGTTGCGCGGACGCGTAGAAGCCCATCGGCTGCGCGTTCAGGATCGCGCAGCAGAACACGTCGGGGTGGTGACACTTCATCCAGGACGAGGCGTAGGCGATCAGCGCGAACGAGGCCGCGTGGCTCTCCGGGAAGCCGTAGCTCCCGAACCCTTCGAGCTGCTTGAACGTGCGCTCGGCGAAGTCGGGGGCGTAGCCGTTGTCGACCATGCCGGTGATCAGCTTGTCGCGGAAGCGGTTGACGCCGCCGGTGACCTTGAACGTCGCCATCGCCCGGCGCAGCTGGTCGGCCTCGGCCGCCGAGAAGCCGGCACCCACCATCGCCACCTGCATCGCCTGCTCCTGGAACAGCGGCACGCCGAGCGTCTTGCCGAGCACCCGCCGCAGCGCCTCGGACGGGTAGGTGACCGGCTCCCTCTTCTCACGGCGGCGCAGGTAGGGATGGACCATGTCGCCCTGGATCGGGCCGGGGCGCACCAGCGCCACCTCGATCACCAGATCGTAGAAGGTCTTCGGCTTCATGCGCGGCAGCATCGCCATCTGCGCGCGCGATTCGATCTGGAACACGCCGACCGTATCGGCCGCACGGATCATCGCGTAGGTGGCGGGGTCCTCGGCCGGGATGGTGGCGAAATCGAGCGGGATGCCCTTCGCTTCGCGTAGCAGCCGGAAGGCGCGGGCCATGCAGCCGAGCATGCCGAGGCCCAGCACGTCGACCTTCATGAAGCCGAGCGCGTCGATGTCGTCCTTGTCCCACTCGATCATCTGCCGGTCGGCCATCGCCGCCGGCTCGATCGGCACCAACTCGTCGAGGCGGTCCAGCGTCAGCACGAAGCCGCCGGGGTGTTGCGAGAGGTGGCGCGGCGTGTCCATGAGCTGGCGCGCCAGTTCCAGGGTGAGGCGCAGGCGCCGGTCGTCGGGGTTCAGGTTGAGTTCCCGGAGTTCCTTCTCGCCCACCCCGTCGGCGCTCCAGCCCCAGACGAGCCGGGCCAGCCCGGCGGTCACGTCCTCCGGGATGCCGAGCACCTTGCCGACCGCGCGCACCGCGCTCCTGGCGCGGAAGCGGATCACGATGGCGGTGAGCGCGGCGCGGTGGCGGCCGTAGGTGGAGAACACCCACTGGATCACCTCCTCCCGGCGCCCGTGCTCGAAGTCGACGTCGATGTCGGGCGGCTCGCGCCGCTCGCCGGAGACGAAGCGCTCGAACAGCAGGCCCTGCCGCACGGGGTCGATCGCGGTGATGCCGAGGGCGTAGCAGACGGCGGAGTTCGCGGCCGAGCCCCGGCCCTGGCAGAGGATGTCGCGCGAGCGGGCGAAGCGGACGATCGAATCGACCGTCAGGAAGTACGGCGCGTAGCCGAGCCGCTCGATCAGGTCGAGCTCGTGGCGCAGCTGCATCGCCACGTTGTCGGGCAGGCCTTCCGGATAGCGCGTCCTGGCGCCTTCCCAGGTGAGCGCATCCAATCGCTCCTGCGCCGAGCGCCCACCCGCGCCCGTCTCGGTCGGGTAGCTGTAGGTCAGATCGTCGAGCGAGAAGGTGCAGGCAGCAGCGATCTCCAGGCCGCGGGTGAGTGCCTCGGGGTGGCGGGCGAACAGCCGTGCGGTCTCGGCGGGCGCCTTCAGGAAACGGTCGGCGTGGCGCTCCTTCAGGAAGCCGGCCCGGTCGATGGTGGTGCCGAGCCGGATGCAGGTGACGACGTCCTGCAGGATGTGCCGGTCGTGGGTATGGTAGAGGATGTCGCCGGTCGCGACGGTCGGTACGCGCGCCGTCCGGGACAGCGCGGCGATGTCGCGCAGCTTCCCCGCGTCGTCCGGGCGGAAGCGGCGGGTCAGCGCGCAGGAGGCGCGCGGGCCGAACAGGCCGCGCAGGCGTACAAGGTGGTCGCCCAGCGCGGGCTCGGGATCCGTCGTCAGCAGCGTGGCGAACAGCCCCTCATGCCACGCCTCCAGGTCGGCCCAGCTCAGCCGGCAGCCGCCCTTACCCGCCCGGCCCTTGCCCAGCGTCAGCAGGCGGCAGAGGCGCGCGTAGGCCAGCCGGTCGGTGGGGTAGACCAGCAGCGGCGGGAAGTCCGTCAGGTCGAGCCGGCAGCCGACGATGAGGCGCACGCCCGTCACCCTGGCCGCCGCGTGGGCGCGCGCGAGCCCGGCCAGCGAGTTGCGGTCGGTGACGCCGAGCGCCGGGATGCCGAGCAGGGCGGCAGTCGCGAACAGCTCCTCCGGACTCGAGGCGCCGCGCAGGAAGGAGTAGTGCGTCGTGACCTGCAACTCGGCGTAGCTCATGCCTCGCCCAGGCCGTGCAGCCACCAGCGGCCGCCCGCCTCGGCCGGCGCGTCGCGGAACAGCCAGAAGCGCTCGCCCTCGGCGTTCTCGACCCGGTAATAATCGCGCCGCGTCCCCGCCTCGACGTTGTCCCGCCACCACTCGCCGGTGATGCGCTCAGGCCCGTCCGCCTTGACGACGCGGTGGCGGATGCGGCGCCAGACGAAGAACAGCGGCGGCGCGTCGGGGATCTCGGCGATCGCGGTCACCGGCTCGGGTGGATTGAACAGGCGGGCCGGACGCGGCAGGTCGGCGGGCCAGGTCGTGCCGCGCGCCGCGGCCACCGGCGAGATCCTGGCGACGGCGCGTTCGGGAACGTCGCTCTCGACCTGGGCGAGGCGAAACACGCGCGAAGGTCCGAGCCGGACGCGCAAGGCGTCGACGAGGCTGGCGAGATCGGCGGTGCCCTCCTCGTCCGCGACGTGGCTGCCCATTGTCTGACGCTCGGTCAGCGCCTCGACCCGGGAGGCCGTCAGCACCGCCTGCTCGATGCCGAAGCCGGGGTCGACCAGGACCAGCCGCTCACCGAGCAGCTTGCCGAGGTGCTTCGCGTCGCGGCTCGGCCGGGCGGTGCCGATGCGGACCGCCTGCGCGACGCGGTCGACGCGCAGGAAGACGAGATCGAGGCGGCGCGCACCGACGCCGCGCCGTTCCAGCTCCGTGACCAGCTGTGCACAGAGCACCGCGATGATGCGCTGCAGGTCCTCCGGCTCGCTGACCGGCTCCGCGAAGCGGAGGCTGACCTGCGGCACCTCGGGCGTCTGCAGCGCGACGAGCGGCTCGGGCGCGGCGCCGAGGGCTTGGTCGAGGCGTGAGGTCACCTCCGGGCCGAAGCGCAGCCGTAGGGCCGCGCGGGGCTTGCTCGCGAGCTGCGCGATCCGCTCGATGCCGACATCGTGCAGGCTGGCGACCTGTTCTGGCGGCAGGCGCAGGGCGGCGACCGGCAGGCTGCCGAACGCCTCGGCCATCTGTCCCGGCGGGATCGCCCCGCCGTGCCCATAGCGCGCGACCGCCCAGGCGCAGCCCGGCGTATCGGCCAGCGCGAGCCTTGCGGTCAGTTGCGCCGTGCGCAGCCGGGCGGCGAAATCGTCGAGCAGCTCCGCCTCGCCGCGGAACAGGTGCGCGGCGCCGGCGATGTCGATGAAGATCCCGTCGGGCGGGTCGGGCGTGACCAGCGGCGCATAGCGCGTACACCACAGGCCGAGCCGGTCGAGCGCCGCGGCATCCGCTTCGGGCGTGGCATCGGCGAGGTGCAGGCCCGGCAGCAGCGCCTGCGCGTGCGCGGCCGCCATCCCGGGCTGCAGGCCGGCGGCCCGCGCCGCCGCGTCGACGCCGGCGAGCACGCGCCGATTTCCCTCTGTGCGCACGGTCACCAGCGGCTGCTCACGGGGTGGCGCGGCGCGGCTCGTCCTGCGCATGCGGTCGGTCGCCCAGGCCGGCAGGTAGAGCGATACGACCCTGCGCATCACAGGCCTCCACGATCCAGGTGTTCGGCACCGCCCCGCGGCAGCGCCGCAGCTCGACCCGCCAGCGCGGGCGGCCCATGACGAGGGCGTCGTCCCGGCCCGAGGGCGCGGCACTGAGGCCCCAGCGGGCGAAGGCGGCATTCGCCTCCGGTTCGTCCGTGCCGGCACGGCTCACCACCAGCGCGGTGACGCCCGAGGCCTCCGCCGCGAGCTGCAGACGGCGCGAGGGGGTGAGCGTGAGGCGGGTCAATTCGCCGACCACGCCGGCGAGGCCGCGATGGCGCAGGCCCTCCTCCATCGCGGGGAGGATCTCGGCGTCCTTCCAGGTCTCGCAGTAGATGACACGGTCGGGATGCAGCCCGACCCGTGAGAGGGCGGGCGCGAACAGATCGCGGCTATGCAGGCACCAGAGCACCGGCCCCCTGGTCCGGGCGAGGATGCCCCCGGCGAACAGCATCGCCATCGCGGCGTAGCCGGCGCGCGGCCCGCTCTCGCAGATCTGATGCACGGCGCCGAGCGCGAGCCCGCCTCCCGGCAAAGCGCGATCGATCGCCGTCACGCCAAAGGGCAATGTCACCCGCGATTCGACCGTGCCGGCGCCTTGCCCGATCAGGCAGCGCAGCTCGGCGAGGGTCGGCGGGACGGGCGAGGCGGCGGGGAACATGGGATGGGATGCTGAGGGTGATAGGAACAAAAGAAGAACACAGAGGACCCACCTCCCGTCAACGTGGAAATCGCCAAGCTGCCTGTGGATAAGGGTGGGGAAACGGCCAAGCCCTTGTTTCAGAATGATGAATGGGCGAGGCGAAAGTGGAGCGTCG
>NZ_CAXTHR010000193.1:0-1087 GCF_964244095.1 uncultured Methylobacterium sp. | reverse complement strand
GACTCGGGGACGGCGAGGCTTTACCGGCGGGCGGCTATGGTGCCGGGATGTGCAACCTGCATAGCCTGAAGCGGTCACAAGACGAGATCCGGCTCGCGTTCGCGGTCGCGACCAACGCCGACCGGCCGCCCCTGCCTACGATCTTCCCGAACACCGTCGCACCCGTGATCCACCTGCGGGGCTCGGTGAAAGGTACGTCGCGGCGGCCGAAGAGGCGGTTGTCCGATGAGCGAGGCCCAGAACCGATCCTCCGGCGTCGTCGGCGAGCACTCGATGCAGCCGGTCAGCTCAGGCGTCAGCGGGCAAATCGGCATGGGAAAAGCTACGCAGTGTCGCTCCCGGCGTCCATCAGCCCCCAGCTTGTGCCACGGCATGACGAACGGCGCCTCGAACGCGACACCGAAGCGGCCCGGCGCAGGTTCCGGCGCGAACGTGGTGAGACGAGCCAGAACAGGCCGCTGTGCCTGGACAGCGATGTTCAGGACGCCCCGCGCCGCCTCCTCGTACCACTGCAAAGTCTCGGTGGTCGGCAGCTTGGTGGCGGAGAATGCACAGGTCCATTCGTCTTGGCCCGGGACCGGCCAAGGCCGATCGCCAGCTGTTCAACTGACCGGCGTGGACATATCAAAGGGATACAGTTCGACTCAGTCGAACAGGAAATGCTGTTCCCCATCCGCGCGGAGTGATGCCACGCGCAGAAGGGCCTCCGGATAATCCGTTAGCAGATGAGGCCAGCGTGCCGAGCCGCGGATAGCTGGCATCGCCGGTGGATCGTCGGACGTGGTCATGCTGCCCAGATTACCACGCGTCCGGAGACCGGACGAAGCGGTGCTGTCTTCGGCTCCCGTGGGCATCTGTGGCCGCCGACGAGGTCGAGCGACTGCTCTTTCAAGGGCAATCCGCCCTACTGAGCGGCCAGACCCTGGCCGGTTTCATGTGCCAATCATGTGCCATGGAGGATTTCGGCACGGATGGGAGCGGCTGGCAGGACGATCGGTAAGTGATTGTAAAATCTTGGGAATGTCTGGAAACGGCTTGGAATGTGTGTCCAGACATGACAAAGGCCCCTTGCGGGGCCTTATGTCAT
>NZ_CAXTHR010000192.1:0-6667 GCF_964244095.1 uncultured Methylobacterium sp. | reverse complement strand
ACAACGACCCGCCGCACCGCTTCGAGGCGGGCACGCCGGCGATCGTCGAGGCGGTGGGCCTCGGGGCGGCGTTGGAATTCATGATGGCGGTGGGCCGCGATAGGATCGCGGTGCACGAGGCCGACCTGACCGCCTACGCGCAGGAGCGCCTCGGCGCGATGAACTCCGTCCGCCAGATCGGCAACGCCCGCCACAAGGGCGGCGTCATCGCCTTCGAGATGAAGGGCGCGCACGCCCACGACATCGCGACGGTGATCGACCGCTCGGGCGTCGCCGTGCGGGCCGGGACGCACTGCGCCATGCCGCTGCTGACCCGCTTCGGCGTGACCTCGACCTGCCGCGCCTCGTTCGGCCTCTACAACACCCGCGCCGAGATCGATGCGCTCGCCGAGGCGCTCGGCCGTGCCGAAATGCTGTTTGCCTAATATCAAGCCTCGATGCGGGCAACGCATCGAGGCTTGGCCCCCGCGACTGCGGGGCGGCGGTCGTCGGCCGGACCTCATAGATCCTGGCCCATGAGACGTTCTGGACGGATCGGTCGCACGTTTGCGGCGACCGGCGGAGGATTGAGACCATGAGCACCGACGCGACGATCACCGGCGGCGCCAACACGCCCAAGGTCGCGGCCGCCCAAGGCGTGCCGCCGGCCGAACTCGACCGCCTCACCGACGACATCGTCGCGGCGCTGAAGTCGGTCTACGATCCGGAGATCCCATCCGACATCTACGAACTTGGCCTGATCTACAAGGTCGACATCGACGACGACCGCAAGGTCGCCATCGACATGACGCTGACGGCGCCCGGCTGCCCCGTCGCCGGCGAGATGCCCGGCTGGGTCGAGACGGCGGTCGCCGCCGTTCCCGGTGTCCAGTCCTGCGCCGTGACGATGGTGTTCGATCCGCCGTGGGACCAGAGCCGCATGTCCGACGAAGCCCGCGTCGCCCTCGACATGTGGTGAGGGATGCGCCGTCCCGGACCCGGCGCACGACCCGCGCCGGTGGACCGCGGACAGCCGAACGCTTATCTTCAGCGCGCCAGGATAGACCGTTGCCAGCCCGGGCCTTGAATCCGGTCGCCGGAGAGCCAACCATGTCCACCAGTTTCAAGGTCATGTCGCTGACCGATGCGGCAGCCACGCGCATCAAGGCGATCATCGCCGACGCCGACCGCCCGATCGCCGGCCTGCGGGTCGGCGTGAGGAACGGCGGCTGCGCCGGGATGTCCTACACGATGGAATACGCCGAGGACCGCAAGGCCGGCGAGGACGTGATCGAGGACCGCGGGGTCACGGTGTTCGTCGATCCGAAGGCGCTGCTGTTCCTGCTCGGTACGCAGATGGACTTCCAGACGGGCAAGCTCGCCTCGCAGTTCGTGTTCAACAACCCGAACCAGACCTCGGCCTGCGGCTGCGGCGAGTCCGTCGCCATCACGCCGGTCGGCCCGGAGCGCCTCCTCGCCCCGGCCTGAGCGGCCGCTTCGGTCAGGCGACGGCCGCGATGATTTCCGCCGCGGTCGTGTCGTCGAGCGTGCGGTTGCGGCCGCTGCGCTTGGCCGCGAACATGCAGAGGTCGGCGCGCTCCAGCAGCAAGACCGGCGTGTCGCCGGGCCGGTAGACGGCGAGGCCGAGCGAGATCGTCACCTTCCCGAGCGATTCGCCGGTCGATCGCTTGACCAGTTCCCGGCCCATGACGCTGGTGCGGACCTTCTCCGCGACGGCGCGCGCAGCCTCGCGCCCGGTTCCGGGCAGCAGGATCGCGAATTCCTCGCCACCGAATCGTGCGAGCAGGGCGCCTCTGCCGACAGTCTCGCGCATGACGATGGCGACGAGACGCAGCACCTGATCGCCGGTGAGGTGCCCATAGAGATCGTTGAACCGCTTGAAGAAGTCGATGTCGAGGACGATCAGGCTCGCCGCCGCGCCGCAGGCGGAGGCGTCGAACGTCTCGCGCAGCATCTCCTCGAAATGCTTGCGGTTGGCCAGACCCGTCAGCGGGTCGGTGAGGGTCTCGATCCGGGTCGCCTCCAGTTTCTCGCGCAGACCTTCGACTTCGGTGCGGCTCTCGCGCATCCGCGCTTCGAGGGTTCTGTTGTTGGTCGCGACCTCGCGGGTGGTCGCGACCAGCGTGGCGACGATCTCGCGCAGGCGTGCGCGGTTCAGGGTCGATCCTGCAAGGTCCTGGCTCAGCGCGCGGAGCGACTCTCCGTATTGGGCGGCGGAGCCGAGCGAGAGATCGAGCATCTCCATGATGGCCTCGATCTCCGTCAGCATGGTCGCGCCGGTCTCGCCGGCGGCCGTGGCGTAGCGCGAGGCACCGAGATAGCTGTCGTGGAGGTCGTCGATATCGCTCGCCGACAGGCCGGCGTTCCGCGTGGTCAGACGCTTGACCGCATCGTTGAGCAGCGGCAGTTCACCGGAGACGTAAGTGTACCAGACGGCGTAGGCGCTCGGCGTCGCCGAAGGCCCGTAATCGCGCATCAGTTCCTGGGCGCGCTGCGCCAGGGCGAAGCTGCGATCGCGGTCGGCATAAGACCCCTGGCTCATCCGGTCCCCGTCGTCCGTCCTCGGCAAACCACCGCGCGTGACGCTTCGGAGCCGGGACGACAGGTTGACCTGCTGAGCGTGGACGGACCGTTAAAACGGTCCGGCGGCGCGGTGGATCACCCCTGCTTTTTCACCACAGCCGGCCTCAGCATGAAGGCCGGAACATGCTCGCCGAGACCGACCGGCGTATCGCCGTCGTCGTCGCGGCGCCGCCCCTGGGAGCCGCGGTCCTCGCGGTGACGCTCGGGTGCCGGGCGGGGGACGGGCGGCGCACGCTCCGGCCGCGACCGTGCCTCGGCCGGTTGGCAACGGGGCTCCTCTCGACGACGCGGCTCCTCTTGGCGACGGGGCTCCTCCTGGCGACGCGGCTCCTCCTGGCGCTGCGGAGCCTCGCGCCGGGGCGCTTCCGCCGCGGTCGGAGCGGCCTCGGCCGTCTGATCCGGCTTCGGAGCGCCGCGCCGGGCACCGGGACTCCGTGCCGCGCGGGACGCCTCGCCATCGCCGACGCCCTTGCGCCCGCGGCGCCCGGACTCGCCCGAGCGGCCGCGGTGGCGCGTGCGGGTCTCGCCCTCGCCCTCGTCGGTCGCGACCGAGGCGAGGTCTCCGTCCATCCATTCGATCGGCTGGCCGATCAGCGATTCGATCGCCTGCAGCGAGCGGTCGTCGCTGCGGCTGACCAGGGTGAAGGCCGCGCCCGAGCGGCCGGCGCGGCCGGTGCGGCCGATCCGGTGAACGTAATCCTCGGGGTGGTTCGGCACGTCGAAGTTGAAGACGTGGCTCACCGCCGGGATATCGAGGCCGCGCGCGGCGACGTCGCTCGCCACGAGCAGGGCCGTCTCGCCGGCGCGGAATGCATCCAGCGCAGCGGTCCGCGAACGCTGGTCCATGTCGCCGTGGAGCGCGGCCGCATCGAAGCCGTGGCTCACCAGCGACTTCTGCAGCAGCGCCACGTCGCGCTTGCGGTTGCAGAAGATGATGCCGTTCTTCAAGTCCGTCTCGCCGCGGATCAGCCGGCGCAGGCGATCGCGCTTGGCGCTGCCCTCCGACGACGTCGCGACGAGGCGCTGGACGATGGTCTCGGCGGTGGAGGCGGCGCGCGCGACCTCGATCCGCTCCGGATTGTGCAGGAAGATGTCGGCCAACCGCTCGATCTCCGGCGGCATCGTCGCGGAGAAGAACAGCGTCTGGCGGGTGAACGGCACCATCTTCACGATGCGCTCGATGTCCGGGATGAAGCCCATGTCGAGCATGCGGTCGGCCTCGTCGATCACCAGGAGTTCGACGCCGCTGAGCAGCAGCTTGCCGCGCTCGAAATGGTCGAGGAGTCGCCCGGGGGTGGCGATCAGCACGTCGGTGCCGCGGGTGATCTTGGCGTCCTGGTCGGCGAAGGAGACGCCGCCGATGATCAGCGCGACGTTCAGCTTGTGGTTGGTGCCGTAGCGGTCGAAGTTCTCGACCACCTGTGCGGCCAGTTCGCGGGTCGGCTCCAGGATCAGGGTGCGTGGCATGCGGGCGCGGGCGCGTCCGTTCTCCAGCATCGTCAGCATCGGCAGCGTGAAGGCCGCGGTCTTGCCGGTGCCGGTCTGGGCGATGCCAAGGACGTCGCGCCGGGCGAGCACGTGCGGGATCGCTTGGCTCTGGATCGGCGTCGGTTCCGTGTAGCCGGCGGCGGTGACGGCCTGGAGGACCTTGTCGCTCAGTCCGAGATCGGCAAATGACATAAGCTTTTGAGAACCGTTGCGCGCGGGGTCGGGCCGGCCGGCGCGGAGGAGATCGTCGCGGCGACGGCCTGGACCGGCTGTCGGGTCGAGGACCCGCCGCGCCTGCGAGTGCGCGGGACACTTAGGCCCTTGCAACCGCTTGTCAATCTCACCTGCCCGGTGTGTCCCGCGTTTCGCGCCGAAGCGTGGCTCGCGCGGGACCGCTTCAGGGCCGGGCCGGGCGCGATCCGGAACCGGTGCCGCAGGGGTCCAGCCGCACGGAGCGCGCGCCCCGCGCGATCGACCCGGTGGTGTCCGGATCGGTCACGGACTTCGCCACCCGCATCGGATCGGAGGCATCGGTATGCCCGTGGGCGAGGTACTGCGTCATCGCCAGCCCGACGAAGCCGGCGATCCCGGCGGTGCGGATCGCCCAGGCCAGGGTTCCGCTCGAACGCACGCCCTCCTCCACCCCGCTGCCGTCGCCCATCCCGCATCCCCCGGCGGCTGAAGGTCCGAAACCGCCGCCGACAGTCTCCGCGATCACGGTTAACCGCGGGCTTACGCGCATCTGCGGGGGCGCAAGCCATGCCGTTCGGAGATGAGAATTCGTCTCGGAACGCGGCAGGCATCATACTGCAAATAGCGGTTTCGGTCGCGGCAAGTCTTTTTCGGATGCGGCCGTTCGGGACGAGGCAATCCCCACGTCGATGCTATCGGTGCGAGCGATGTGCGCCGGAGCACATCCGAACGCGTGGCCTTCTAGACCGAACATGACCTTTACCTTTCGTTGACGGCTCGCGGTTCATCTGGCCGGGCTTGTTGCAGGAATGCGACAGACCCCGTAACCGCCGCGGCCTAGAAGCATCCCGGCTTTGCCAACCAGGACCAGAGAAAACATGAAGACGCTTCTCCTCGCTTCGACCGTGCTTGCCGGCCTCACCGCCGTCGCGTCCGCGGCAGACCTGCCGCGCCGCGCGCCCCCGCCGGTGTTCACCCCGGTTCCGGTCTTCACCTGGACGGGCTTCTACGCCGGCTTCAACGCCGGTTACGGCTTCGATGCCTCCGACCGTCGCGGCGCGACCGTCGTGAACGTCGCGCCCGGCACGGCCGTCGCCGCCGCCGTCCCGACTCAGATCGCCTTCGGCGGCGCCGCCTCGACCGACGGCTTCACCGGCGGCGGCCAGATCGGGTACAACTACCAGCTCACCCCGGGCTCGGGCGTGGTGGTCGGCATCGAGGCCGACGCCCAGTACGTCGATTTCGGGCGCAACCGGAACCGCTACCTCGTCACCCCCGGCTTCGCCCTGGCGCCCGGCGTGCAGGCGTTCAGCCCGAACGGCGTCTCGAGCCTCGACTTCTTCGGCACGGTCCGCGGCCGCCTCGGCTACGCCTTCGACCGTACCCTGGTGTACGGCACCGGCGGCTTCGCCTACGGCGCCGGCGGCGGCAACCAGTTCGGTCTGCCCAACAGCAGCCGCGACGACTTCCGCACCGGTTACGCCGTCGGCGGCGGCATCGAGTACGCGCTTCCCACCGACTCGTTCCTGAACGTCTTCCGTTCGTCCGCCGTGACGCTCAAGGTCGAAGGCCTGTACGTCAACCTCGACCAGAGCAACCGCCTGAACGGCGCCTACGCCACGAACGGCGCGACCACGTTCTACGCCCCGGGCTACGTCGCCCGCCGCAACGAGACCGAGTTCGCCGTTGTCCGCGCCGGCATCAACTACAAGTTCGGCTCGTACTAAGCATCATTCCGCGAAGTGTCCCACGGTTCTGATCTCCGGCGCCATGTTCCGCCTTCAGAATCAATGTTGCGTTTAAAATAAACCTAAAGTAACGCGAGGTCGCCTCTTCCCGGAGGCGGCCTCGCTTAGGTTTAGATTGGTAGCCGCGCGCTCTTTCCACTGCGACCCTGGGCGTCTCGATCATGGCCGGCGCCACCTACGATGCCTCCGCTGCTCGCCGGGACCCAGGGGGGCCTGCTCACCACCTGGGTGACCTTCGCGCCGTGCTTCCTCTGGATCTTCGTCGGCGCGCCCTACGTCGAGAGACTCCGGGGGAACCGGGCGCTCGCCGGTGCCCTTGCGGCCATCACCGCCGCGGTGGTCGGCGTGATCCTGAGGCGTCACGCGCAACGCCGGAAAAGCCCGACGGCCGGGTCTTTCCATGAGCCGCCGGGCGCTCGACGGGGTCAGATGTCGAGGTCGGTGTTTTCCGCAAATGCGGCGCGCTCGGAGATAAAGGCGAAGCGCGCCTCCGGCTTGTTGCCCATCAGCCGCTCCACCGTGTCGCCGGTCGATTCCCGCGCCTCGTCGAGCACCGCAACGCGCAGGAGGATGCGCTTCTTCGGGTCCATGGTGGTCTCCTTGAGCTGGGCCGGCATCATCTCGCCCAGGCCCTTGAAGCGGCCGATCTCGACCTT
>NZ_CAXTHR010000191.1:0-6725 GCF_964244095.1 uncultured Methylobacterium sp. | reverse complement strand
CGCCTCAACGCGGAGCAGGCCCTGGAGGTGGCGTTCCGCACGGCCGAGCTGGTCAAGCGCGAGCGGTCCGAGGTCGAGCGTCCGCGGCTCGACGCCGCCGAGTAGGTCTACGAAGTCCCGCAGCGATGCACGCTGCGATACCGTGCCGGCTTAATGAAGCCAGGAAGTGAAGAAATAGATCAGCACGATGATCGGCAGGGGTATGCCGATCAGCCACAACAGACCGCCCTTGAACATCTCCGAACTCCGAAACGATCGAAAGCCGGTCTCAACGGCCCTGCGAAGGACCGGGTTCCCCGGCGCCGACCGCGTCCTGCGCGCGTCAGGCGATCGCCCGGGCCGAGCCGTTCCAGGGATGGATCGGGCCGGAAGCTCGGCGGCGGGCACCGGGCGGCTGAACGGGAAGTCCTGCACCACGTCGCAGCCTTCAGCCCGTAACACCGATTCGGTGGTCTCGAGTTCGGGGCGGCGGCCTGGGAGGCCCGTCCGGGCCTCACGCATGGCGGTCACGAGGCTGGCGGAGGTGAGCGGGACCGCCGAGACGTTGACCGCGACTTGAGGCCGTCGGGCCAGCCGACCGCCGCCTCGCAGGCTCGGCTAACGCGCAGCCGGCGTCCCGTCGGCGCGTCAGCGGGCGGCGGCCTGAACGGGCTTGCCCTCGGCCGGGTCGCCCTCGCGCTCCACCGGCTGCCCGTCGCGCAGGTCCGCCGGCGGGCTGAGCACGATCCGCTCCCGGCCCGCCAGACCCTGGTCGATCTCGATCGTCTGGCCGAAGTCGCGGCGGACGTGGACGAGGCGCCACACGGCCCGGTTGTCGTCGCCGACCACCGCGACCTGCGTTCCGCGCTGGTTGAACACCAGCGACTCGGCCGGGATGATCACCGCGGGCTCCGGGCGCGGGATCTGCAGCGTCACGTAGACGTAGAGGCCCGCGCGCAGCGTCCCTTCGGGGTTGGGCACGTCGACCTGCGTCGTGAGCGTGCGCGAGGCGCTGAGCAGCGCCACCGAACTGCGCTCGACCCGGCCCGAGAAGGTCCGGTCCGGGATCTGGGGCACTCTGACCGCGGCCGCGACGCCCGGCTTCACGCCGATGGCCGCGTTCTGCGGCACGTTCACGCTGACGCGCAGGATGTCGTCGCGGTCCATGGCGAGCAGGGCGGTGCCGGCGCCGTCGGCCTTCACGAGGTCGCCGACATCGACGCTGCGGGTGGTGACGACCCCGTCGAAGGGGGCGATCACGTCCTTGAAGCCGGTCAGCGCCTTCAGGCGGTCGACGGTGGCCTCCTGCGCCCTGATGTTCGCCTCGGCGACCTTCACGCCGGCTTCGGCCGCCGCGAGTGTCGCGCCCTGGCTCAGGACGCCGGCCTGCGAGTTGTCGGCGTTCTGGCGCGAGGCCCAGCCTTGCGTCGCCAGCGTCGAGGTGCGGTTGTTGGTGAGGTTGGCGAGGTTGACGTTGGCGCGGGCCTGATCGACCTGCGCCCGCGCCTGAAGGAGCTGGGCCTGGTTCTGACCGACCTGCGCCTCGGCCTGGGCGAGCTGCTGGTCGAGTTCGGGCGCTGCGATCCGCAGCAGCACGTCGCCGGCCCTGACCCGCGCGCCGATATCGACGCGGCGCTCGGCGATGTAGCCGGTCGCGCGGGCGAAGATCGCCGCCCGCGCGAAGGCCTGCGTGTCGCCGGGGAGCGTCAGCTCGATCGGCTTGGCGCTCAGCTCCGCCACGGCAACGCGCACCCGCGGCACGAACTCCTTGGCCTTTCGCTGCGTCTCGGCCGCCGCCGCGTCCTGCTTCCAGTGTCCGTAGCCGCCCCAGCCGAGCAGCCCGGCGGCGACCAGCCCGACCATAAGGAACGGAGCCTTGCCCGGCGGGGGTGGGATGTCGCTCGCCTCGCCGTGGGCCTTCATGGTGCGGTCGCCTTCGTCCGGCAGAACCGAGGCCGGTGACCGGGGGATGATAGACCGCATCGGCGCGCGGGCCTAGAGCGCCGCTGCGCCGCAGCCGGGGTTATGCGGCCTCACCACAGGGTCGCATGGGGATGGAAGGCGATCAGGTCGCCCGGCTCGACCCGGCCGAGGGCCTCCGGCAGTTCCGCGAAGCCGTCGCTTCCGGTGAGCGAGGTGATGGCGCCGGAGCGCGGGAGCGGGACCAGCCCGAAGGACCCGTCCGCGGCCCGGTGCAGGGACACCCGAAGGAACTCGCGGCGCCCGGGTTTGCGCGCGTGGGCGAAGGCGGCGCGCACGGGCACGGGCTTCGGCGCTTCGTAGACGGCGCCTCCGAGCCGGGCGAGCAGCGGCCGGACCACGAAGACCAGCGTGACGTAGGCGGCCACGGGGTTGCCGGGCAGGCCGACGAAGGGCGTGCCGGCGACGACGCCCATGGCGACCGGGCGCCCGGGCTTGATCGCGAGGCGCCAGAAGGCGAGCGATCCCGCGGCCGCGACAGCGGCCTTGACGTGGTCCTCCTCGCCGACCGAGACCCCGCCCGAGGTCAGGATCAGGTCGTGTGCCGCCGCCGCCGCCACGAGCCGGCCTTCGAGAGCGCTCGGATCGTCGCACAGGATGCCGAGATCGTGCGCCTCGGCGCCGAGGCGCCGCAGCAGGGCGATCAGCATCACACGGTTGCTGTCGTGGATGCCGGCGGAGCCGCGCCGGGCGCCGGGCTCGACGAGTTCGTCGCCGGTGGAGAACACCGCGACCCGAAGGGCGCGGCGGACCGGCAGGGCGTCGCGGCCGATCGCGGCCGCGAGCGCGAGGTCCTGCGGCCGCAGGCGCCGCCCGGCGGGGATCGCCACGCTGCCGCGGGCGACGTCCTCACCGGCAGAGCGGCGGTTGGCGCCGGGGGTCAGCCCCGGCGGTAGCACGACGCCGTCGGCCGTGACTTGGACGTCCTCCTGCATGAACACGGTGTCCGCGCCGTCCGGCATCGCGGCGCCGGTGAAGATCCGCGACGCCGCGCCGGCTCCGAGCCGCGTCGGCGCGGCGCCGGCGGCGAGGCGCCCGCGGACGGGGACGGTCGTCGCGCCCGCCTCCGCCAGATCGGAGAAGCGCACGGCGTAGCCGTCGACCGCGGCGTTGTCGAAGGGCGGTACGTCGATCGATGCGAGGATGTCCTCGGCCGCGATGCGCCCGTCCGCGCGGGCGAGCGTGACGGACTCGACGCCCGCGACGACCGGTAGGCGCGCCGCGATCATCGCCGCGGCCGCCTCCACGGTCATCACGGGTGCGGTGGGGTCGAAGCAATCGTCGCTCAGGCGCGTCATCGCGCGCCGTCCCCCGGCCGATCGCGGCGCGGACCCGGCGAGCGCCCGCCGACCGCTCGGCGGGGGCAGGCGGAACCGGTCCGAGCGGGAGGGAAGGGCGATGCGCGGCGCGTCACGGGCTGCTGGTCGAGGTGCGGGTTTCGGGCTTGCGGCATCCCGGCCGGCCGATCAAGCCCCCGGCCCCTCGCGGTACGGTTTCGAGCGGGCGATCCGGGATCTCCGCGTGCGGGGCCGGTCTTTATCTTCAGGATTGTCGAACGTCGGACCACCGACCTCGTCGCTTACGGCCGAGGCGGCAAGCGATGGATGGACGCACATCCGACCATGCCGGAGCGGAAGACCACGTAAGCCACAAGGCAACATTCGCCGGGCCGGTGCATAGTCACACCGGCCCGGCGCTCCTGACTTGCAATTGCCGGGAACAACCGTGAAAGGTTTTTTCAGCCCCAGGCAGGCAAGCATGCCAGTGATCGGCGAAACGGTTCTTAAACTATGTGCTGCCGTGCCCCGGAGCGATCGACGCAGGTCCAAGTCGATAGTCCGCACATCGTCGGAAACAGATGGACACATCTCGTGACGGGACGCTCGATGTCCTCATCATGTCTCGTCCGAGAGCCCTGCCGGAGCCGCCGCACATGAGGTGGCCGGATCTCGGGCGTTTCGGCCGCCGCTTCGCCGTGATCCTGTCCGGCGAGCTGATCCAGAGCCTGTTCCATTTCGTCCTGAACATCGCGCTCGTGCGCGAACTCGGCACCCACGATTACGGCCTGTTCGCGATCGTGTTTACGGTCGGCGCCGTGGGCGTCACCTATATCCGGGCGCTCGTGGCGGTCCCGGCCACCCTCTTCCTGGCCCGCAGCCTCGGGCGGCCGGCCGAGCGGGGCTACGCGGTGGTGTTCGGCTCGGGCGCCGCGCTGATCGCCCTGGTGATGGCGGCCGCGGTCGCGGTGCTGCTCGCCCCGGCGATCGGCCTTGCCGCGCTCGCAGGCGGCGCCTTCGTCGGGCTCTACGCGTTCCGAAGCTACCTGCGGATCGTCCTGCTGGCGCGCCGGGCGCCGCGGGTCGCGGGGTTGAGCGACATCGTCTATTCCGCGTGCGGACTCGTGCTGGTCGCGTCCCTCCACGCGGGCGACGCCGCTTTGCTGGAGCATGCCTTCCTCGGCATCGCGGCCGCGCACGCGGTCGGGATCTGCGTGGCGCTCGCCGCGATCCGCCAGCCGGTCCGGGTCTCGTTCCGGGTCGGCATCCGGCGGCGCTACGCCGTGATCTGGCGCCCCCTGGTCTGGTCGCTCGTCGGCGTCACCGGGACCACCGTCCAGGGCCAGGGGCTGACGCTGCTGTTCGCGCTCCTGGCAGGGCCCGCGGCCTACGCGCCGATCGCCGCGACGCTGGTGCTGTTCGCGCCGCTGCGCATCCCGACGAACGCCCTCAACAACATGGTGCTGCCCGAGCTCTCCGGGCTCCTGGCCGACGGGCGCCTTCAGGAGGCCCGCGGCCTCGTCCTGCGCAGCACCGCCCTGATCGGGCTGGGCTGCCTCGCCTACGGCGCCGCCATGTGGACGGCGCTGCCGATCATCGAGCACTACCTGTTCAAGGGGCGCTTCCTGCACGAGCCGATGGCGGGCATCGGATTCGGCGTGTGGTGCGTGGTGACGACCGCGCTGCTCTACGCGATCCCGCGGGCCTTCCTCGAAGCCTCGGCGGCCTTTCGCGTGATCGCTGCGGGCGCGCTGGTCAGCGCGGGCATCGGCTTCCTGATCATGGTGCCGCTTCTGTTGATCCTGCCGCCGGCCTTCGCCCTGATCGGGCTGGCGGTCTCGGAACTCGCAACGGCCCTGTGGTCGGCGCGGGCCTTCCGCCACACCTCTCGCCGTCCCGACCGACGGGTGCCGGCGGTGGACCACGCCGCCGCCGCCGCCGCGCCCCCGGCAGGGGCATGAAATCAGGCCGCCTCGCTCTTCGCGATCGTGGGCGCGGGCCCGGTTCGGTGGCGGCGCATGTCGCGCACCACGCGGTTCCACGAATCGAGCATCATCGCGGCGGCGCCCGGCAGGGTGCGCCGACCCATGACCGAGTCGAGGGTGACGCACGTGGTAGCGAAGCGGCTCTTGAAGGCTTCGGCGCCGCACAGGAAATCGACGACGCGAAGGCCCTGGTCAATCGACCACTGGATGTAGTCCATCATCAGCACCATGCCGGGCGAGCCGCGCTCGAATGCCGGATCGTAGGTGGTCACGAAGGCCATCATCGTGCCGGCCTGGACGAAGTTGATCGACACCGCGACGATCACGCCGTCGCATTCGAGCACGAAGGCCCTGAGCAGGCCGGTCTCGGCGAGCACCCGCACCAGGGCAGGCAGCGCCGGCGAGCCCGCGTCGTAGAGGTTCGATTCGAGGGCGTTGCCGGCGAGCCACGCGCGCTTGAGCTCGGCCAGCCGCGCCAGCACCGGCGCCATCGGCGCGTCCGGCGGCAGCAGGCGGAAGCGCAGGGCGCCCGAGTCGCCGATGAATTTCTGGCCGCGGCGGTAGTTCTGCCGGGTCTTCTTCGACTGCGACGCCAGCCAGGCGGCGCCGGTCGGCCAGTCGCCGACGACGCGGAAGCTCACCTCGCTGCGGTGGTTCGGGCGCAGGCGCACCCCCGCCGCCGCGGCCGGATCGAGCAGCGCGCGGGCGGCCGCCTCCGGCAGCAGGCGGTTGAGGTAGACGAGGTCGAACCCGCCGGCGGCCGACAGGTGCCTCCACATCCGGCGCAGGAGCCCGGGATCGGCGTCGTGCACGACGAGCGCGTCGCCGTAATCGGTGTGGTCCTTGGCCGCCCATTCGAGCAGGCGCAGGCCGCGGCGGCGACAGGTGGCGAGCGGCAGCACCGCCACCAGCGTCTCGCCCCGCCACGCCAGCACGATCTGGAGGCTGCGCCGCTTGGCGTCCGGCGCCGTCGTCCACCACGCGGCGATCCAGGCGTGGCTCTGGAACACCAGCGCGCCGGAGCCGCGCCACAACGCCGTCCAGGCCGGTCCGACCGCGGCGAGGCGCTCGGCCGTGCGCACGATCTCCAGGCGCTCCGGGCTCACGGCTGCGAACCCTCCTGCGGCCGGGCCCGCGCGGCCGGGCGGGGTCGCAGCCGGCGCCTGACCACCCGCCACATCTTCCTCAGCGGCAGGATGTAGAGCCCGGACAGGGACTGGTAGTCGCGCACGTCGCGGTCGACGAGGCCGAACTTGAAGCTCTCGTTCGGCTCCGGTACGCAGAGCGTCCCGAAGATCCGGTCCCAGAACGAGAACAGCAGCCCGAAATTCTTGTCGTAATGGCGCGGGTTGGTGCTGTGGTGCAACTGGTGCCAGTGCGGGCACAGGATCAGGTTGTTGAGCTTCCCGAACGAGATCTTGAAGTGGGTGTGGCGCACGAAATCCATCATCAGGATGTTGCGCATGATGTAGACGTTGACGCCGAACACCGTCACCTCGACGGG
>NZ_CAXTHR010000190.1:0-6917 GCF_964244095.1 uncultured Methylobacterium sp. | reverse complement strand
AAGACCGAGCGCAACTACGCCGCCGTCGTCACTCTCGCCGCCATCGTCCTATGGACGCGGTAAATGTCCACATAACCTAGGGCACCGATGCTCGTCCCGCGAGCGGGACGATCACGCGGCGGCGAGCCAGGTGCGGGCCTCTTCGAGGTGGGCGCGCTCGAACACCTTGATCTTGGCCGGCGAGACGAAGCCGAAGGTCTCGGCCACGACCTTGAGCCATTGCGCGTCGGTGACGAGGGCGACGTGGCTGATCCCCTTCATCATCGACAGGCCGAAGCGCGGGTCCTTGAAGAAGGCCGCCGGCTCCATGCCCTCGAAGGCGCGCACGTCCTCCAGCAGCTTGAGCCTGCCGCCCTTGTCGAGGTCGGCCTTCATCGCGGTCATCACCGCGTTCATCTCCTCGTCGGTGATCTTTCCATCGACCACGATCTCGGCGATGCTGGACTCGGGCTTCTTGGTGTAGCTCAGCACGGTTCGCGCTCCTGACGATGCCGCAGGTCGGGCGTTCGGCGGCGGCGCACTCTCCTACAAAAAGCTCTGCGGGTCGACATCGATCGCGACCTTGACGTTCCCGCGCACCTTCGGGCCGCGCGCGAGCCAGCCGCGGAGGTACGCCTGGAGGTCGACGTTGCGCTCGGTCTTGACCAGCAGGCGGAAGCGGTAGCGCCCGCGCACCATCGCCAGGGGCGCCTCGGCGGGGCCGAGCACCATCACGCCGTCCGGCGGCTCGGCGGCGCGCGCGAGCGCCTGCCCGTGGGCCTCCGCCGCCGCGCGGTCGTTGGCCGAGACGATCAGCGCCGCGAGCCGCCCGAAGGGGGGGAGGCCCGCGGCCTCGCGAGCCTGGATCTCCTCCTCGTAGAACCGCTCGGCATCGCCCGACAGGAGGGCCGCGATCACCGGATGCTCCGGCTGATAGGTCTGGACGAGCGCGCGGCCCGGCCGCTCGCCGCGGCCGGCCCGGCCGGTCACCTGCTGAAGCAGTTGGAAGGTGCGCTCGGCCGCGCGCGGGTCGCCCGAGGTCAGGCCGATATCGGCGTCGAGCACGCCAACCAGCGTCAGGTGCGGGAAGTTGTGGCCCTTGGCCACGAGCTGCGTGCCGATGACGAGGTCGCACTCCCCCGCCGCCACCGCCTCCAACTCCATCCGCAGCCGCTCGGCGCCGCCGGGGAAGTCGCTCGACAGCACGATGATGCGGCGGTCCGGGAACAGCTCCGCTGCCTCTTCCGCGATGCGCTCGACGCCCGGGCCGCAGGGCGTGAGGTTGTCGAAGGTCCCGCATTCCGTGCAGGCGTCGGGCCGGCGCTCGCTGTAGCCGCACTGGTGGCAGACCAGCGCCTTGCGGAAGCGGTGCTCGACGAGCCAGGTCGAGCAATTGCGGCAGTGGTAGCGGTGGCCGCAGGCCCGGCACAGGGTCAACGGCGCGTAGCCCCGGCGGTTGAGGAACAGCAGCGCCTGCTCGCCGGCGGCGAGGTTCGCCTTCACGGCGTTGACCATCGGCGGCGACAGGAAGCGCCCGCGCTCGGGCTTGTCGAGGCGCATGTCGATGGCGCCGATGTCGGGCAGGCGCCGGCCGCCGAATCGCTCGGGCAGCACCACCCGGCGGTAGCGCCCGCGCTGGGCGTTGACCCGCGTCTCGATCGAGGGCGTCGCCGAGGCGAGCACCACCGGGCAGCCTTCGAGCTTGGCGCGCACCACCGCCATGTCGCGGGCGTGGTAGTGGACGCCGTCCTCCTGCTTGTAGGCCGACTCGTGCTCCTCGTCGACGACGATCAGCCCGAGTTTCGCGAAGGGCAGGAACAGCGCCGAGCGGGCGCCGACCACCACCATCACCGCGCCGGCGGCCACGCCCGCCCGCAGGCGTTCCCGCCGCCGTCCGCCGATGCCGGAGTGCCATGCCGCTGGGCGCACGCCGAAGCGGGCGGCGAACCGGTCGAGGAATTGTGCCGTCAGCGCGATCTCCGGCATCAGGATCAGCGCCTGCCGGCCCGACCGGACGCAGTCGGCCACCGCCTCGAAATAGACCTCGGTCTTGCCCGAGCCGGTGACGCCTTCCAAGAGAATCGCACCCTCCCTCCCACCTGCCTCCGCGGGGGCGGGAGTGAGGGGGTGTGCGATCAGATCATGCGCCGCCGCGCCCTGCGCCGCCGAGAGCGGCACGCGCGGGTGGTCCGGGTCGGGCGGCAGGGCCACCGGTTCGGGGGCGAGCGCCACGGTCTCCAGCGCGCCGTCGTCGATCAGGCCGTCGACCACGGAGAGCGACACCTCGGCCTCCTTGGCGAGCGCGCTCTTGCCCCGCACCTGCCCGTCGGCCGCGACCGCGAGGACCTTGCCCCGCGCCGCGGTCGGACGGGCGGGCGCCTTGCCGGTGGCCCGCACCCCGACGCGGACGACCTCCGCCGCCGCGCCCTCGTCGGGCAGCCGCAGCACCAGGGCGAGCGCCGAGCCCTTCGGCGCGAGCGTGTAGCGCGCGATCCAGTCGACGAGCTTGCGCAACGGCTCGGACAGGGGCGCGACGCCGAGATGTCCGGTGACGGGCCGCAGGTTCGAGCCGCCCGCCGCCTCCGACACCGCCCAGACCACGCCCACCGTCTCGCGCGGCCCGAGCGGCACCTGCACCACGTCACCGGGCGCCAGGGCGAGCCCGGCCGGGACGGCGTAGCTGTAGGCGGTGTCGATCGCGAGCGGGATCAGGATCTCGGCGACGTGAGGCATGAGGCTCGGCGGTGCAGCGCGTTTGTTCCGGTTCCGTACTCTATGGCATTTCGGGGCCGCCGCCCACCGCGCGGCCGTCCGATACCGGCCTTGGGCGATCCTGCACCGAACCGGCCGGGCTCTCGCAAGTTGTCGGCGCGCGGGGCCTCGACGGCCCGCCAACCGGAGCCTGCCATGGACATCGCCGCCGACACGGTCACCGAGATCATCCTGCGCCTGCGCGCCGTCGCGGTGAAGGAGGGTGCGACCGATCCGGATTCCGGCTCGAACGCCATCGACGACGGGGCGACCGACGTGCTCACCTCCGGCACGGACGACGCCACGGAATCGGAGGTCCGCGGCATGATCGCCGGCCTCAACGACGACGAGCGCGCCGACCTGCTGGCCTTGCTCTACGTCGGGCGCGGCGACATGGAGCCGGAGGAGTGGAACGAGGCGGTGCGCTTCGCCCGCGAGCGCGAAGGCGTGGGCGAAGGCGCGGTGAAGACCCTCCTCGGCTCCCCGGATGCCGGCGACCTCCTGGAAGAGGGCATGGCGGCGCTCGGCATCACCCCGGACCTGCCCCAGGGCTGAGGCCCTACTCCGCGCCGTCGTGCAGGGCGTAGAACCCTTGCGCCGAGACGCCGCCCGCGTCGAGCAGCATCCGCTCGCGGGCGCGCAGCGTCTCGGTCTCGCTCTTGAGCTGGCCGCAGGCGGCCAGGATGTCCCGGCCGCGCGGCGTGCGCACCGGCGAGGCGTAGCCCGCGTCGAACACGATCTCCGAGAATCGCTCGATCCGCTCCCAGTCCGAGCATGCGTAGCGGCTGCCGGGCCAGGGGTTGAACGGGATCAGGTTGATCTTGGCCGGTATCCCCTTGAGCAGCCGCACCAGTTCGCGCGCGTCCGCATCCGTGTCGTTGACGCCCTTGAGCATCACGTACTCGAAGGTGATGCGCCGCGCGTTGGTGAGGCCGGGATAGTCGCGGCAGGCCCGCATCAGTTCGGCGATCGGGTACTTGCGGTTGAGCGGCACGAGTTCGTCGCGCAGGTCGTCGCGCACCGCGTGCAGGGAGATCGCGAGCATCGCGTGCGCCTCCTCCCCCAGCCGCCTGATCTGCGGCACGACGCCCGACGTCGAGACCGTGATGCGCCGCCGCGAGAGGGCGAGCCCTTCCGGGTCCGACATCGTGGCGACCGAGTCGATCACGGCGTCGAGGTTGTAGAGCGGCTCGCCCATGCCCATGAACACGACGTTGGTGACGAGCCGCCCCGCCTCCCCGGTGCCCGAGGCGTCGCGGGACGGGATCAGGCCGGGCCAGTCGCCGAGCGCGTCGCGCGCGACGATCACCTGCGCCGTGATCTCGGCGGCCGTCAGGTTGCGCACGAGGCGCTGCGTCCCGGTGTGGCAGAACGCGCAGGTGAGCGTGCAGCCGACCTGGGAGGAGACGCAGAGCGTGCCGCGGTCCGGACCGGGGATGTAGACGCACTCGATCTCGGCGCCGCGGTTGTGGTCGTGCCGGCCCGTGGGCGCCATGCGCAGCAGCCACTTGCGGGTGCCGTCCCGCGACACCTGCTGGCTCACCACCTCGGGCCGGTCGAGGGTGTAGGCGTCGGCGAGCTGCGCCTTCAGGGCCTTGCCGACGTTGGTCATCGCGTCGAAGGACTGCGCGCCGCGCACGTTCAGCCAGTTCCAGAGCTGGCCCGCGCGCATTCGGCCCTCGCGCTCGGGCACGCCGAGGGCGACGAGCCGGTCCTTCAACGCCGCGCGCGGCAGGCCGACGAGGGAAGCGCGCTGCCCCGGCACGGGCTCGGGCCGGAACGCGGGCGCCTTCTCGATGCCGGAGACATCGCTGCCTGCGCGCCGGGCGGTGTCGGACGCCGTCACCATGTTCTTAAGCCAGGACCTTGGAAGGGTAATCCCCACGATATAGGCGATCCGCCGCACGAATGCGAATGACGCCGGTCAGGCCGGGGTCGCGTGATCCGGCAGACGCGCCGCCCGCACCGGCCGATGTGCGCCCGCGCACGCCGACGGGGGCCGCATGCGTCCGACGCCTTGGCAGGAGAGACTCGTCCCGCCACCTATGCGCCCCGAGGGGTGCATCGTTCCTCGCCGCCGCCGCGCGGCCGCCCCCGTCACGGGATGCCCATGCCGTCACTGCTCGATCCGATCCGCGTCGGCGCCATCGACGCGAAGAACCGCGTCTTCATGGCGCCGCTCACCCGCGGGCGCGCCACCCGCGCCCACGTGCCGACCCCGCTGATGGTGGAATACTACGCGCAGCGCGCGGGCGCCGGCGTGATCCTCACGGAGGCCACCGGCATCAGCCGGGAGGGCCTCGGCTGGCCCTACGCGCCGGGCATCTGGTCAAATGAGCAGGTCGAGGCCTGGAAGCCGGTCGTCGCGGCGGTGCACGAGCGCGGCGGGCGCATCGTCTGCCAGCTCTGGCACATGGGCCGCCTCGTCCATCCGGATTTCCTGAACGGCGAGAAGCCGATCTCCTCCTCGGCGACCACGGCGCCGGACGCCGCCCACACCTACGCGGGCAAGAAGCCCTACGCCGAGGCGCGCGCGCTGCCGATCGACGAGATCCCGCGCCTCATCGAGGATTACCGGCATGCGACGCGCAACGCGCTCGCCGCCGGCTTCGACGGCGTGCAGATCCACGCGGCCAACGGCTACCTGATCGACGAATTCCTCCGAGACGGGGACAACAAGCGCACCGACGCCTACGGCGGTTCGATCGAGAACCGCGTCCGGTTGCTGCGCGAGATCACGGAAGCGGTGGCCGCGGTCGCCGGCAAGGACCGCACCGGCGTGCGCCTGTCGCCCAACGGCGCGATCCAGGGCACCAACGATTCCGATCCGGAGCCGCTGTTCGTGGCCGCCGCCAGGGCGCTGTCGGAGATCGGCATCGCCTTCCTGGAGATGCGCGAGCCCGGCCCGGACGGCACCTTCGGCCAGGCCGACCACCCGCCGATCGCACCGGCGATGAGGCGGGTGTTTGCCGGGCCGCTGATCCTCAACGCCGATTACGACGGCCGCAGCGGACAGGCCGCGCTCGATGCCGGCGCGGCGGACGCCATCGCCTTCGGGCGGACCTTCATCGCCAACCCGGACCTGCCGGCCCGGATCGCCGCGGACGCGCCGTTGCAGAAGGACGTGGCGCAGACCTGGTACAGCCAGGGGCCCGAGGGCTACGTCGATTATCCGACGCTTGCCGCATCGAGGGCCGCCTGAGGCCGGCACCGCGGCGCGTGACGGAGGATCGTTCGTCGTGAGCGTGCCCGCCCCGCCCGACCACGGCTTCCGGATGGTCGTGCTCGACTTCGACGGGACGCTCGCCGACACCTTCCCGTGGTTCTGCGGCGTCCTGAACGGGGTAGCCGACCGCTACGGGTTCCCGCGGGTGGAGCCGCACGAGACCGACGAACTCCGCGCGCTCTCCGCGCAGGCGATCCTCGCCCGCCTCGGCGTGCCGCGCTGGAAGCTGCCGCTGATCGCCCGGCACATGCACGGCCTCGCCGCCCGCGACGTGGCGGACCTGCACCCGTTCCCCGGCGTCGCGGCGATGCTGGCGGCGTTGTCGGCGTCAGGGATAGCCCTCGCGGTGCTCAGCTCGAACACCGAGGACAACGTCCGCCGCGTGCTCGGGCCGGAGAGCGCGGCGCTTATGGCCCGCTACGCCTGCGGCGCCGCCGTGTTCGGCAAGGCGCGGCGCCTCGGGGCGCTGCTGCGCCGCGCGGGGATCGCGCCCGGCGCGGTCCTCTGTGTCGGCGACGAGATCCGCGATCTCGACGCCGCGCGCGCCGTGGGCTGCGCCTTCGGTGCGGTCGCCTGGGGCTTCACGGACGCGGCGGCTCTGGCGGCGGCGGGCCCGGATTTCCTGTTCGCCGTCCCAGCGGACATCCCGGAAGCCGTCCTGTCGCGGCGCGCCCGTTCGGCTTAGAGCATTTTCCAGCGAGGTGGATACCGGCTCGCGTGAAGAAAATGCGACCACACAGAGGCTTAGAGCATTTTCCGTGATCCAGGGATCATGGAAAATGCTTTAGGCTCAGAGGCCGCGGTTGGCGCCGGGGACGACGCTGGCGCCGGTGCCGCTGCCGAAGGGCTCGTACTTGGTCAGGCCCTTGAAGAGCTGGCTGAGGAAGGCGCGGTCGGCGCCGCTCGTCGGGGTGGTGCGCTCGATGAAGTCGAACACCCGCCCGTCCTGCAGGCCGTAGAG
>NZ_CAXTHR010000189.1:0-6954 GCF_964244095.1 uncultured Methylobacterium sp. | reverse complement strand
GCCGCGGCGAGATGGCGATGCTCGGCGAGGTGCCGTTCCGGCACTATTACGGCACCATCGACGGCACGCCGCTCTTCGTGTGGCTCGCCTGGGAATACTACGCCGTCACCGGCGACCGCGAGACCATCGCCCGGATCTGGCCGGCGCTCGAACGCGCGCGCGCTTGGATGGACGATTATGGCGACCGCGACGGCGACGGCTTCGTCGAGTACGAGCGCGACACCGACAAGGGCCTGCAGAACCAGGGCTGGAAGGACAGCCACGATTCGATCTTCCACGCCGACGGGCACCTCGCCGACGGTCCGATCGCGCTGTGCGAGGTGCAGGGCTACGTCTACGCCGCCAAGATCGGCATGGCCAAGCTCGCCGCGATGCTCGGCCACGATGCCATGGCCGAGACGCTGACCGTGCAGGCGGCCGAGCTTCGCCGGAAATTCGACGCGGCGTTCTGGAACGCGGAGATCGGCACCTACGCCCTGGCGCTCGACGGGAGCAAGCGCCCCTGCGCCGTGCGCTCGTCGAATGCCGGCCACGCCCTGTTCACCGGCATCGCCCTGCCGGAGCGGGCGGCGCAGGTGGCGGCGACCCTGCTGTCGAAGGACGGCTTCAACGGCTGGGGCGTGCGCACGATCGCGCGGGGCGAGGCGCGCTACAACCCGATGTCGTACCACAACGGCTCGATCTGGCCGCACGACAACGCGATCATCGCGATGGGGCTCGCCCGCTACGACCTCAAGCCCGAGGCCGCGCGGATCTTCCAGGGGATGTTCGACACGGCGCTCTACCAGGACCAGAAGCGGCTGCCGGAGCTGTTCTGCGGCTTCATGCGGCGGCGCCAGCGCGGCCCGGTCTCCTACCCGGTGGCGTGCAGCCCGCAGGCCTGGGCCGCGGCGGCGCCCTTCGCGCTGCTCTCGGCCTGCCTCGGGCTGGAACTCGACCACGACCGCAACCGGGTGCGGCTGCGCAACCCGATCCTGCCGGCCTTCCTCGACGGCGTCTCCATCTTCAACCTGCAACTCGGCGACACACGGGTCGACCTGCGCTTCCACCGCCACGGCGACGACGTGACCGTCAGCGTCCTGCGGCGCGCCGGCGACGGGCAGGTGGTGGTGCTGAAATAGGCCCGGCCGGCGGCCGCGGGCAGGGCGAGGACGGCGCCCGCAAAGGCGCCGCGCCGCCACTGCGCCGGACGGCCCGAACCGACAGGATACCGGGATGACCTTCGACGCTTCCCCGCTCGCGCTCGCGCAGGCGCTCATCCGCTGCCCCTCGGTGACGCCCGAGGCGGGCGGGGCGCTCGCCCTGATCGACGCGCTGCTCGCGCGCGCGGGCTTCACCGTCGCGCGCCCGGTCTTCTCCGAGCCCGGCACGCCCGACATCGAGAACCTGTTCGCGCGCCTGGGCACGGGCACGCCGTGCCTGCTGTTTGCCGGGCACACCGACGTCGTGCCGCCGGGCGATCGGGCCGCGTGGCGCCATGGCCCGTTCGACGGCACGGTGTCGGACGGGATGCTCTACGGGCGCGGCGCCGTCGACATGAAGGGCGGCATCGCCTGCATGCTGGCTGCCGCTCTCGGCTTCGTCGCGGCGCGCGGACCGGATCTTCCGGGCTCGATCGCCTTCCTGATCACCGGCGACGAGGAGGGCCCGGCGGTCAACGGCACCAAGAAGCTCCTCGACTGGGCGCGGGCGCGGGGCGAACGCTTCGACCATTGCCTGCTCGGCGAGCCGACGAACCCGAGCCGCTTGGGCGAGATGATCAAGATCGGGCGCCGCGGCTCGCTGAACGCCAAGCTCACCGTCCACGGCCGGCAGGGCCACGTCGCCTACCCGCACCGGGCCGAGAACCCGATCCCGGGGCTGCTGCGGCTGGCCGCCGCGCTCGCCGCCGACCCGCTCGACGGCGGCACTGCGCATTTCGACGCCTCGAACCTCGAATTCACGACGATCGACGTCGGCAACCCGGCCGCCAACGTAATCCCGGCGGAGGCGAGCGCGGTGTTCAACGTCCGCTTCAACGAGGGCTGGGATGCGCGGACGCTCGGGGCCGAGATCCGCGGCCGGTTGGAGCGCGCGGCGGGCAACGCGGTGCGCTACACCCTCGACCTCGCGCCCTCGAATGCCCCGGCCTTCCTGACGCGGCCCGACGCCTTCGTCGATCTGGTGGCCGACGCGATCGAGGCCGAGACGTCCCTGCGGCCGAAACTCTCGACCACCGGCGGCACCTCGGATGCGCGCTTCATCAAGGATGCCTGCCCGGTGATCGAGTTCGGCCTCGTCGGCGAGACGATGCATCAGGTCGATGAGTGCGTGGCCTTGGCGGACCTCGACCGGCTGACGGCGATCTACGGCCGTGTGCTCGACGCCTACTTCCCGGCATCCGGCCAGACCGGCGGACCACCGTCCTCGGGATAGTCCACGCCGACGAGGCACAGCCCGCAGGAAGGCGCCATCGGGCCGCAGCGGCTACGGTCGCGCGACGCCAGGATGTCGGCGACGCCCGCAGCGTCGAGGCGGCCGCTGCCGGCGAGCATCAGCGTGCCGACCATGCTGCGGACCTGATGGTGCAGGAACGCGCGGGCGTTCGCCTCGATCACGATCTCCTGCATCACGCCCATGTCCCGGCGTGCCACGTCGAGCCGGTCGAGCGTCCGCATCGGGCTCCTGGCCTGGCACTCGGCGGCGCGGAACGCGGTGAAGTCGTGCAGGCCCAGCAGGCTCCGTCCCGCCGCGTGCATCGCGTCGGCGTCGAGCGCCCACGGCACGTGCCAGATCTGGGCGCGGGTGAGCGCCGCGGGGCTGCGCCGGTCGACGATGCGGTAACGGTAGTGCCGCCGGATCGCCCAGTGCCGGGCATTGAACGCTGGATCGACCGCTTCCGCCGACAGGATCGACACCGGCACCCGGCGCAGGTGCGCGTTCAGCGCGTCGCGCACCACGTCGCTCCGCCAATCCTTCGTCAGGTCGAGATGGGCGACCTGATGCGTCGCGTGCACGCCCGAATCGGTGCGGCCGGCGCAGGTGAGCGTCCGCGCTTCGCCCGAGAAGCGCACGACCGCCGCCTCGACCGCCCCCTGCACGCTCGGCGCGTCGGCCTGCCGCTGCCAACCGCGGAACGGCGCGCCGTCGTACTCGATGACGAGCTTGTAGCGCGGCATCAGCGGGGCCGCCGGGCAGCGGATGCGGTGCCGCACGGCTCCCGCTCCCGGGGGGCTTGCCGCGTCGGTGGCCGCGCATCCCCTCCTCCCTCTGCGGGGGAGGGTGGCCCGCGAAGCGGGTCGGGAGAGGGGAGCGCCGTTTCCGGGTATGGCGCTCCCCTCTCCCGACCCTCGCTGAGGCGAGGGCCACCCCCCCCCGCAGAGGGGGGAGGGAGGACGCGGTGCCCGATCCGGCTCATCCGAGTCGCGCGCCGGCTTCGAGCCGCGCACCCCGCAGGAACTCGGCACCGCTCGCCGCGCCGCCCTTGCCGGCGCGGCGCACCTCCAGCAGGCGCACGGCGCCCGTCCCGCAGGCGACCGTGCCCTCGGCATCGAGCAGCGTGCCCGGCTCGCCCGAAGCGTCCGCACCGATCGCGCGCAGGACCTTCACCCGCTCCGGACCCTTTCCGAGCTCGATCTCGAAGAACGCGCCAGGGAAGGGGCTGAGGCCGTTGACGTGGCTGGCGACCGCGAGTGCCGCCTGCGCCCAGTCGATCCGCGCCTCGGCGTTGGTGATTTTTTTCGCGTAGACCACGCCGTCCTGCGCCTGCGGCAGGAAGGCGAGCGTGCCCGCCTCCAGCCCCTTCAGCGCCCTGCCCATCAGGTCGGCGCCGATCGGCATCAGCGCGTCGTGCAGGTCGCCCGTCGTCATGCCGGGCCGGATCGGGAGGCGGGCCTCCAGCGCCACCGGGCCGGTGTCGAGGCCGGCCTCCATCCGCATCACGCCGACGCCGCTCACCCCGTCGCCCGCCATCACCGCACGGTGGATCGGCGCCGCGCCGCGCCAGCGCGGCAGCAGCGAGCCGTGCAGGTTGAGGCAGCCGTGACGCGGCAGGTCGAGGATTCCTTGCGGCAGCAGCATCCCGTAGGCGACCACGACCGCGACATCGGCACGGTGCGCGGCGAAGGTCTCCGCCGCCGCCGCGTCCTTCAGGGTCGCCGGCATCAGCACCGGCACGCCGAGCCGGTCGGCGAGCGCCTGGACGGGGGAGGGCCGCAGCGCCATGCCGCGGCCGGCCTTCGCCGGGGCGCGGGTGTAGACCGCCGCGATGTCGTGGCCGTCCCCGGCCAGCCGCGCGAGCGTCGGCACCGCGAAGTCCGGGGTGCCCATGAAGACGACGCGCATCGCCTCAAGCCGCGTCGCGCTTGGCCGCCTTGGCGAACTTCTTGGTGATGCGGTCGCGCTTGAGCCGCGACAGGTGGTCGATGAACAGCACGCCGTTGAGGTGGTCGATCTCGTGCTGGATGCAGGTGGCGAGAAGCCCCGCGGCCTCGATCTCCTGCACCGCGCCGTCGAGGTCGCGGAAGCGCACCCGCACCTTGTCGGGCCGCGTGACCTCGCCGTAATATTCGGGGATCGACAGGCAGCCCTCGTCGTAGACCCGCGTCTCCTCCGAGGCCCAGACGATCTCGGGATCGAGGAAGACCTGGGGCTTCCTCACGCCTTCCTCCTTGGAGGTGTCGATGGTGACGACGCGCCGCGCCACGCCGACCTGGATCGCCGCGAGCCCGACGCCGGGCGCGTCGTACATCGTCTCCAGCATGTCGTCGGCGAGGCTGCGGATCTCCTTGGTGACGGGCCCCACCGGCTCGGACGGCAGGCGCAGGCGCGCATCGGGCAGGATCACGAGGGGACGGATCGTCATGGCTCGGCCGGGACACGGGAGAGGTGGGTTTTTGCCGCAATAGGGTGCGCCGGAAGGCCGGTCAAATGCCGCCCGGCCGGCGCCGGCCCCGCGCTCAGAACGCCGTCCGGCTGCGGATCGCCGCCGTCAGCGTGCCCTCGTCGAGGTAGTCGAGCTCGCCGCCGACCGGCACACCGTGGGCGAGCCGCGTCACCCGCCGCCCGAGTTCCCGGATCGAGTCCGTGACGTAGTGGGCGGTGGTCTGCCCGTCGACGGTGGCGTTGAGCGCCAGGATCACCTCCGCCACCGCGGGGTCGGCGGCGCGCTCCACGAGGCGGGCGAGGTTGAGGTGCTCCGGCCGCACGCCGTCCAGCGCCGAGAGCACGCCGCCGAGCACGTGGTAGCGCGCCTGCACCGCGCCGGAGCGTTCCAGCGCCCAGAGGTCGGACACGTCCTCGACCACCACCAGCACCGTCGGATCGCGCGACGGATCGCGGCAGATCGTGCACGGATCGCAGGTGTCGACGTTGCCGCAATCGCGGCAGACGACGATGCGCTCGACGGCGACCCGCATGGCCTCGGCCAGCGGCCCGAGCAGGGTGTCGCGCTTCTTGATCAGTTGCAGCGCCGCCCGCCGCGCCGAGCGCGGCCCCAGGCCCGGCATCCGGGCGAGCAGCTGGATCAGGCGCTCGATCTCGGGACCGGCGACGGCTTGGGGCATGGGGGTCCGGGGTCCTGTCTCGTCCGAGGGGCCCGCGCGCGGCGCGACGGGAGGTGCGATAGCCCCGTTTTGCGCCGGGATGAAGCGGGCCCGCATGCGCCGGATATAGGCTTCCGGCGCGGCCGAGGCCCGCGCCGCGGCCTGACAAAGCGGGCGCCGCGTTCCGGCCTCGGCCCGTGCTCCGGCTTGACGGAAAAGGCTCGCCGCCCGTCAAATCGGGCCGGGCGCGGCGAACCAGCCTGCGCCGGTCCTGCGCGACCGCAGGGCCGCTCCGACGATCCGCGACGCCGTCGGCGCCCGGATCAGCAAGACGATGCCGGCAGGGGCGCGGGAGGACACAGCGTGAGCAACATCGGCGCCTTCAACGCGGGCCACGGCGCAGAGGCGATCGGCCTGCGCGACCTGAAGGCCGTCCACTGGAATCTCGAGGTGCCGCGCCTCTACGAGGCGGCGCTCGCCCGCGGCGAGGCACGGCTTGCCCGCGGCGGCGCGCTGGCGGCCACCACCGGCAGCCATACCGGCCGCTCGCCCAAGGACAAGTTCATAGTGCGCGACGGCGCCACCGAGGACGAGGTCTGGTGGGACAACACCGGCGCGATCACGCGTGATCAGTTCGCGACGCTGTTGTCCGACGTCCAGGCCCACGCCGCGGGCCGCGAACTGTTCGCGCAGGACCTCTACGGCGGCGCCGACCCGGCCCACCGGGTGAAGGCGCGGGTGTTTACCGAGTTGGCCTGGCACGCGCTGTTCATCCGCAACCTGCTGATCCGGCCAGGCCGCGCCGAGATCGCGGGGTACGTCCCCGACCTGACAATCATCGACCTGCCGAGCTTCCAGGCGGAGCCCGCCCGTCACGGCTGCCGCTCGAAGACCGTGATCGCCATCGATTTCACGCGAAAGATCGTGCTGATCGGCGGCTCGGCCTATGCCGGCGAGATGAAGAAGTCGGTGTTCACCTACCTGAACTACGTCCTGCCGGGCGCCGGCGTGCTGCCGATGCACTGCTCGGCCAACGCCGCGCGCGATACGGACGGCGGCTCGGCGATCTTCTTCGGGCTGTCGGGCACCGGCAAGACCACGCTGTCGAATGATGCCTCGCGCAAGCTCATCGGCGACGACGAGCACGGATGGAGCCCGGAGGGCCTCTTCAACTTCGAGGGCGGCTGCTACGCCAAGACCATCCGGCTCTCGCGCGACGCCGAGCCGGAGATCTATGCCGCCACCGAACGCTTCGGCACGGTGATGGAGAACGTGGTGATTGATCCCGAGACGCGGGTGCCGGATTTCGACGACGCTTCGCTCACCGAGAACGGGCGCTGCGCCTACCCGCTCAACGTCATCGCCAACGCCAGCGCGACGGGCCGCGCCGGGCACCCGAGGACCGTCGTGATGCTGACCTGCGACGCCTTCG
>NZ_CAXTHR010000188.1:0-7111 GCF_964244095.1 uncultured Methylobacterium sp. | reverse complement strand
TTGCCGACGAGGGACGAGATGTCCTGGTTGTTCTCGTCGCCCGGCTCGGTCTTGGCGATGGCAATCTGGCGCAGGCGCGAGGGCCGGACCTTGATCACCTTGAACTGCGAGATGTCGCCGTTGAACTCGTCGAGGCGCTTGAGTGCCCACGGGCTCATCAGACCGGTCAGCCGCCGGCGCGGGACACCGTAGCGGCGCTGGATTTCCTCGCCCATCGTCTCCGGGTCGAACAGCCCGAGCGGGCTCTCGAACACCGGCGAGACCTCGTTGCCGGCCTTCAGCACGTAGACCGGATGGACCTCCATCAGCGCCTTGAGGCGCTCGGCCAGCGACGACTTTCCGCCGCCGACGGGGCCGAGCAGGTAGAGGATCTGCTTGCGCTCCTCCAACCCCTGCGCGGCGTGGCGGAAGAACGAGACGATCCGCTCGATCGTCTCCTCCATGCCGAAGAACTCGTGGAAGGCCGGGTAGGTCCGGATGGTCCGGTTCATGAACACGCGGCCGAGGCGGGCGTCCTTCGAGGTGTCGACGAATTCCGGCTTGCCGATCGCGTCGAGGATGCGCTCGGCGGCCGAGGCGTACATCAACGGCTCGTCGCGGCAGGCTTCGAGGAATTCGGAGAGCGTCATCTCCGTGTCGCGGCGCGCTTCGTACCCGCGGGCGAAGCTCTGGAAAAGGTCGTTGGTCGCATGCATCGGCATTCGATAACCCTCTCAGACCGTCAACAGCTTCATCCTGTCCCGCCACGAACGCAACCGACAGGCCCGCCTTTGTCGCAGTGCGACGACGCAGCGTGTGATGCATGCAACACCGATCGGGCCGAATTGCGGCCTGCGCGAAGCTTAACCCATCGGGTTCCGACCGGACGCAGAAATCGGTCCGGCCGAAAAACCGTGCAGATTAGGTTTTCGGCTGCCTCCGATCAGAGATCGCTGCTGTCTTTCTTGGCATCGGCATCCTTCTTGGAGGATGCCGCCTCGACGGTGATCTTGATGTTCTGGGTCTGAACTTGGCCGTCCGCATTCTTGATCTCGAAGACCACCTCGTCGGCGCCGGTGAACCCGGCTTTCGGCTGGTAGAACAGACCCTGAACTGCGGTTTCCTTGTTCGGGCAACGATAGGAGCTGGGCGTCTTCTGCTTGCCGACCTTGGTGATCAGCGCGCCGTTCTTGGGCGCGCCCGAGACCTTGAACTCCGGCATTGGCCCCGGCGAGCAATCCTTCTTGAGGTTCGGGACGATGGCGATCCGCACGGTCTTGCCCGAGGCGACCGTCTCGCTCTTGGTGATCGTCGTCTGCGCGAGGGCGGGCGCGGCGAGCAGGAGACCGCCGGCGACGAGTGCGAGGACGGGACGGAAGGCGGGGCGTATGGCGGTCACGGGCAGGTCTCCGAAGCTTTTGAATCTCTTGGCTCGGCGCCCATCCCCCTCGTGGGGCGGCGTGCCGGCCGCGTCGATGTGGGGATGGCAGGCGCGCACGTCGAGGCCGCAGTACTCTGCGAGCCGGCGGGACCGCCGGCGGAAAAGACTTATTCCTGAAGGACGGCCGCCACGACGCCGGTGACGCGGGCGATCTGGCCGGCGTCGAACTCCCCCGCGAGCGCCGCTGCGAGGCGCCGCTCGACCCGGTGGCGCTCGCCGGCATCCGAGGTCGGGGTCACCGGGATGTCGCTCTCGTCGAGGCGGCAGACCCGGCGGATCGTCTCGGCGGCCTTGAGCAGGGCGTCGCGGTCGGCCGGTCCCATCTCCCAGAGCGGGTTACGCAGGCGGCTGACGACGCGCCGGGCGTCACGATACTCGCGGTCGATGGTGGTCGAAGCCTCGATCTGGCTGACGAGGAACGTCAGCTCCAGCACCTCGGACGCGGCGTCGGGACAGACGCGGACGATCCGCATCACGCGGCCGATCAGTTCCTGGGTGGGCGTCATCCGGCGGCTGGGGGCACTCATGCGGCGTTCAACGCGGACGAGCGGGCAAAGTTCGCAGCGATCCAACCGCGCGCGCCGGCGGCCGGGCCGAAAACGCATCGTTTCCGCAAGGGCTTGCGTCGAGCGGAGCGGAGGCTGAGCAATGCTCCGCGACGTAGGCACCGGTTCGTCGTTGGGAAGCGCGTCGAAACGGCTCCAGGCAGCATTCGGCGGAATGTCGCACGGGTTTGCGGCCGACGAACGCTGCGTCGACGACGGGATCGGAGCAGATCGCGCCGTCAGGCTTCGGGCGGGGCGCGCAAGGCTGCCAGAGCGGCCCGGCAGGCGTAGAGGTCCCGAAGCGCCTCCGCCAGCGCGGCACGGTCTGGATCGGCCGCGTCGTGGGAGCGGATCGGCACGTCCATGTCGGCCGCCGTCTCCCGGACCACGGGCGCCGCGGCGACCGCCTCGCCGCGGCCGACCGCCTGGACGAAGCGGACGCCGTTCTCCCTCAGGACGCGCTGCGCGCCCGCGATGGTGTAACGCTGCACATGGAGCAGGTGGCGGATGCCGGCGACCAGTTCGACGTCGGCGGGGCGGTAGTAGCGCCGGCCGCCGGCCCGCTTCATCGGCCGGATCTGGCCGAACCGCGTCTCCCAGAACCGGAGGACGTGCTGAGGCACGTCGAGGTCGTCGGCCACCTCGGTGATGGTGCGCAACGCGCCCGGGTGCTTGTCCGCCTGTCCGTGCTCGTCGGCGAGGGCAGGAAGCGCCATGGGGGGTCCGATTCGAGGGCGGGCTGATTCGAAGGATGGGGCGGAGCGTGGACGCGTCAGTCGTCGTGGGCGCCGCCGTTCAGGCCGTTGATCCGGGCCTTCAGCACGTTCGAGGGCTTGAACACCATGACCTGCCGCGGCTCGATCGCCACCTCGACGCCGGTCTTCGGGTTGCGGCCGACGCGCTTGCCCTTTGAGCGCACGACGAAGGAGCCGAACGAGGACAGCTTGACCGTCTCGCCGTCGGACAGGCAGGCACAGATCTCGGACAGCACGGTCTCGACGAGGGCCGCCGATTCGGTGCGGGAAAGGCCGACCTGCTGGTAGACGGCCTCGCTCAAATCGGCGCGCGTCACCGTCTTGCCTGTCATGCCTCGACCCCTCGCGGTTCTTGTGCGGAGACGCCGTTTACGACATATCCCTATGATCCGTCACGCTAATCCCCGGTCACGCCGTGGTCAACCGGGGCGGCCCGCGAAATCTCCGGGCCCGCTACCAGCGGATCAGCGCCGCGCCCCAACTGAACCCGCCGCCGATCGCCTCGATCATCACGAGGTCGCCTTTGCGGATGCGGCCGTCCTTCCGCGCGACGTCCAGCGCCAGCGGGATCGAGGCGGCCGAGGTGTTGCCGTGCCGATCGACCGTGACCACCACCTTGTCGCGGGCGATCCCGAGCTTGTCGGCGGACGCCTCGATGATCCGGCGGTTGGCCTGATGCGGCACGAACCAGTCGAGGTCGGCGGCGCAGACGCCGCCCTGCTCCAGCGCGTCGAGGATCACGTCCGTCACCGAGCCGACGGCGAAGCGGAACACCTCCCTGCCCTCCATGCGCAGGCGGCCCGTCGTGCCGGTCGAACCGGGGCCGCCGTCGACGTAGAGTTTTTCACGATACCGTCCGTCGGAGCGCAGGCTGGCGCTGATGACGCCGCGATCCGTGGATATGCCTGCGGCCTCTTGCGCCTCCAGCACGATCGCGCCGGCGCCATCGCCGAACAGCACGCAGGTGGTTCGATCCTGCCAATCTACGATGCGCGAAAAAGTCTCGGCGCCGACGACCAGCGCGCGCCGCGCCGCGCCGGTGGCCAGGAACTTGTCGGCGGTCGAGAGCGCGAAGACGAAGCCGGCGCAGACCGCCTGGAGGTCGAAGGCGGCCCCTTGCGCGATGCCGAGCGCCGCCTGGATCTGCGTCGCGGTCGCGGGGAAGGTGTGGTCCGGCGTCGAGGTGGCGCAGATCACGAGGTCGATGTCGCCGCCCGACAGTCCGGCATCGTTCAGGGCGGCCTGCGCCGCGCGGATGCCGAGCACCGAGGTGGTCTCGGACGCATCGGCAAGGTAACGCTGCCGGATGCCCGTGCGCTGGACGATCCACGCGTCCGAGGTCTCGACGCGCTCGGCCAGTTCGGCGTTGGTCACCACCCGCGTGGGCAGGCCCGATCCGGTGCCGACGACGACGGAACGCAGGGTTGGCATCAAAATCCTCCCGGAGCGGTTCGGGCATCACAACCATCGGTTGTTGAACCTGCGCCGTCCCGCTCTCCATCGGGTTAATTCATCGAACCGGGCTCAGGCCGGCGCGAGGGTCGGCGTCTGGTCGAGCATGTCGCGGATCGTGCGCATCAGGTCGTGGCGCGCCATGTCGTGGGCGAGGTCGACGGCGGCGGCGAACCCCTGCGCGTTCTCGGAGCCGTGGCTCTTGATGACGATGCCTTCGAGCCCGAGAAACACGCCGCCGTTGGCCCGGCTCGGGTTCATCTTGTCCTTCAGCGCGCGGAACGCCTGCCGGGCGAACAGCGCGCCGATCCTGGCCGAGAGCGTCCGCGTCATCGCGGAGCGCAGGTAAGACCCGATCTGCTTGGCGGTGCCCTCCGCGGTCTTCAGGGCGATGTTGCCGGTGAAGCCTTCGGTAACCACCACGTCGACGGTGCCGCGGCCGAGGTCGTTGCCCTCGACGAAGCCGTGATAGGCGAAATTCGGCAGATCGATCTCGCGCAGCAGGCGGGCGGCCTCCTTGACCGCCTCGTTGCCCTTCATCTCCTCGGTGCCGACGTTGAGCAGGCCCACGCTCGGCCGGTCGAGGTCGAACACGATGCGGGCCATCGCGGCGCCCATCACCGCCATCTCGACGAGGTGCTCGGCATCCGTGCCCAGCGTGGCGCCGACATCGAGCACCACGCTCTCGCCGCGCACCGTCGGCCACAGGCAGGCGATGGCCGGGCGCTCGATGCCGGCCATGGTCTTGAGGCAGATCTTCGACATCGCCATCAGCGCGCCGGTGTTTCCGGCCGAGACGCACGCCTCGGCCTCGCCGTCCTTCACCGCCTGGATCGCCCGCCACATCGAGGACTTGCCGCGCCCCTGGCGCACCGCCTGGCTCGGCTTGTCGTCCATGGCGACGGCGTGGGTGGTGTGGCGGATCTCGACGCCGCCCTTCAGCCGCGGCTCGGCGGCGACCAGGGGCGCGATCAGCGCCTCGTCGCCGAAGATCAGGAAGGTCGTCTCGGGATGGCGCTCGCGGGCGAGGGCTGCGCCGGGCACGACGGTCGCCGGTCCGTGATCGCCGCCCATGGCGTCGAGCGAGATGCACACGCGTTGGGACATGGCGGGTGGGTCGCGGCCTTGTTCTCTGGCGAAGGGCGCCGCGCGGGCGCGGCGGACGGGCGCCGGGACCGGCGCGGCGGAAAATAGCGATCCCGACCCGGCGGGCAAACGAATTCTGGCCGGCGGGCGTTTCAGGGTTCGTTCCGGGGCGGCGCGCGCTTCGTGCGGCCGCCCCGCCTCACGGCTCCTCGGGGCGCAGCCTGCGCAGGGCGTCGAACGGCTTGGCGTCCTCGCCGGCCTGGACCGCCTCGAAGACGAGGCCGGGCCTGCGCGGATACGGATCGATCCCGAGCGCCAGGAACTCGGCGGTCAGCACGCCGAAATCGATGCGGCCGCCGACGATCGGGTCGGGGATGTCGGCATCCTCGGCGTCGGTTCCGGCGAGCCGGTCGGCGTCGGTGAACGTCACCTCCACCGGCTCGGAGATGCGGGTCTCGAACGGCTCCAGGCTGACGGTGCAGACCAGGGTGACGGTGCCTTCGACGGTGCCGGTGACGGTGAGCCGGCTCGTCGGGCCATCGACCGCGAAGCGGCCGACGAGGTCGCGGATGGCGGGGATGCGGAAATCCTCGGCCAGCGCCGCGCACTCGGCCGGCGTCGCCGCGACGGTGACGGCGTCCTGCCCCTGCGGCAGCCGCGCGACGTTCACAAGCCGCGTGAGGGGGGTATCGCGCGCTCTCATCGTTCGTCCGGGGCGGGTGTCGCGAAGCCGTCCGCCCCGGGAAAGCCCGGCCCCGCGCCCAGCAGGGCGTCGAGGTCGGCCTGCGCGAGGGCGCGGTCGGCGGCGGTGACGTAGGCGGCGAGCCCGGCGGCGGCCTGCGGCGCATCGCTCCCGAGCACGTTGCGGGACAGCGCCGTGCGCAGGGCTGCCACGTCGCCGGCATCGAGGGCGGCGTCGTAGCCCGAGGCGCGCCCGTAGAACGCGGCGCCGAGCTTCTTCATCCGCTTGGGCACCCCGAAATCGCCGACGCCGAGTTCGCGCAACGACGCGTCGAGCTGGAGGAAGACCGCGTTGACGAGGTCCTGCGCCACGTCCGCGGCCGGCGGCGGCAGGCGGTTGAGGCGGCGCAGCACCAGGATGACGTGCAGGATCAAGCACTCGAAGCGCCCCTCGACACCGTCGGGCACGCCGAGCGCGGTGTAGAGCGCGGGCTGGCGCGAGGCCGCGTTGATGCGCAGGTGCAGCGTCTCGATGGCGCGGCGGCGCCCGTCGCCGCGGCGCAGGAATCGGGCGATCATGCGGTCCGCCACGGCCCGGTCGGCCGGCTCTCGGGTTGCGCTGTGGCCTGTGGCCGAGCTTGCCTTGTCAAAGCCATAACCCCGCGGTACGGCAACCCACGGTCAAGGTGCAAGCACGCATAAGGATCGCTCCGCGGTCGCGCCTCGGCGCGCCAAGGTTTCGGTACGCGCCCACAGCGTCCCGTTCCGTCAGCAAGATCAAGGGTGGCCGATGTCGCGCCGTCTCGTCCCGTCCCTCGCGCGTCTCGGCCTCGTCGGCCTCGTGGGCCTCGGCCTGTCGGGCTGCATCGGCGAGGAGCTGCGCCACGGCTACCAGATCGATCAGGCGGCGCTCGCCACCGTCAAGCCCGGCATGAGCGCGGAGCAGGTCCTGCAGACGCTCGGCACCCCGTCGACCGTCTCCACGGTCGGCAACAAGTCCTGGTACTACATCTCTCAGAACACCAGCCGCACGGTCCTGTTCCTCGGCGAGCAGGTCGAGGATCAGAAGGTGACGGCGGTGTACTTCACCCCCGCCTTCAAGGTCGAGCGCGTGGCCCTCTACGGCCTGCAGGACGGGCGGGTGTTCGACTTCATCGAGCGCACCACCCCGA
>NZ_CAXTHR010000187.1:0-7167 GCF_964244095.1 uncultured Methylobacterium sp. | reverse complement strand
GCCTTCGCCATGAAGGGCGACGAGGAGCGCATCCGCGAGGGCGGCTGCGAGGCCTACCTGTCGAAGCCGATCTCGGTCGCGAAGTTTTTGGCAACGGTTCGCACGTATCTTGCCGACAGGTAGCCACCGTCGCGATCTGGTCCCCGGCGGCATCCCGCCCGAGGGTTGGCCCGGCGCGACCGTCCGTTGAACCGCCAAGCGAGGAACGATGTCGGCCCGCGTCCTGATCGTCGACGACCTGTTTCCGAACGTGAAGCTTCTGGAGACGAAGCTCGCGCTGGAATACTTCGACACGGTCGCGGCCATGAACGGGCCGGACGCCATCGCGATCTGCGAGAAGGGCCTGTGCGATCTCGTCCTGCTCGACGTGATGATGCCCGGCATGGACGGGTTCGAGGTCTGCCGCACCCTGAAGAACAACCCGCTGACCGCCCATCTGCCGGTGGTGATGGTGACGGCCCTCGACCAGCCCTCCGACCGCCTGAAGGGCCTCGACGCGGGCGCCGACGACTTCCTGACGAAACCGATCGACGACACCGCGTTGTTCAGCCGCGTTCGCAGCCTCGTGCGCCTCAAGGCCGTGACCGACGAATTGCGCAGCCGGGCCCTGGCCTCGCGCGCCTTCGGCATCGGCGACCCGCTGGCGCTCGCCACCGCCGAGACCGGGCTGAACGCCCGCCTGCTCCTCGTCGAGGATCGGCGCGGGTCGGCCGAGCGCATGGCGGCGTCCCTCGGGCAATATCATGCGGTGACCGTCGAGGCCGATCCGCAGAAGGCGATCCACGTCGCCGCCGAGGGCGATTTCGACCTCGTGATGGTCAGCCTCGACCTCGAAGGCTTCGACGGCCTGCGCCTGTGCAGCCAGTTGCGCAACCTCGACCGCACCCGCCACGTGCCGCTGATCATGCTGGCCGAGGGCCATGACCGCGGCCGCATCGTGCGCGGCCTCGATTTCGGCGTGCACGATTACCTTCTGCGCCCGATCGACCGGAACGAACTCGTGGCACGGGTGCGAACCCAGATCCGGCGCAAGCGTTTCTCCGAGGTGCTGCGCGGCGCGGTGCAGGCCTCGATGGAGCTGGCGGTCACCGACGGGCTGACCGGGCTGCACAACCGGCGCTACCTCGACAACCACCTCTGCGCGATGTTTTCGGACCCGCGCCTGCGCGAGCGCCCGGTGGCCGCGCTGATCCTCGACATCGACCACTTCAAGGCGATCAACGACACCCACGGCCACGAGGCCGGCGACGAGGTGCTGCGCACCTTCGCCGACCGCGTCCGCCTGCACACGCGGACCATCGACGTCGTCGCCCGCTACGGCGGCGAGGAGGTGGTGATCATCCTGCCCGACGCCGGCCTCGCGGAGGCGCGCGCCATCGCCGAACGCATCCGCGAGCGGATCGAGGGGATGCCGTTCCCGGTCCATCGGGACACGCGCCGCGTCGCCGTCACGGTGTCGATCGGCGTCGCGATCCGGGAACTGGCGGATGCCGGACCGGGCGAGATGCTCAAGCGCGCCGACCTCGCGCTCTATCGCGCCAAGGCGTCGGGCCGGAACCGCGTCGAGGCGCAGGCGGCCTGATATCCGAGAGCCTTCATATCCCAGGGCCATCACGCGAGGCCCTTCCGCGATCGGCCGTCGGCAAGCAGGACTCCGCGCCGGTGCGGCGGAGGCTTTCGACCCGTTCACGGTCAACGGCCGCCGGTATACGGCTCCGCCTCAATCCCCCGGCGCCTGGGCGGGATCGCGCGGGCGCGGTTCCTCGACCGGCCGCGGAACGCCGCGATGCGGCCGGTTCGCGCCGCCGGAGCAGCCCGCGCAGATGCTCCGCGTCGCCCGCCGGACCCGCGCGTCCATCGCCTTCTGCATCGCGTCCATGTTCGCGGCGCTGTCGCGGGCGGCCTGCTCCAGGCCCGGCTTGACGGCGGGCGCCTGCGCGCACGCGATCCCGGCGCAAAGCGCGAGGACGACGGCGCCGCCGGCGCGAATCGAAGGGGCTCTCCATCGGTTCATGCGCGTAAGGACCCCACGACAACGCGGCCCGAGCATGGCGGCCCGCCGGCGGTTGACACCCGTGCCCGCTTCGCCAACACCTCGCGCCGTCCGCGGCCGGGGCGCCGCCTTCACGCGCGCCGCCCCCGCGCCGGCCGTTCGGATGGGAGTTCCGGGACAACGATGGCGGCGATGCGCTCCTACCTCGACTTCGAGAAGCCTGTCGCCGAACTGGAAGCGAAGCTCGAGGAACTGCGCGCGGTCGGCGCCCGCGACGGCGCGGTCGTGATCAGCGAGGAGGTCGGCCGGCTGGAGGCCAAGGCGGCGCAGGCGCTCGCCGAGATCTACGCGACCCTCACGCCCTGGCAGAAGACGCAGGTCGCCCGCCACCCGCAGCGCCCGCACTTCGTCGATTACTGCGCCGGCCTGATCGAGGACTTCACGCCGCTGGCCGGCGACCGCGCTTTCGGCGAGGACGAGGCGATCGTCGGCGGCATGGGGCGCTTCCGCGGCCGGCCGGTCCTCGTGCTCGGCCAGGAGAAGGGCGCGAGCACCGAGACGCGCCTGCGCCACAATTTCGGCATGGCCCGTCCCGAGGGCTACCGCAAGGCGGTGCGCCTGATGGAACTGGCCGACCGTTTCGGCCTGGCGGTGCTTGCCTTCGTCGACACCGCCGGCGCCTTCCCCGGCATCGAGGCGGAGGAGCGCGGACAGGCCGAGGCCATCGCGCGCTCCACCGAGGCCTGCCTGGGGCTCGGCGTCCCGAACGTCGCGCTGGTGATCGGCGAGGGCGGCTCGGGCGGCGCCATCGCCATCGCCACCGCCAACCGCGTCCTGATGATGGAGCACGCGATCTACGGCGTGATCTCGCCGGAGGGCGCCGCCTCGATCCTGTGGCGCGACCAGGGCCGGGCGCACGATGCGGCGACCGCGATGAAGATCACCGCGCAGGACCTGATGCGGCTCGGCATCATCGACGCGATCGTCCCCGAGGCGACCGGCGGCGCGCATCGCGACCGTGCCGGCGCCATCGCCGCCGCCGGCGACGCGCTCGCCGGCGCGCTCGCCGAGTTCGACGGCGTCGCTGCCGACGAGGTCCGCGACCGGCGCGCGCGGAAGTTCCTCGAGATCGGCCGGCGGCTGTGACCGCTCCGGACGGCGGCGGCCCGTTCGGGATCGGGTTGCTGCGCGGGCTCGGGCGTCGGCTCGCCGGCGCGGCCGCCGAGCCGGGCGCGGTCAACCACGTCTCGCTCGGCGCCCATTGCCAGATGGCGCACGTGCTGAAGACGCTGGGCCTTCGCGCCTGGTCCGGCCCCTTCGACTGGATCTTCACCACGCCGGGGATGGTCCGCGACTGCCTCGCCGACGACTTCGCCGCCCTGGTCGATCGCACGCAGCTCGAGTCGATCCCGGACGCCGAGCGGCGGGGCGACGGGCTGTGGCGCGGCCGCCACCGGCTCTATCGCGATCGCTACGGGCTCGACTGCGTCTTCAACCACCACGATCCGGCGGCCGACGCCGGCGACCATCGCTTCCTGACCGAGGGCGTCCGGCGGCTGCGCACCGCGCTGGCGATGCCGGCGGCGGACAATCGATTCTGGCTGATGACGCAACACCACACACCTCCGGAGGTCGTGATCCAGATCTGCGACGTTTTAGCACAGAAGGTAAGCAGGAACCATTTAACCTTTCTGCAACTGATCGCCGGATGCGAAGCGCGGCGGGTGACGGCCGCCGATTCCGTGCGTCCCGACCTGCGCTGGCTGACGATCGAAACGCCTTCCGCATCAGTCGGTTTGCGTCTCTCCGACCCGGCCGACGACGCGTTCCTCCTCGACACGATCGCGGCGGAGTCGCGGCGGACCCTGAACGCGTCCCCGTGATCCACCGGCGGGCGCCGACGCCCGCGCCGATCCTTGCGGTAACGGAGGCGTAAGTTTACCAAAGCTAGAGAGTCGGGGAGTGACGCACGACGGCTGCCCAACGGCCCGCGGGCGGTGTGTATCGAGGACGAGGTTCTCCTATGGCTGTGCGCCGGTCCGCGGCTGCAAGGCTGATCGCCCCCATCGTCGTCGCCTCGGCCCTGGTCGTTGTCCTGGGCCTGGGCGGCTGCCAGGACGGACTGGTCAACGGCGCCTCGACGCGATCCCTCACGCCGATCCCGCCGCAGACCCTGTCCCTGATGCATACCAAGGGTATGCAACAGGGCGACCCGATCCTGATCCGCGCCTACAAGAAGGAGGCGGAGATGGAGGTGTGGAAGCGCGGGGCGAGCGGCCAGTACGCGCTCATGAAGACCTACCCGATCTGCCGCTGGTCCGGCCAGCTCGGGCCCAAGCGCAAGCAGGGCGACCGGCAGGCGCCGGAGGGCTTCTACACGATCACCCCCGGCCAGATGAACCCGAACTCGGCCTACTACCTCTCCTTCGATACTGGCTTCCCCAACGCCTACGACCGCGCCAACGGCGGAACCGGCAACTACCTGATGGTCCACGGCACCTGCTCCTCGGCCGGGTGCTTCGCGATGACCGATGCCTCGATGTCCGAACTCTACGCCGTGGCGCGCGAGGCCTTCGCCGGCGGCCAGCGGGCCTTCCAGTTCCAGTCCTATCCGTTCCGGATGACGGCCCAGAACATGGCCAAGCACCGGAACGATCCGAACGCCCCGTTCTGGCGCAACCTCAAGGAGGGCTCGGACTGGTTCGAGGCCTTGCACGAGGAACCGAAGGTCGGGCTCTGCGGCGCCAAGTACGTGTTCGGTGGCTCGGACGCGGCGGCGGGCGCGTGCGCGCCGAAGCTCGATCCGCTGGTCGCCGAGAAGCGCGCCCACGACGACCGCGAGATCGCCGAACTCGTCGCCAAGGGCACGCCCGCGACGCGGATCGTCTACGACGACGGCGGCGGGAACCCGGTCTTCCGGGCCGAGCAGACGACGGCCTTCGCGAGCCTGTCGGGCACCGAGACCGAGGTTCCCTACAGCGCCAAGGAGTACGGCCGGCACAACCTCGGCGACGTCAGCCGTCCCGAGAGCCTCGCTGCCGGCCCGCGCGAGATCGAGGTCGACGCCAAGGGCAAGCCGGTGATGCTCGCTGCCGCCGAGGCGCCGATCCCGACCAGGGCGGCGGCCGCCCCCGCGAAGACCGGCAAGCCCGATGTAGCCAAGCCCGCGGTCCGGACCTTGATGGCTAGGCAGCCCGATGCTGCGGACGAGCCCGCGAAGGAGGCCGGGAAGGCCAGGCCCGCGCGGATCACGCTCGCCGGCGCGGACGACGATCCGAGCGCCTACCGGACGCTGCTCGGAAAGGTGTTCGCCAAGGAGAGCCCGGCGATCCCGGAGACGCAGGCCGCCGATGCCCTGGTCGCCGAGCCGGTCAAGGCCGCCGCGCGTCCCGCGAAGGTCGCGCACGGGCCGCCGGCCCGCAAGGAGACGCTGCCGGCTCTGCGGACCGCCAAGGCGGACAAGCCGTAGAGCCGGCTCCTGCGTTTCTCTCGTGCGTTCGCGCCATGAAAAAGCCGCCGGTCCGAGGGACCGGCGGCTTTTTCCTTCGTGCACATCCCTCAGACGAGGGGGCGGTCGCGGTTCATCAGCCAGAGGGCATGGATCATTCCCGGCAGCCCGAACATCAGCGTCAGCAGGATGTTGAGCAGGAACTGCAGGCCGATGCCGTTGGTGACGAGCACGGCGATCGGCGGCAGGAAGATCGCGAGGAGGATACGGACGAGCGTCGACACGGCGGCTCCCGGAACAAGTCGGATGTCGCCGGGCCAACGAAGCGGGACCGTTTCCGTTCCGGCGCCGCGCCCGGGATCACCCCGGCGTCGGGCGCATGCGCCGGCCACACCGCCGCCGCGAACCGGCCGGATGACGGGGCCGCCGCGCCACGAGGCGCCGCCCGAGGCATCCCCGTGACAGCACCGATCCGGCCGCATCCTCCCGAAGGCCAGGCGATCCGGCCCGAGCGTCCCTGGGCCGGGCCGGGCTTCTCCGAGTTCGTGGCGATCGTCGGGCTGATGATGGCGGTGACCGCGATCTCGATCGACAACCTGCTGCCGGCCTTCCCGGCGATCCAGGAGCGGTTCGGCGTGCCCGACCCGAACCGGCTGCAATGGCTGATCTACGTCTACATGATCGGCTTCGGGGTCGCGCAGATCGTCTACGGACCGGTCTCCGACGCGCTCGGCCGGCGGCCGGTGCTGCTCGCGAGCCTCGCGCTCTACGTCGCCGGCACGCTGCTGGCGATGGTCGCGCCTTCCTTCGCGTGGCTGCTCGCGGCCAGGGTCGTCCAGGGGCTCGGCGCCGCCGGCGGGCGGGTGCTGTCCACCGCGATCGTGCGCGACCGCTTCGCCGGCCGCGAGATGGCGAGCGTGATGTCGCTGATCATGATGGTCTTCCTGATCGTGCCGATGATCGCGCCGGCGATCGGGGGCGCGATGCTGGCGCTCGGCTCGTGGACCTACGTCTTCGTCTCGATGCTGGTGCTCGCCGGCTGGCTCGCGCTGTGGTTCGCCATCCGCATGCCCGAGACCCTGCATCCGGAATACCGGCGCCCGCTCTCCTTCGCGGCGACCGCGGAAGCCCTGCGCACGACGCTCCGCTGCCGCGTCGCGATCGGCTACGCCACGGCGCTCGGCCTGCTCACCGGCTGCATCATGGGCTATGTCGGCTCGGCCCAGCAGGTGTTCGACACCGGGCTCTACCGGCTCGGCGCCCTGTTCCCGCTGGCCTTCGGGCTGGTCGCCGGCGCGATGGGCGTGGCGACGCTGATCAACGCCCGCGTCGTGGGCCGCCTCGGGATGCGCGCGCTCTCGCATGCGGGGCTCGCGGCCTTCGTCGCGGTGGCGGTGGCGCAGGTCGGGCTCGGGCTGGCCTATGGCGGGCGTCCGCCGCTCGCCCTGTTCCTCGCGGTGCTCGCGGGAAACCAGTTCCTGCTCAGCTTCGCCATGCCGAACTTCAACGCACTGGCGCTCCAGCCGCTCGGCGCGATCGCCGGCACGGCCTCGTCGTTCCTCGGGTTCTACACCACCATCCTCGGGGCGCTGTGCGGCTTCCTGATCGGGCAGGCATTCGATGGCACGATGCTGCCGATCGCCTTCGGTTATGCCGGGCTCGGCGCCCTGGCGCTCGGCGTCGTCGCCTGGACCGAGCGCGGGCGCCTGTTCCGCGGCGGCGTCTC
>NZ_CAXTHR010000186.1:0-7259 GCF_964244095.1 uncultured Methylobacterium sp. | reverse complement strand
TTCGCGGCGCGCACGCCCTTCGGCACCCGCATCGCCCACGGCCTCTACACCGCCGGACTGATCTCGGCGGTGCTCGGCACGCGGCTGCCCGGCCCCGGCGCCGTCTACATCAGCCAGACCCTGAACTTCCGCGCGCCCGTGCGCATCGGCGACACCGTCGACGTGACCGTGGAGGTGGCCGAACTCGTTCCCGAGCGCCGCCGCGCCCGCCTCACCTGCACCTGCTCGGTGGCCGGCGAGGTCGTGCTCGACGGCGAGGCCCTGGTGAAGGTGCCGACCCGGGCCGAGGCCGACCCGCTCGCGGTCCGGATGGGCGGCCGCCCCGCCTCGTGAGCCCGGAGCCGATCGCCGACCCCGCCGACCCGCGGCTCGGCCCCTACGCCATGATGCGCGAGCGCGACCTGATCGGGCGCGCCGGCCGCTTCATCGTCGAGGGCGAAGTGACGCTGCGGCGGCTGCTCTCGGGCCGCGCCCGCTTCCGGGCCGAATCGATCCTGCTCCTGCCCGAGCGCGTCGCCGGGTTGTCCGATGCGCTCGACGCCTGTCCGGGACGGCCGCCGGTCTACGTCGCCGAGCGAAGGGTGATGAGCGCGGTGGCGGGCTTCCCGATCCACCGCGGGGTGCTCGCCGTCGGCATCCGCGGCGAGGAGGCCGCGGCCGACGGCGTCGTCCCCGCAGGCCCCGCCCCGGCGCTGGTCGTCGGGCTTGCCGGGCTGACCAACCACGACAACGTCGGCGCCGTGTTCCGCAACGCGGCCGCGTTCGGCGCCGACGCGGTCCTGCTCGACGCCGGAGCTTGCGATCCGCTCTACCGCAAGGCGATCCGCGTCTCGGCCGGCGCGGCGCTGACGGTGCCGTTCGCCCGGCTCGATCCCGGCGGCGACTGGCTCGGCGTCGCCGAGAGGCTCGGTCTGGTGCCGGTCGCGCTCAGCCCCGGCGCGTCGGAGGATCTGGCCGCATTCGCGCCGCCGCCCCGGGTGCTGCTGCTGCTCGGCACCGAGGGCCCCGGCCTGCCGGCCGCCCTGCTGGCGCGGATGCGCGGCCTGCGCATCGCGATGGCCTCGGGCGTCGATTCCCTCAACGTCGCCGTCGCCGGCGCGATCGCGCTGCATCGTATCGCCGGCGCAGGGCAGCGGCTTGTGCGCGATCACGACCTTGCGCGCGACAAAGGGCTGCAATTGCCGTGAACCCGCGTCAAGCTAGCTTGGCAGATGGCGGACCGCGCGGGGCCGCCCGTTCGCCGCGGTTTTTGTGAGGAGTCGGTCGCGTTGCTTCAGTCACGGGAGGGCCTGCGGACGCTGTCCGGGCGTCGGGTCGTGGTCGTCGGTGCCGGGCCGGGCGGCCTGGCCACCGCGTTGCTGCTGGCCAGGGCCGGCCTGCACGTCACGCTGTTCGAGAAGGACGGCCAGGTCGGCGGCCGCACCAAGACGGTTGAGGCGCCGGGCGGCTACAAGTTCGATATCGGCCCGACGTTCTTCCTCTACCCCCAGATCCTCGCCGACATCTTCACGTCCTGCGGCGAGCGGCTCGAGGACCACGTCAAGCTCGAACGGCTCGATCCGCAATACCACCTCGTCTTCGAGGCGGGCGGCGAGATCCGCGCCACCGGCGACATGGACCGCCTGGAAGCGGAGGTCGCCCGCATCGCCCCGGAGGACGCCAGGAACGTCAAGAAGTTCTTCGCCGACAACCGGGTGAAGCTGAAGTTCTTCAAACCCATCCTGCAGCAGGCGTTCCATACGCTGCGCAGCATGGCGAGCCCCGGCATGCTGCGCGCCCTCCCCTACCTGCATCCGGGCCGCAGCGTCGACGGGGAGCTGCGGCGCTACTTCGCCGACCCGCGGGTGCGCCTCGCCTTCGCGTTCCAGACGAAATACCTCGGCATGTCGCCGTTCCGCTGCCCGAGCCTGTTCACGATCCTGTCGTTTCTCGAATACGAGCACGGGGTCTACCACCCGGTCGGCGGCTGCGGCGCCGTCTCGGAGGCGATGGCGGGCCTGTGCCGCCGCATGGGCGTCGACCTCCGCCTCGGGACCGCGGTCGAGCGCGTCACCTTCGACGGCGCGCGCGCCGACGGCGTGGTCGCGGACGGCGAGACCTTCCCCGCCGACGCGGTCGTCATCAACGGCGACTTCGCCAAGGTGATCCAGGATCTGGTGCCGGAAGCGCGCCGCCCGCGCTGGCGCGACGCCAAGATCGGGAAGGCGCGGCTCTCGTGCTCGACCTTCATGATGTATCTCGGCATCGAGGGAACGGTGCCGGACAAGCTCGGGCACCACACGATCCTGCTGGCCGAGGAATACGAGCGCAACATCCGCGAGATTACCGAGGGCACGCTGCCGATGCAGCCCTCCCTCTACGTGCAGCATGCGGGCTACACCGACGGCGGCATGGCGCCGCCGGGCCACACCGCCCTCTACGTGCTGGTGCCTGTGCCGAACCTGAAGGCGGGGATCGACTGGCCGGCGACGCGGGCGTCCTACCGCGCCCTGGTGCTGGAACGGCTGAAGCTCCTCGGCCTGCCCGACATCGAGAGCCGCATCCGCTACGAGCGCATCGTCGACCCGGTCGAGTGGCAGGACGGGTTCTCCGTCTATGAGGGCGCCACCTTCAACCTCGCCCACGATCTGATGCAGATGCTCTATTTCCGCCCCCACAACCGGTTCGGGCCGGGCCTCTACCTCGTCGGCGGCGGGACGCATCCGGGCTCCGGCCTCCCGGTGATCTACGAGGGCGCCCGCATCTCGGCCCGCCTGCTGATCGAGGAACTCGCCGGCGCCCGCGTCGCCGCGACGTCCGGCGTGCCGGAGACGGCAGCACTCGCTGCCGGCGGCGAGGTTTCGTGACAGCCTGCCGCCCCGGCCCGTTCTCGCTTGGCCCGTCCTGGGCGGCAGGCCGCGGCCGTTCGGACCGGGTCGTCCTCGCTCTGGCGGCGATGCTGGCGGGTCTCGCCTCCGCCCGCGCCGCCACCGTCGAGGTCGAGGTCGAGGGCGCCGAGCCCGGCGGTTCGGTCTACGTGGCGCTCTGCCAGGGCGGCCTGTCGGAGGATGACTGCGCCCGCGGGCAGGACGCGCCGGTCCGCGGCGGGGCGCTGCACGTCGTCTTCAAGGACGTGACGTCGGGCGCCTACGCCGTCGCGGCGTTCCAGGACCTGAACGGAAACGGCCGCCTCGACCGCACCGGGCTCGGTCTGCCGCTTGAGCCCTACGGCTTCTCCGGTGCCGTCGGGCGCAAGGCCCGGCCCGACTTCGCCCAGGCCGCGTTCACCCTCCGCGAGCCGGGGACCGCGCTGCGCCTCCGGCTCGCCCGCGCCCTGCCACGCCACTGAGTCCCGCCGTGGCGGAGCCCCTGGTCCGCCTCGCCGGCGCCGTGCTCGCCTATCGCGAGCGGCGGGTCGTCGACCGGGTCGATCTCGCGCTCCGGGCCGGCGAGACCCTGGCGCTGCTAGGGCCGAACGGCGCGGGCAAGACCTCCCTGATGCGGCTGATCGCCGGCCGCCTCGCGCCCGGGGCCGGAGCCGTGCGGGTCGGCGGGCAGGACCCGTTCCGGGTCCGCGCCGCGCGCCGGGCGATCGGCTGGGTGCCGCAGGAGATCGCGCTCTATCCGCGCCTCACCGTCGCCGAGAACCTCGGCGTGTTCGCGCAGCTCGCCGGGATCGGCCGGCGGCGTCGCGCGCAGGCGGTGGCCGAGGCGATGGCGGTCACCGACATCGCCGCGATGGAAGCGCGCCCCGTCGGCCTGCTCTCGGGCGGCTACCAGCGCCGGGTCAACATCGCGGCGAGCCTGATGGGCTGCCCGGCCCTCGTGCTCCTCGACGAGCCGACGCAAGGGGTCGATCTCGTGGCACGCGCTGCGATCCACGCCGTGCTCGGCCGCCTGCGCGCGGGCGGCACCGCGATCCTGGTCGCGACCCACGACTTCGCCGAGGCCGAGCGCCTCGCCGACCGCGTCGCCTTCATGGCGCAGGGCCGGATCGTCCGGGAAGGCGCGCTCGCCGACCTGCTGGCGCAGCTTCGCGCCGGCGCCCCGGAGCACGAGGTCGCGCTCAGCCTCCCCCCCGGCCCTCCGGCGGAGGCTGCCCTGCGCCGCGCGGGGTTCGCGCCCTCGCAGACGCCCCTGGTGTGGCGGGCCGCGAGCCGCGCCGGCCAGGGCCTCGACGGGGCGGCGCTGCTCGGCGCCTTGCGCGCGCAGGGCGTGCCGGCCTCCGAGGTCCGCGTGCGCGCCCCGGGCCTCGAAGCCCTCTACCTCGATGCCCTCCACGACGACGCCGTGGTTCTCCGCCCCGCCGAGGCCCTGCGGCTGACCGGGGGAGCGATCCGATGATCGGCGCAGCCTTCCGCGTGATGCTGCTGAGCCTGGTGCGGGACCGGGCCGCCCTGGTGATGGCCTTCGTCCTGCCGACGGTGATCTTCGTCATCTTCGCCGCGATCTTCTCCGGCGCGGTCGGCGACCGCATCCGCATCCATCTCGGGCTGGCCGACCTCGCGGGTACCGCGACCACCGGGCGCCTGATGACGGCCCTCGAAGCCGACCCGTCGCTGCGCGTCACGCGGCTGCGCGAGACCACGCTGCCGGGGATCGTCGCGGCGGTGCGCGCCGGCGCGGTCGACGTCGCGCTCGTGCTGCGCGGCGACCTCGCGGCGGCGGCCGGCGGCGCGCCCGCCGGGCAGCCGGTCGTCCTGGTCGAGAACCCGGCCAAGGCGCTCGCTACCCCGATCGCGCTGGGCCAGCTCCAGCGCGTGCTGAACGAAGCCCTGCCCGACGTGGTGCTGTCCCGGATCGTCGCCGACGTCGAGCACAGCGGCAAGATCGGTCCGGACGAGCGCGCGTTCCTCGATCAGGCGTTCGCCGAGCAGCGCGCCAGGAAGGAGCCGTTCAGCTTCGCCGCGCTGGTCGAGCGCCGCAGCACCGCGTCGGGCGCGGCCAACGAGCGGGTGAGCTACTATGCGGGCGCGATCACCGCGGTGTTCCTGCTGTTTGCCGCGATGCAGGGCGCGATGTCGCTCACCGAGGAGCGCGCCTCGGGGCTCGCCGACCGGCTGATGGCGGGGCCGGGCGGCCTGGCGGTGATCGTGCTCGGCAAGTTCGGCTTCCTGACGGTGCAGGGCGTGGTCCAGGCCGGGCTGATCTTCGCGGCCGCCGCCCTCCTCTACGGCGTCGAGATCGGCCCGCACTGGCCGGCCTTCCTCCTCACCTGCCTCCTCGTCTCGGCGATGGCCGCCGGCCTCGCGCTCGCGGCGTGTGCCGCCGCGGCGACCCGCCAGCAGGCGCATCTGGCCTCGACCTTCGGCGTGCTGCTGCTCTCGGCGGTCGGCGGCAGCATGGTGCCGCGCTTCCTGATGCCGCCCTGGCTGCAGCAGGCTGGCTGGCTCACCCCGAACGCCTGGGCGATCGAGGCGTATCAGGGCGCGCTGGGCGACGGCATCCCGGCCTCGCTGACCGCCTGGGGCGTGCTCCTGGCCGTCGCGCTCGCGGGGCTCGGCGCGGCGCTGGGGCTGGTCTCGCGGCGCATGGCGTGACGGCGCGCGAGCGCGGCCGAAGGCCCCGCGTCGCGGCGTCGCCGCGACGCGGAGCGGCGGTTCGGGCACAGACGCCGCCCCATCGAACGCGAAGGACCGGGATGCTGCGCCTGCTGATCGCCGACGGCAACGACCGCGAAGGCCGCGCGATGCGCATCGCCACGGCGGGGCGGACCACGGCGGCGGCCTATGCCGCGGTGGTCGCCGACCTGATGCCGGGCGCGACCTGCATCCCGTTCAACCCGGCCGACGCGGATGCCGCCCTGCCGGACGGGGCCGGGCTCGCGGATTTCGACGGCCTGATCCTCACCGGGTCGAGCCTGCGCGTCGGCGAGGACGTCCCCGCGGTGCGGCGCCAGCTCGACCTGATGCGCGCGACCTTCGAGGCCGGACTCCCGAGCTTCGGCTCGTGCTGGGGCATGCAGGTGGCCGCCGCGGTGGCCGGCGGCGATGCCGGACGCAATCCGCGCGGGCCCGAATACGGCTTCGCCCGCCGCATCTGCGCGACGGAGGCCGGGCGCGGCCACCCGCTGCTCGCCGGCCGCGCTGCCGCCTGGGACGCGCCGGCGATCCACCTCGACGCCGTGATCGTGCCGCCGCCCGGCGCGCTGGTGCTCGCCGCGAACGCCCTGCTCGACGTGCAGGCGATCGCGATCCGGCACCGTGCCGGCCTGTTCCAGGGAACGCAGTACCATCCCGAGACCGACCTCGACGAACTCGCCGCGATGCTGCGCGCGAGCGCCGAGGACGTGATCGCCGCGGGCCTCGCGACGGACGCCGCCGCGGTCGCCTCGCTCTGCACCGAGATCGCGGCGCTTCACGATGCCCCGGACTCCGAACGCCGCACGATCGCGTGGCGCCTCGGCCTCGGCCCCGACGTGCTGGAGGCACGCCACCGCCGCCGCGAGATCGCGAACTTCCTGGACAACTTGTCCACGGCGCAGGCAAGCTGGCGCACGGCCGCGACCGGGTGGCGCGTTGACCGGGCCGGCGGCGGTTCTAGCTTCGCCTTGGCCGGATGAAGCGGCGGGGAGCGACGTTGCAGATGAGCCAGGATTCCTCGGTCGCCGTGGTCGGCAGCGGGTTGGGCGGGCTGGCCGCGGCCTGCGTGAGCGCGGCGCGCGGCCACCGGGTGACGGTCTACGACAAGAACGACTGGCTCGGCGGCAAGGCGGCGGTGCTGCACGAGGGCGGCTTCCGCTTCGACATGGGGCCGACGATCCTCACCGTGCCGCGCGTCCTGGAGCGCATCTTCGCGGAGGCCGGCCGGAACCTGCACGACTACCTCGACTTGCGCCGCCTCGACCCGCAATGGCGCTGCTTCTTCGACGACGGCACCCGCATCGACCTGATGCAGGGCGTCGCCCGCATGGCCGCCGACATGGACCGCTTCGCCCCCGGCACGGGCGCGGGCGACGGGTACAAGAAATTTCTCGCGGTCTCCGAGAACCTGCACGACATCTCGGAAAAATTCTTCTTCTGGAAGCCGGTCGAGGACCTGTTCGACACGATCAACATCCGCGCCAACCTGAACCCCGGCACGCTCCGCGACGTGCTGGCCCTGCGGATGCACGCCTCGGTGGCGAGCACCATCCGCGGCAAGGTCAAGGACGCTCGGCTCGCCCAGATGCTCGACCACTTCGTGCAGTATGTCGGCTCCTCGCCCTACGGCGCGCCCGCCGTGCTCTGCGCCATCGCACACATGCAGACCGCCGAGGGCGTCTGGTACCCGATGGGCGG
>NZ_CAXTHR010000185.1:0-7291 GCF_964244095.1 uncultured Methylobacterium sp. | reverse complement strand
GCCGGCGCCGGAGGCGAAGTGGCGCTTCTCGTAGAACTCCCGGTAGTTCGGCAGGTGGATCTTCGGGACCACGCCGAGGAGGCGCCCGCCCTGGATCGCCAGCGCCCCGTTGTAGATCCGGTCGCGCCAGCGCACGGGGGCGCCCACGAGCAGGAGCGGGCGCAGCCGGCCCGAGGCCGCGATCAGCCGCGCGGCCGCCGCCTCGACCGCGTCGAGGAGGGTCGCCTGGAGCAGCAGGTCCTCGATCGCGTAGGCCGACAGGCCGAGTTCCGGGAACACCGCCAGCACGGCGCCCTTCCCGTGGCACTCCTCCGCGAGGCGCAGGATCGCGTCGGCGTTGCGCTCCGGTTCGGCCGGATGGCTGCGGCCGGTGCAGGCGGCGACGCGGGCGAAGCCGTGGGCGTAGAGCGACCGGAAACCTGCCGGGAGAAGGGGTTGTGCCAAGGACTTGCCGACCCGCGCGAAGGAGGAATCGCAGGCAGTTTACCCGGTGTCGGCCCTGCCCTCCAGCGGCCGGCGCGAGGCCGTTTCAAGGCTCTGTTAACGACGATCGGCCTAACTCCGATCGACCGCTCCCGGCGAGGCGGCGTTTCGTGTTTCGAGTGTCCTGAGAATCCATGCGCGCATCGGGCCGGCCTCCCTATTCTCATCGCGACCCCTCTCGCCCCGGCCGCGGCGGCGACCGCCCGGGCCTGACGCTCGGCGCGCTGGCGCACCGGCTGATGGCGCTGCGCGCGAGCCTGACCCGCCGGCTGGTCGGCGGCACGCCGCGCCCGAGCTACGCCATCGCCGGCACCCGGCCCGCGCCGAGCTGGCTCACCCCGCCGAACGCGCTGCTCGGGCGCGGCACCGGGGCGGCACCGCGCGGATGGACCGATGCCCGCGCCGACGCGGATGCGGTCTTCGCGCAGGGCTGGCCCGACCACGTCTTCGACGACCGGGCGAGCCTCGACATGCTGGACGCCCTCCGCCCCGAGAGCCGGATCGACGCCTCCGCCTCGTCGCCGGGCGTACTCGTCCGCTCGCCGCGCCGGCCCGCCGCGATCACGCCCGACGACATCGACCGGCCCCGCGGCGCGGCGCGGCCGATGCCGGCGCAAGGGGTCGCCCCATCCGCCGTGCGCTACACCCGCACCCCCGACACCATCCTCCAGGAGCGCCGCCAGCGGGCGCTGGAGGCCGAGCGCACGGCCGTGGAGCAGGCCCGGGCCGAGGCAGGCGCCGCAGCGGTCGCCGCCGAGGCCGCGCGGGATGCCGCGCTCCGCGACGCCCGCGAGCGGGCGGATGCCGAGGCTGCCACGGAGGCCGAGCGCGCAGCGGAGGCCGAGATCGCCCCCCCGGGCGCCCCGCTGCCGCTCTGGCGCCAGCCCTTCGTCGCGCCGCCCGGCGTCCGGTTCTTCCGCACGCCCGACCGGCGCCCGTCCCGCCCCGCGGTCGAGCTCTCCGCCGGGACGGCGCCCGCGCCGGCGGTTCCGGCGGAAGCCCGAGACCTGTCGGAGCTGCCCAACTGGTCCGACGTCCGGCCCTGGTTCGAGGCCGGCGACTGGTCGTCCGTCGAGGCCTGGGCGGCGCTGGAGGCCGAGGCCGCCTCGGGACGTGCGGCCGACGCGATCGCCGCGCCCGCGGCGGCCGAGCTTGCCGTCGCCGCGGCACCGGGTGCCGAATGCCTCACCGTCGCGACGCTGGTCGACATCGCGACAGTGCGCCCGCCGCCGCCCGCGCCGGTCCACGTCCTCGACCGCCTCGCGCGCTTCGACCGCCCGCTGCGACCGGCGGACGGCCAGGACAACACGAGCGTTGCGGAAGCCGCCGCGGTCGAGGTGCCGTCCGAGCCCGAGCCCGCCCCGGTCGCGGGCCCCGCACGGCCCGCGCTCTCGCTGGTGTTCGGCCCCGGCACCACCCCCCTCCCCTCGCCGGCCGCGCCGGCGACCGCCGCGATCCGCCCTCGCCCGGCGCTGTCCGCGATGGCGGCGCGTGCCGCGATCCGCCCGGCCAGGACGCCGGAACCCGGTGCGCCGACCGCCGTGTCGCCGGCCGAGATCCCGGCCGCGTTCGACGCAGGTCTCGCCGAACCGGTCGCCGCGGATTTCGCGCAGACCTTCGTCGTCGGCGAGCCGATGCAGGGGATGCCGACCTCCGCACCCGCGCAAGCGATCGTGCCGATCGCCCCGCGCCCGGTCCTGCTGCGCGGCAGGGCCGCGCCGGTGCCCGAGCCGGTGGAGGCGGTGCCCGTCGCCAGGCCCGAGCCGGTCGAGATCGCGGCGATCGAGCCCATCGTCTTCGAGGCGCCCCTGCCCGTGCCCCTGCCCGTGCCCGTCGCTGCCCCGGCGACGCCGCTGGTCGCGCGCCCGCACATGATCGCGGCCGGCCGGCACCTCGCCATCGCCGCGGTCGAGAACGCCGATTACGAGCTACCTGCCCTCGACCTGCTCGCCATGCCCGTGCCCGGCGAGAGTCCGGAGGTCGATGCCGACGTGCTGGAGCAGAACGCGCTGAACCTCCAGCAGACCGTGCAGGACTTTGGCGTTCGCGGCGACATCCTCGCGGTCCGCCCCGGCCCGGTCGTGACGCTCTACGAACTGGAGCCGGCGCCGGGCACCAAGTCGAGCCGCGTCATCGGACTGTCGGACGACATCGCCCGCTCGATGTCGGCCGTCTCCGCCCGCGTCGCGGTGGTGCCCGGCCGCAACGTCATCGGCATCGAACTGCCGAACGAGATCCGCGAGACGGTCTTCTTGCGCGAGCTTCTGTCCGCGCCCGACTTCTCCGCGAGCAAGCACAAGCTCGCGCTGTGCCTCGGCAAGAACATCGGCGGCGAGCCGATCATCGCCGACCTCGCGCGCATGCCGCACCTGCTGGTCGCCGGCACCACCGGCTCGGGCAAGTCGGTGGCGATCAACACCATGATCCTCAGCCTGCTCTACCGCATGAAGCCGGAGGAATGCCGGCTGATCATGGTCGATCCGAAGATGCTCGAACTCTCGGTCTACGACGGCATCCCGCACCTGCTCTCGCCCGTGGTCATCGATCCGAAGAAGGCGGTGATCGCTCTGAAGTGGGCCGTGCGCGAGATGGAGGAACGCTACAAGAAGATGTCCAAGATCGCGGTGCGCAACATCGACGGCTACAACGCCCGGATGGCCGAGGCGCGCGCGAAGGGCGAGACCATCACCCGCACGGTCCAGACCGGTTTCGACCGTCAGACCGGCGAGGCGGTGTACGAGAACGAGGAGATGGACCTGTCGGCGCTGCCCTACATCGTGATCGTTGTCGATGAGATGGCCGACCTGATGATGGTGGCGGGCAAGGACATCGAAGGCGCGATCCAGCGGCTGGCGCAGATGGCACGCGCCGCCGGCATCCACCTGATCATGGCGACGCAGCGTCCCTCGGTTGACGTGATCACCGGGACGATCAAGGCGAACTTCCCCACCCGCATCAGTTTCCAGGTGACGAGCAAGATCGACAGCCGCACGATCCTCGGCGAGATGGGCGCCGAGCAGTTGCTCGGCCAGGGCGACATGCTGTTCATGGCCGGCGGCGGGCGCACGACGCGCGTGCACGGCCCGTTCTGCTCGGATGCGGAGGTGGAGAGCGTGGTCGCGCACCTGAAGCGCCAGGGCCGGCCGGCCTACCTCGACGCCGTCACCGCCGACGAGGCCGCCGAGGACGCGCCCAAGGGCAAGGGCAAGCCCGGAAAGCCGGAGGCTGTCGAGGCGGAGGCCGAGGAGGCCGACCTGCCGGTCTTCGACGTCGGCGCGTTCGTGGCGGCCTCGGGCGGCGAAGCGGGCGACCTTTACGAGCAGGCGATCCAGGTGGTGCTTCGCGACCGCAAGGCGTCCACGAGCTACATCCAGCGCCGCCTCCAGATCGGCTACAACCGCGCCGCCTCGATCATGGAGCGGATGGAGGTCGAGGGCATCGTCGGCGAGGCCAACCACGCCGGAAAGCGCGAGATCCTGGTCGAGGGCGCCCCCCACGCCGCCGCGATGTACGACGACGCGTGAGGCTCTCGCTTCCGGATCGATCCGTCGATCCGGAAGCGCCGCTCATCGCCAGCGCGGCCGGTCCGTTTTCGGCCCGGCGTCGCATCTTCGCCACAGGGCGGGGCTCTAAGCGGGCCTCATCGAACGCCGTGCCCGGCCGCCCAGGAGATTTCCCGCCATGCTCGGCCGCCGAACCCGCCTCGCCGGCTCCCTGCTCGTCCTCGGGGCCTGGCTCGCCCCGGTCGCGCCGGCCGACGCCCAGGTCAGCAGCTTCCTCGATGGCCTGTTCGGCCGCAAGGAGCAGCCGGCCCCCGCCCCGGAGCCCGAAGCCGCGCCGCCGCCGGCCCCCGCGAAGAAGCCCGTCGCCAGGGCCGGCAAGGACACGACGAAGGACGCGGGCAAGGACGCGAAGGCGCATCCCACCGAGAAGACCGGCAGCCTTAAGCCGGGCGCGGCCAAGCCCGTGTCCCCGGAGGCGAAGGTCGCCGCCGTCGGCGCGCCGGCCGCCGCGCAGGCCGCTTCGCCCGCCGAGCCGCCGGATGCGGCGACCGTGCTCGCCCAGGCTAACGCCTACTTCAACGGCATGACGACGCTCACCGGCACGTTCCTCCAGATCGCGGCGGACGGGCGCCGGATCGGCGGCAAGCTGTTCATCGCCAAGCCGGGGCGGCTCCGCTTCGACTACGATCAGCCTTCGCCGCTGGAGGTCGTCGCCGACGGTACCTCGGTGGCGGTGCGCGACCGCAAGCTCGCGACCCAGGACCTGTACTTCATCGCGCAGACGCCTCTGAAATTCCTGCTGCGCGAGAAGATCGACCTCGCCCGCGACCTCGCGGTGAGCGACGTGTCGAACGATCCCGGCGGGATCCGCATCAGCCTGGAGGACCGCGCGACGCTCGGCGGCACGTCGAGGATCCAGCTGTTCTTCGACGCCGACGTGAAGGTGCTGAGCCAGTGGCGCATCACCGATCCGCAGGGCTACCTCACCACCGTGCAGCTCTCAAACCTGCAGAAGGGCAAGGCGGTGGACGGCAACCTGTTCTTCATCAATTACGGGCGCCCCGAGGACAAGGCGATGCAGGAGCGGATCCGACAGTCGCAGACGCCCTGAGGCGAAACACCGGTCGATTCCAGAATTCGCGAGACGGCACGCCGCGAAGTTTTCTTAACCCTTAGCGCATGGAACTGGGGAACAAGGGCTGCAAGCGGCTCGAAGTCTGTCCTTCGCACCTCGGAAAAACTTGGCAACAAACCGATCTGCCATATCCTGACGCGGCTTCGACCGGACATCATCCGTTCCGGCCGGCGCGGGCCGGTTCCGTCGGCTCCGCGTCGTCGCGCTCCGAGGGGGATCGACATGGAAATCGCCAGGCTTCTCCACACCCTAGCCGGGCCGATGCTCGCCTTCGCCGGCAGCATGCCGGCCTTCCGGAGGCCGGCCGCGCCGCCGCCGCCGGTCCTCGACGGACCGGTGAGGCGGAACGTCGACTTCCCGGTCGTCCAGCCGGCCGCCGCGACGTACTGGCCGGAGCGGTCGTGCATCCTCTCGGGGCGCCCGGAGCAGACCGCGACCTACGTATACGAGAGCCCGGACAAGCTCTTCGCCGCCGGGATCTGGACCTGCCGCGTGGGCAAGTTCCGTATCGATTTCGGGCGCGACGAGTTCATCCACCTGTTGGAGGGCGTGGTGATCGTCACCGACGCCGAGGGCGTGTCGAGGACCTACCGCGCGGGCGACGCCTTCGTCACGCCGAAGGGTTTTTCGGGGACCTGGGACGTGATCGAGCCGGTGAGGAAGCACTTCACCTATTACGGCGCGGTCGACTGAACCGCGGTCACGCCGGCCTCAGCGCGGGCTCCGCCCGCCAGCGGTCGAGTTCGCGGTCGATCGCGCCTTCGGTGCCGCGCATGAACTCGGCCGCCGGCAGGCCCGGCGCCAGGGCGGCGAGGTAGCTCACCGTCACGGTGCCGGCCCGCGTCGAGGAGCCGGTCGGCCAGTACAGCCCGGAATTCACCGCCACCGGCAGCACCGGCAGGCCGAGCCGCCCGTAAAGCAGTTCGACGCCGCGCTTGAACTGCAGCGGCTCGGCCATCGTCCCGCGCGTGCCCTCGGGGAAGATCAGCACCGAGCGCCCGTCCGCCACCGCGGCCCGGCTCTCGTCGATCATCGTGCGCAGCGCCTGGGTGCCGTTGGCGCGGTCGATGATGATCATCGGCGAGCGCCGCAGGAACCAGCCGACCACGGGGATCGCGACCAGTTCGCGCTTGGCGATGATCGCCACGTCCGGCACCAGGATGAGGAAGGCCAGCGTCTCCCAGGCCGACTGGTGGTTGGCGACGATCAGGCAGGGCTCGGCCGGGATGCGCTCGCGCCCCTCCTCGACGTAGCGCAGGCCGCAGATCTGCGCCAACCCGAACAGGATGCCCCGCGCCCACAGGCGCGTCGCCGCCCGGATCGGCCGGACCGGCGAGCCGGAGGCCGCGAGCACGGCGAGCGGGGCGAGGAACAGGGCCGTCCAGGCGGCCCAGTAGGCGTTGAAGAGGATGGAGCGGAAGCGCGACAAGGGCCAGGGTCTCTCGGGGGCAGATCTCTCGGAAGCAGATCTCTCGGGGGCAGGTCTTTGCGAAGTCCGCGGGGACATAGCCCTTCGTTCGCCGCGGAGCACGGCAATTCCGCGGCGTCCCGATCCGCGGCGATGAAACGGCCGCCGAATCGCGCTATCGCGGCGCGGCACCCTTCCCCGAACAACGCGAGCGGCTCCGTTGCGCCTCACCGTCACGTCCTGGAACATCAACTCGGTGCGCCTGCGCATCGACCACGTGCTGCGCTTCCTTGCCGAGGCGAAGCCGGACGTGCTCTGCCTTCAGGAGACCAAGTGCCCGGACGACGCCTTCCCGCTGAAGGCGTTGCGCGGCTCCGGCTACGAGCACGTCGTCTTCGCCGGCCAGAAGGGCTACAACGGCGTTGCGATCCTCTCGCGGTTCCCGCTGCTGACCCGCGACGTGATGCGCTTCTGCGAGCGGGCGGACGCGCGCCACATCTCGGCGGTGCTCGGCCCCGAGGCGGGGGCGGCGGCCGGCATCGTACTGCACGACTTCTACGTGCCGGCCGGCGGCGACGTGCCCGACACCGCGCTCAACCCGAAATTCGCGCACAAGCTCGACTTCCTGCGCGATCTGCGCGCCTGGGGCGGGCGGCGGGTGTCCGGCCCGGCGATCCTGGTGGGCGACCTCAACGTCGCGCCGCTGGAGCACGACGTCTGGTCGCACAGGCAACTCCTCGACGTGGTGAGCCACACCCCCGT
>NZ_CAXTHR010000184.1:0-7328 GCF_964244095.1 uncultured Methylobacterium sp. | reverse complement strand
GCCGTGCCCGTCGGCGAGGGCACCGCCGACCGGCTGATGGAGCGGCTGATCCCGCGGGTGGAAGCCCTGAAGATCGGCCCCTCGCACGACGCGTCGGCCGATTACGGCCCGATGGTCACGGCCGAGGCGGTCGAGCGGGTGAAGGGCTACATCGATGCGGGCGTGCGCGAGGGCGCGACGCTCGCCGTGGACGGGCGCGGCTTCAAGCTCCAGGGCTACGAGAACGGCTTCTACATGGGCGGCTGCCTGTTCGACCGCGTGACGCCGGAGATGACGATCTACAAGGACGAGATCTTCGGCCCCGTCCTCTCCGTGGTGCGGGCGAAGGATTACGAGGAGGCGCTGGCGCTGCCCTCGACCCACCAGTACGGCAACGGCGTCGCGATCTTCACCCAGGATGGGGATGCCGCGCGCGACTTCACAGCGCGGGTCAACGTCGGCATGGTCGGCGTCAACGTGCCGATCCCGGTGCCGATCGCCTACCACACCTTCGGCGGCTGGAAGCGCTCCGGCTTCGGCGACCTCAACCAGCACGGGCCGGACTCGATCCGCTTCTATACGAAGACCAAGACCGTGACGCAGCGCTGGCCGTCGGGGATCAAGAGCGGGGCGGAGTTCTCGATCCCAACGATGCGCTGAACCGACCCTCCCCCGCTGAAGGGGGAGGGTGCTGAGCGGAGCGAAGCGGGAGAGGGGAACGCCCTCTCCGGATACGGCGCTCCCCTCTCCCGACCCGCTGACGCGGGCCACCCTCCCCCGCAGAGGGGGGAGGGAGAACCGGCAAGCGGAGGACTTCAGCCATGCGCTTCGGGCTCGACGAGGATCAGACCGCGATCCGCGACATGGCGGCGGGCTTTGCCGCCGCGCACATCGCCCCCCACGCGCTGGACTGGGACGCGCGCCGGCACTTCCCCGTCGAGACGTTTCGCGCGGCGGCGGCCCTCGGCATGGCCGCCATCACCGTGCGCGAGGATGTCGGCGGCTCGGGGCTGAGCCGGGTCGATGCGAGCCTGATCTTCGAGGCCCTGGGCGAGGGCTGCCCGACGGTGGCGGCCTTCCTGTCGATCCACAACCTCTCCGCCTGGATCATCGACGCCTTCGGCAGCGAGGCGCAGCGCCGCCGCTGGCTCCCGGCGCTGACGCGCATGGACCTCATCGCGAGCTACTGCCTGACCGAGGCCGGCTCCGGCTCGGACGCGGCGGCGCTGCGCACCCGCGCGGTCCGCGAGGGCGACCACTACGTGCTCGACGGCGAGAAGCAGTTCATCTCGGGCGCGGGCGCCAGCGACCTCTACCTGTGCATGGTCCGCACCGGCGGCGAGGGCGCCAAGGGCGTCTCGGCGATCGTGGTGGAGAAGGACACGCCCGGCCTCTCGTTCGGCGCCAACGAGCGCAAGATGGGCTGGAACGCGCAGCCGACCCGCGCGGTGCGCTTCGATTCCTGCCGGGTGCCGGTTGAGAACCGGCTGGGCGCCGAGGGCGAAGGCTTCCGCTTCGCCATGGCCGGGCTCGACGGCGGGCGGCTCAACATCGCCGCCTGCGCGCTCGGCGGCGCGCAATCGGCGCTCGACCGGACGATCGCCTACCTCGGCGACCGGCGCGCCTTCGGCCAGAAGCTCTCGCAGTTCCAGGCGCTGCAGTTCCGCCTCGCCGACATGGCAACCGACCTCGAAGTCGCCCGCGCGTTCCTGCGCCACGCGGCCGCCGCCCTCGACGCGAAGGCGCCCGAGGCGACCAAGCTCTGCGCCATGGCCAAGCGCCACGTCACGGACGCGGCCTTCCGCGTGGCCAACGAGGCGCTGCAACTGCACGGCGGCTACGGGTATCTGACCGAGTACGGCATCGAGAAGATCGTCCGGGATCTCCGCGTCCACCAGATCCTGGAGGGCACCAACGAGATCATGCGGGTGATCATCGCCCGCGCGCTGCTCGGGGGCCGGTGATGGCCGAGGTGATCGTCGAGCGCGTCGGCTCGCTCGGGCGCCTGCGCCTCGACCGGCCGAAGGCGCTGAACGCGCTCACCCACGCAATGGTCGGGGCGATCGACGCGGGCCTCGACCGCTTCCTGGCCGATCCGGGCGTCGCCGCGATCCTGCTCACCGGCGAGGGCGAACGGGGGCTGTGCGCCGGCGGCGACCTGCGCGCGCTCTACGAGACGGACGGGACGGCGTTCGCGGAAGCCTTCTGGCGGGACGAGTACCGGCTGAACGCCCGCATCGCGGCGTGCGAAAAACCGTTCGTGGCGGTGATGGACGGCATCACCATGGGCGGCGGCGTCGGCGTCTCGGGCCATGCCCGCCACCGCGTCGTCACCGAGCGCTCGCGCGTCGCCATGCCGGAGACCGGCCTCGGCTTCCTGCCGGATGTCGGCGGCACGTGGCTGCTGGCGCGCGCGCCCGGCGAGACCGGGATCTATCTCGGGCTGACCGGCGAGCCGATGGGCGCCGCCGACGCGATCCTGTGCGGCTTCGCCGACGCTATGGTGCCGGCGGGCGCCCTCCCCCGCCTGATCGAGGCGCTCGCCGCGCTGCCGCCGGATGCCGGCCACGCAGCCGTGCGCGCGGCGATCGGTGCGCTGGCGCAGGATCCCGGCCCCGCGCCGCTCGCCGCGTCGCGCGCGGTCATCGACCGCTGCTTCGCTTTCGGCGCGGTGGCCGACATCCTGGCCGCGCTCGACGCGGACGGCTCCGATTTCGCGGCCCGCACGCGGGCGACGCTGCTGGAGAAATCGCCGTCGAGCCTCGTGATCACGCTGCGCCTCCTCCGCCTCGGGCGGACCGCAAAGACCCTCGAAGCCTGCCTGGAGCGCGAGTTCCACGCCTCGCTGGCGCTCCTCGCCGAGGGCGAGTTCCGCGAGGGCATCCGCGCGGCGGTGATCGACAAGGACAAGGCGCCGCGCTGGTCGCCGGCCACGCTCAGTGCGGTCGATCCCGAGCGGATCGCCGGCTGGCTGACGCCGCGGGCCGCGCCCGTCTTCCCGGACGCGGCCTGACCGGCCCGCCGACACACGAGGGAGCATCACCGATGGCAACCAGGACGATCGGGTTCGTCGGGCTCGGCAACATGGGCGGCCCGATGGCCGCCAACCTCGTGCGGGCGGGTTTTGCGGTGCGCGGCTTCGACCTCGACCCGGCCTCGCTGGAAACGGCCAAGGCTGCCGGGATCGGCATCGCCGGCTCCGTCCCGGAGGCCGCCGCGGGCGCCGAGGCGGTGGTGACGATGCTGCCGGCCGGGCGCCACGTGGTCGAGGTCTGGTCCCAACTCACGGCCGCCGTGCCCGCCGGCACCCTGCTCATCGATTCCTCGACCGTCGACGTCGCCAGCGCGCGCGAGGCCCACGCGCTGGCCGACGCCCGCGGCTGCCCGGCGGTCGATGCGCCCGTGTCCGGCGGCACCGGCGGCGCGAAGGCCGGCACGCTGACCTTCATGGCCGGCGGGTCCGAGGCCGCGTTCACCGCCGCCGAACCGATCCTCAAGGCGATGGGCCGGAGCGTGTTCCATTGCGGCGCGGCCGGTGCCGGTCAGGCCGCCAAGATCTGCAACAACATGATCCTCGGCATCTCGATGATCGGGGTGTGCGAGGCTTTCGCGCTGGGCGAGAAGCTCGGGCTGTCGCAGCAGGCCCTGTTCGACGTGGCCTCGGTGTCCTCGGGTCAGTGCTGGTCGCTGACCACCTACTGCCCGGTGCCGGGCCCGGTGCCGGCCTCGCCCGCCAACACCGGCTACAAGCCGGGCTTCGCTGCGGCCCTGATGCTGAAGGACCTCCGGCTCGCGCAAGCCGCCGCCGGAACCGCCGGCGCCTCGACGCCGCTGGGGGCGGAGGCCGAGCGGCTCTACGCGGCGTTCGACGGGCACGGGCACGGCGGGCAGGACTTTTCCGCGATCATCCATATGCTCCGCGGCCCGGGCGAGCAGCCTTGAGCCGAGGAACCTCGAACATGGACGAGACGAGCCCCACCGACACGATCCTCACCGAGACGCGCGGCCGCGTTCGGCTGATCACCCTGAACCGGCCCAAAGCCCTGAACGCGATCAACGCGCAGCTCACCCGCGAGCTGATCGCGGCGGCGGTCGCGGCCGACGCCGATCCCGGCATCGGCTGCATCGTCGTCACCGGCTCGGCCAGAGCGTTCGCGGCGGGCGCCGACATCAAGGAGATGCAGGGCGCCACCTATGCGGAGATGTACGCGGCCGACCGCTTCGCGGAGTGGGAGCGCTTCACGGCGGTGCGCACGCCGGTCGTCGCGGCGGTGGCCGGCTACGCGCTCGGCGGCGGGTGCGAACTCGCGATGATGTGCGACCTGATCCTGGCCGCCGACACCGCGCAGTTCGGCCAGCCCGAGATCAAGCTCGGGGTGATGCCCGGCATCGGCGGCAGCCAGCGCCTGACCCGCTTCGTCGGCAAGGCCAAGGCGATGGAGATGTGCCTCACCGGGCGCATGATGGACGCGGCGGAAGCCGAGCGCGCCGGCCTCGTCTCGCGGGTGGTCCCCGCGGACCTGCTGCTCGCCGAGGCGATGAACGTGGCCGAGACGATCGCAGCGATGTCGCTGCCCATCGCGATGATGACCAAGGAGGCGGTCAACCGCGCCTACGAGACCACGCTGACGGAAGGGGTGCGCTTCGAGCGCCGGGTGTTCCACGCGATGTTCGCCACCGATGACCAGAAGGAGGGCATGGCCGCCTTCGTCGAGAAGCGGCCGGCGACGTTCTCGCACGGGTAGCGCAACGCCCCTTCCCTCTCCCCTGCGGGCGAGGGAGGAGGCGCGGCGATCGGGCGAGCAAGACAACGACACCGAGACCGTCTGGAAGACAGGGAGAACGCCGATGCCGAGCTTTCGCGAGTCCCGGGATTTTCTGCTGGCGCACCGCACGGATCATGCGGCCGCCTGCGCCGGCTTCCGCTGGCCGGACGCGGCGGCGTTCAACTGGGCGCTGGACTGGTTCGATGCGGACCTCGCCGTCGATCCGGAGAGCCGCGACCGGCCGGCCCTGTGGATCGTCGACGCCGCCACGGGCGCCGAGACCAGGTTCTCGTTCGGGCAGATGAGCCGGCGCTCGAACCAAGTCGCCAACAACCTGCGCAGGCTCGGCCTGTCCCGCGGCGATCACCTGCTGCTGCTGCTCGGCAACGTGCCGGCCTTATGGGAGACGATGCTCGCCGCGATGAAGCTCGGCGCCGTGGTGATCCCGGCCACGACCCTGCTCACGGGCGACGAGCTCGCCGACCGGCTGGCGCGCGGGCGGCCGAAGGTGATCCTGGCCGGACCCGAGCAGGCGCCGAAATTCGCCGGCCTCGATACAGGGTCGGCCGTCCGCCTCGCCACCGGGCCCGGCGGCGACGGCTGGCTCGCTTACGACGCGGCGTTCGCCGAGGCCGAAACCTTCGTGCCGGACGGCCCGACCGCCGCGGACGACCCACTGCTGCTCTATTTCACCTCCGGTACCACGGCAAAACCCAAGCTCGTGCGGCACAGCCACCGCTCGTATCCGGCGGGCAGCCTCTCGACGATGTACTGGCTCGGGCTGCAGCCCGGCGACGTCCATTGCAACGTGTCCTCGCCCGGCTGGGCCAAGCATGCGTGGTCCTCGGTCTTCGCCCCCTGGAACGCGGGCGCGACGGTGTTCGTGGTGAACCAGGCGCCGTTCTCGGCCGCCGCGCTGCTCGCCGTGCTCGCCCGCTGCCGCGTCACCACGCTCTGCGCCCCGCCGACCGTGTGGCGGCTGATGATCCAGGAGGATCTCACCGGGCACGATCTCGCGCTGCGCGAGGTGTGCGCGGCGGGCGAGCCGCTCAACCCGGAGGTGATCGAGCGGGTGCGCCGAGCCTGGGGCCTGACCATCCGCGACGGCTACGGCCAGACCGAGACCACGGCGCAGGTGGCCAACACCCCCGGCCAGACGGTCAGGCCCGGCGCCATGGGCCGGCCGCTCCCCGGCTACGCGGTGCGGGTGCTCGACGGCGACGGCGAGCCGGCGAGCGAGGGCGAGGTCTGCCTCGCCCTCGGGGCGCATCGCCCCGCCGGCCTGATGCAGGGCTACGACGACGGCGCCGGCAACCTCTCGGGCGCCGACGGCGCGCTCTACCGCACGGGCGACGTCGCCTTCGTCGAGCCCGACGGCACGCTGACCTTCGTCGGCCGCGCCGACGACGTGTTCAAGTCCTCGGGCTACCGCATCAGCCCGTTCGAGCTGGAGAGCGTGCTGATCGAGCACCCGGCGGTGGCCGAGGCGGCTGTGGTGCCGGCGCCCGACGCGATCCGCTACACGATCCCGAAGGCCTACGTGGCGCTGGTCGGCGGCGCGGAAGCCTCGCGCGAGACGGCGCTCGACATCTTCCGCTTCACCAACGCGCGGCTCGCGCCGTTCAAGCGCCTGCGCTCGCTCGCGTTCGTGGCCGAGTTGCCGAAGACCATCTCCGGCAAGATCCGCCGGGTCCAGCTCCGCCGCCTGGAGCACGAGGGCGCCGCCGACGACCCCTGCCGCGGGCTGGCCTTCGCGCAGGCGGAGTTCCCGGAGTTGACGCGGGACGAGCGGACCCCCGGCTGAGGCGCGCCGCCGGCCGTTCGCGTCGCTCGGCGCCGGATCAGCCGCTGCGGCCGTCGAGGCGCGGTCCGCCGAGGCTGATCCGGCCGGCCTGCGAGCGCTGGCTGCCGTAGCTCGGGGCTGCGTAGGGGCGGCGCGACAGGTCGTAGAGGGTGTTGCCCACGAGCCCCGCGGCGCGGCGCAGCGTCGCGCCCTCGCAGGTCGCCGCGATGCGGATGCCGAGCTCGTGGGTGTGGCTGCGGCCGTAGAGGTAGACCGCCAGCCGCGCCCGCGTCGCCTCGGGAATCCCGTCGACCATCGCCGACACCGTCTCCGGGTCGGCGCGCGTGATCCGCCCCAGCGCCTCGGGCGCCAGCGGGCACTCGGCGGTGGGGTCGTCGAAGCTGAGGGTCAGGGCCTTGGTCACCACGGTCGCTCCCGGCTTGAAGATGCCAGGATGGCGAGCGGATGGTTAACGAAGAGTATCGGGCCGGTCGGCGCGGGGTGCGCGGCGCGCTCGGCCCGCTCAGAGCGGCTTGCGCAGCAGGCGCGCCGCGAGGCCGACGATGCCCTCGCGGAACAGGAGCACGCAGAGCACGAACACGACGCCCTGGATGATCGTCACCCAGGCGCCGAACTGGGCGAGGTAGGTCTCCATCGTGACGATCACCAGCGCGCCGACGATCGGGCCGAACACCGTGCCCATGCCGCCGACCAGCGTCATCAGCACCACCTCGCCCGACATCGCCCAGTGCACGTCGGTGAGCGAGGCGAGCTGGAACACGATCGCCTTGGTGGCGCCG
>NZ_CAXTHR010000183.1:0-7431 GCF_964244095.1 uncultured Methylobacterium sp. | reverse complement strand
CTTAGGCGTGCGATTCGTCAGAAAAACGGTGCTCTCCAAGCATCTCCGACCGGTTTCCCCAGGACTGCTCGCGCTGCGGGTTCCCGGGGAGGCGATCGGCCCGGCACGCTCCCTGCATCGGGCGTAAGGATCGGGAACCGGAGATCAGGCATGGCTATCCACGGATTCAAAGCCGGTCACGCGCCGTCCCGCAGGAACGTCCTGGCGGTCGCCCTGTCCGGATGGTCCCTCTGCGCCGCGCCGGCCGAGGCCGCCGAGAAGATCGTCTTCCTCACGAGCTGGTTCGCCCAGGCCGAGCATGGCGGCTTCTACCAGGCCAAGGCCACCGGCCTCTACGACAAGGCCGGGCTCGACGTCGAGGTCCGCATGGGCGGCCCGCAGGTGAACGGCATGCAGCTCCTGCTCGCCGGCGAGGCCGACGCGATCATGGGCTACGACATCCAGGTGCTGCAGGCGGTGGAGAAGGGCCTGCCGGCCGTCACGGTGGCGGCCTCGTTCCAGTACGACGTCCAGGGCATGATGACCCACGACGACGTGACGAGCCTCGCCGGCGTCAAGGACAAGACCATCCTCGTCTCCTCGGCAGGCTACACCGCCTGGTGGCCGTGGCTGAAGAAGAAGTACGATCTCAGCGACGGGCAGACCCGCGCCTACACGTTCAACCTGCAGCCCTTCTTCGTCGACAAGACCATGGTGCAGCAGGCCTACCCGTCCTCCGAGCCGTTCCAGGCCCAGGAGAAGGGCATCCCCGTCAAGTTCTTCCTCTTCGCCAAGGACGGCTACCCGCCCTACGGCACCACCATCGTCACGACGCGCAAGGCGATCGAGACCAAGCCCGACGTGATGCGCAAGTTCGTGCAGGCCTCGATGGAGGGCTGGAAGAGCTACATGGCCGATCCCGCGCCCGGCAACGCCCTGATCAAGGCTCAGAACCCGAAGATGAGCGACGCCCAGATCGCCTTCGGCATCCAGCGCATGAAGGAGCTGAAGGTGCTCTCGGGGGAGGAGGACGTTCCGATCGGCACGATGACCGAGGCGCGCTGGAAGGCGAGCTACGACTACCTCGTCTCGGCCGGCCTCCTCAAGGCCGAGACCGACTGGCGCAGGGCCTACAGCCTCGAGGCGATGCCCGTCCTGACGGCCAAGGCCGATTGAGGCACGACGGCCGATGTTCGCCCGACCCCGCCACAGGATGATCGAGCCTGCCCCCGAGCCGATGCGGCGGCCCGCCGCCGACGCGGCGCCGGCGGTCGAGATCCTGTCGGCGGAGAAGGTGTTTCCCAACGGCACCCGCGGCCTGGCGCCGGTGAGCCTCACCCTGCGCGAGGGCGAGTTCGTCTCGCTGATCGGCCCGTCGGGCTGCGGCAAGAGCACCCTGCTCTCCCTCGTCGCCAACCTGCACCAGCCCAGCGACGGACGGCTGCTGTGGTGGCGCGGCGGCTTCGACCGGGTCGGCGCCGACGGGCGGCGCCTCGCGGTCGTGTTCCAGGACGCGACGCTGATGCCGTGGTTGCGCATCGCCGGCAACGTGCGCCTGCCCCTCGACCTCGCCGGGATGGGCCGGGCGGAGGCGGGCCCACGCGTCCAGGCCGCCCTCGACCTCGTCGGCCTCGGCGCCCAGGGGCGGCACTTTCCGCGACAATTGTCGGGCGGCATGCGCATGCGCGCGGCCATCGCGCGCGGCCTCGTCACCGAGCCCAACCTCCTGCTCATGGACGAGCCGTTCGGGGCGCTCGACGAGTTCACGCGCAACAAGCTCGACGCCGACCTCGTCGACCTGTGGTGGCGGCGCTCGCTCACCGTCCTGTTCGTCACGCACTCGATCTACGAGGCGGTCTTCCTGTCCACGCGCGTCGTGGTGATGGCGGCGCGCCCCGGCCGCATCTTCGCCGAACTGGCCATCGACGAGCCCCATCCCCGCGGCGAGGCGTTCCGGATGAGCCCGCGCTTCGCCGAGCACTGCCGGGCCCTCTCGCGGGTGCTCACCGACGCCTCCCTGGCGAGCGACGGCCCGGAGGGCGGGCGATGACGCCCCTCGTCCGCTCGCCCCGGTTCCAGGCGATCCTGCCGCCGGTGGTGGTCGGCCTCGCGGTGCTCGGCCTGTGGGAGGGCCTCTGCCGGGCCTTCTCCGTGCCCGAGTACCTGTTCCCAGCGCCCTCGAGCGTCGCCGCCTCCCTCCTCCAGAACGGGCCGGACCTGCTGCGCGCCCTGTGGAGCACGATGCGGGTGACGCTGATCGCCTTCGCGCTCGCCACGGGCCTCGGCACGCTCACCGCCTTCCTGTTCGTGCAGAGCCGCTTCATCGAACGCGGGTTCTTCCCCTACGCGGTGATGCTGCAGGTGACGCCCGTCGTGGCGGTGGCGCCGCTGATCATCATCCTGGTGCGCGACACGCAGGTGGCGCTCGTGATCTGCGCCACCATCATCGCGATCTTCCCCATCATCTCGAACACGACGATCGGCCTGCGCAGCGTCGATCCCGGCCTCGTCGACTTGATGCGGGTCTACCGGGCGAGCCGGATGCAGACCCTGGTCCGCCTGCGCATCCCGAGCGCGCTCGGCTACTTCTTCGCCGGCCTTCGCATCGCCTCCGGCCTCTCCCTGATCGGGGCCGTGGTCGCCGAGTTCGTCGCCGGCACCGGCGGGCGCAGCGCGGGGCTGGCCTACGAGATCCTCCAGGCCGGCTTCCAGCTCGACATCCCGCGCATGTTCGCGGCGCTGGGCCTCATCACGATCGCCGGCATCCTCCTGTTCCTCGCGATGACGGGGTTGAGCCGCCTGGCGCTCGGCGAGGGGGCCGAGCCCGAGGGCGCCTGACGCGAAACCATCTTCCACCGTGCCGGAGGGCTTCACGCCGGGCCATCGCCGACAAGGACCGCATCCCGATGCTGACCACCCGCCAGCCCGTGTTCCGCAACTACTGGTACGCCACCCTGCGGATCGCCGACCTTCAGGAAGGCCCCAAGCCCTTCACCCTGATGGGCGAGAAGCTCGTGCTGTTCCTCGATCATGAGGGTGAGCCCGCCGCCCTGATGGACCGCTGCTGCCACCGCACGGCCCAGCTCTCGAAGGGCTGGTGCGAGGACGGCCTCATCGTGTGCGGCTATCACGGCTGGGCCTACGACCGCTCGGGCGCGCTCGCCCGCATCCCGCAATTCGAGCCGGACCAGGTGGTGCCGCGGCTGGCCGTGCGGCCCTACCGCTGCACCGAACGCTACGGCTACGCCTGGGTCTGCCTCGGCGAGCCGCTCGCCGACATCCCCGAGGTGCCCGAGGACACGATGCCGGGCTACCGCCGGGTGCAGCAGTTCCACGACGTGTGGAAGACCTCGCCGCTGCGCCTGATGGAAAACTCCTTCGACAACGCGCATTTCGCCTTCGTGCACAAGAACACCTTCGGGCAGATGAGCCAGCCGATCCCGGAGAAGTACGAGATCACCGAGACCGATTACGGCTTCGAGGCCGAGACGCTCATCACCATCGCCAACCCAGCCATGGCCCACCGCATCTCGGGGACCACGGAGCCCACCACCAAGCGCCACATGCGCAACAAGTGGTTCATGCCGTTCTGCCGGCGCCTCGACATCGCGTACCCGTCCGGCCTGCGCCACATCATCTTCAACTCGGCCACCCCGATCGACGACCGGACGATCCGGCTGGCGCAGATCCTCTACCGCAACGACACCGAGGCCGATTGCTCCACGCAGGAGCTGATCGCCTGGGACGCGGCCATCGTCGAGGAGGACCGCGACATCCTCGAATCGACCGACCCCGACGCCACGATCGACATGGGCCGCAAGGTCGAGAGCCACATGCCCTCCGACCGCCCCGGCATGATCATGCGCCGCCGCCTGCTGGCGCTGCTGCGCGAGCACGGCGAGGAGGAGGTCTCGGAGGCGGTGCCGGCGGTCTCGGTGCCCGCCGCGCCGACGCTGACGCCGCACGAGCAGGTCGCCTGATCCCTTCACCGAACCGACGCCGCAGGCGCCCCAGGAGACAGACCGTGATCAAGCCCCAGCCGAGAGCGTCCGTTCGCGCCGTCAGGACCATCGGGCTTGCGGCGCTCGCAGCCCTCGCGCTGGCCGCCGGGCCGGCCCGCGCCCTCGAGAAGGTGAGCTACGGCCTCAACTGGGTGCCGGAGGCGGAGCATTGCGGGTTCTTCCAGGCGAAGGCGCGCGGGTTCTACGAGCGGGCCGGGCTCGACGTGGAGCTGCGGCCCGGCAATCCCAACGTGAACATGCCCCTGCTGGTGGCCGCCGGCGAGCTCGACATGGGCATGGGGTCGAGCTTCACCACGCTCAACCTCGTCAACCGCGGCGTGAAGGCGAGGACCATCGCCGCGTTCTTCCAGAAGGACCCGCAGACCCTGGTCGCCCATGCGGGCCAGGGCGTGTCGACGCTCGCCGATCTCAAGGACCGCCCGATCATGGTCGGCGGGTTCTCGCGCAACGAGTTCTGGCAGTACCTCAAGACCGCCTACGGCTTCTCCGACGAGCAGCTTCGGCCGTTCGCCTATTCGGCGGCCCCGTTCCTCGCCGACAAACGCGCGGTCCAGCAGGGCTACATCACCGAGGACGCGATGTTGCTCGGCAAGGCTCTGCCCGAGCCGCCGGTCTCGATCCTGCTCGCCGATTACGGCTACGACAACTACGCCACCTCGATCTTCGCCACCGAGGCCTACATCGCCGCCCACGGGAAGACCGTGCGCGCCTTCGTCGAGGCCAGCCGCAAGGGCTGGGAGGAGTGCATGGCGGGCGATCCCACCCCGGCCATGCAGGCGATCCTGGCGATCGTGCCTACGGGCGGCGAGGAGCTGTTCCGGTTCAAGATCGACCAGATGAAGCGGCGCGGCCTCGTGGCCGGCGGCGACGCGGCCGCCCTCGGCCTCGGTGCGATGACGGATGCGCGCTGGACATCCTTCTTCGAGGTGATGGCCAAGGCCGGGATCTACCCCGCCACCCTCGATTACCGGCAGGCCTACACGCTCGACTTCCTGGCCAAGCCCTGAGGAATCGGACCATGCCCAAGATGGACCTGCCGGTCGTCGACATCGCCCCCTTCCTGCGCGGCGACGGCGAAGCGCGCCGCGCCGTGGGCCGCGCCTTCGGCCGTGCCTTCGAGACGACGGGCTTTGCCGTGGTGGTCGGCCACGGCGTGCCGGAATCGCTGGCCGCCGACCTCTACGCGGTCATGAAGTGCTACTTCGCGCAGGACCTCGATGCGAAACGCCGCGACACCGCCCCGGAGAAGACGAAAGCGCGCGGCTACCTGCCCATGGGCATCGAGAGCGTGGCCAGGACGCTCAAGGGCGAGACCCCCGCCGACCTGTGCGAAGCCCTGGTGTTCAACGCGCCCCATCGCGAAGGCAGGGGCAAGCCCAACATCTGGCCCGCCGAGCCGCCGGAGCTGCGCGGCCTCGTCCAGGCCTGGCAGCGCGAGATCCTGCGGCTGACCGCCGACCTCACCACCCTGTCGGCCCTCGCCCTCGACCTGCCGGAGGACTACTTCGCGCCGTGGTTCGCCGACCCCGCGCTCACCCTGCGCTTCGTCCACTATCCCGACCAGACCGAGCCGCCGGCCCCCGGCCAGCTCCGCTACGGCGCGCACCACGATTACGGCGGCCTGACGATCCTGCGGCAGGATTCCGCGCCCGGCGGTCTCGAAGTCGCCGACCGCGACGGGCATTGGCACGAGGCCAACGTCGTGCCGGACTCCTTCGTGATCAATGTCGGCGACCTCCTGGCCCGCTGGACCAACGCGCGTTGGCGCTCGACCCTCCACCGGGTCACCAACCCGGATCGTTCGCTGACGGGCTCGACGGCCCGGCTGTCGCTGGTGGCCTTCACGGGCCCGAACGAGGACACGGAGGTCGCTTGCCTGCCGAGCTGCTGCGCCGCCGACAACCCGCCGCGCTTCGAGCCGGTCCAGGCCGGGCCCTACATCATGTCGAAGCTCAGGGCTTCGATGGACCTGGCGGCGACGCCCTGACCTGACCCCGCACACCCGGGAGATCGGAAGGCCGCCCATCTTCCGGGACGACAGCCGCCCTGACGACCGACCTCTCCGCGCGCCGCCCTCCTGGAGGAGCCGGCGCGGGTGCGGAAGCAAAGGCGTCCGCGCCGCATCGGCCGAGGCACGCCGCCGCCTGCGCCGTGAACGGCGCGGCCCGCATCCCCGTCCGTTCCCGCAAGGTCAGGTTCCGCGACGGCGCCGGCGCTGCACCACAGCACGCAGCGCGACAGGCCGGAACGGGCATGGCAGAGGCCGAAGATGGGCCGGAGGTGGGCCTCGACCGGCGGCGCGAGGCCGGCTTCCGGATCGGTCGAATCAATTTTGAGCCTCCCCCGGTTTCACGGACGCGGGGGTTGGCTCGCGTTCCGTTCGGCCTGCCGTCGGAGGTAGGCGATGTCTGCGAGCCAGACCGTATTGGGCAGCGCGACCGAAAGATGCTGCTTCAGGAGGTTCGGGGCGATCGGCAGATCGTGACGGCTGCCGGTCGTCCAGGGCCGGAACCGACGTCCTGCCGGACCCCGGATGCCGTGACGGCGCATCAGACGCTCCACCCGCCCGCGACCGGCCGATCGGCCCTCCGCGCGCAGGGCGGCATGCACCCGAGGCGCGCCGTAGCGTCTGTGGTGCCCGGCGTGGATACGCCGGACGTCGTCGAGGGGCTGACGGTTGGACGCCGACCGGGCGCTCTCGGGGCGTGATCGCTGGCTGTTCTCGCTGGTGCTCGGCCATTCCCGGCACATCGAGGCGCGCTTCCTCCCGCATCAGGATTCGCAGACGCTGCTGCGCTGTCGCGTGCAGGTCTTCGCCGCGATCGGCGGTGTGCCAATCGAGATCCCCCACGACCGCATGAAGACCGCGGTCATCGGCGAGGACGAGGGTGTCGGCGGCGTGCCGGGCTACGAGGCGTTCGGTTCGCGCCATCACCCGCACGTACCACCGGGAGCAGAGCGGTCGGCCTGCCATCCGCCGGCCTGCCATCCGCATTGAAAGCTTGGATCGTCGTGGTGCAGGTTCGGCCATTCGTCGTGGGCCGGAGCGACGAGCGCGTGAGCTTCTCGCTCGGCGAGCGCCCGCCAGCCCGGAGGTTGGCCCAACGAATTTCAACCTCGACAGAAACTTTGGCGTGCCGAACGCGCGCCTCAGCCCGGTCCTCGGTGTCGAGGCTGGCAAGCTCCTCGGGCTTGCCGACCTGCGCGCGCAGGTCCCTCGGCACAGCGCGCCGGAACCAAAAAACACCGGTTTTGAAGTGGGACCAAGGCTGCGCCGCTCTCAGCGCCAACTGTGTCGCCCGGGTGTATCACTCGAGCTAACCTAAATCGCTGATTTTACTGTTCGTTTCTGCGGATCAAACACTTAGAGCGTGAATGGTGCCCAGGGACGGAGTCGAACCGCCGACACTGCGATTTTCAGTCGCATGCT
>NZ_CAXTHR010000182.1:0-7517 GCF_964244095.1 uncultured Methylobacterium sp. | reverse complement strand
TCGACGCGCGCCAGCACGGCTCGAACCGCAAGGTCTCGAACCTGATCAACATGGCCGACGCCATCGCGCATTCCGTCGTCGTGCTCGCCGACAGCGACATGGTGGTGAAGCCCGACTACCTGGAGCGCGTGGTCGCCGAACTGTCCGCGCCGGGCGTCACCGGCGTAACCTGCCTCTATCACGGCGTCCCGGCCGACCGCGGCGTGTTCGCCCAGCTCTCCGCGCTCGCCATCGACGTACAGTTCCTGCCCAACGTCGTGATGGGCACGGCGCTGGGGCTGGCCAAGCCGTGCTTCGGCTCCACCATCGCCTTCACCGCCGCCTCGCTCGCCGCGATCGGCGGGTTTGTCGCCTTCAAGGACGATCTGGCCGACGACTACGCCATCGGCGAGGCGCTGCGCGCGCTCGGCGGCCGCGTCGCGATCCCGAACTTCACCATCGGGCATACCTGCGTCGACACCGCGCTGCCGGGCCTGTGGAGCCACGAGCTGCGCTGGAACCGTACCATCCGCAACGTCGATCCGGCTGGCTATGCCGGCTCGATCGTCACCCACGCCTTCCCCATCGCCCTGATCGCCGCGCTGATGCCGGAGGCCGGCGCGACGGCGCTGGCCGTGGCGGCTTTGGCGCTCGCCTGCCGCATCGTCCTGTCGATGCGCCTGGAGCGCGCCTTCGGCATCGGCCCGCACCCGTACTGGCTGTTGCCGATCCGCGACATCCTCTCCTTCGCGAACTTCTCCTGGAGCTTCGTGTCCGGGGCGGTGACATGGAAAGGTCACGATTATCGCGTCGTTGCAGACGGAACGCTCATTCCGGAGCGCAATCTCAGCCCGGATGCCGAAGCGCCCATCGTCTGATCTTGTCTTTCCCCCGCTTCGACGTGTCCGAACCGCTCTGAGGCCCTGAACGCCATGCGCACGCTCTTTCTCCAGGCTCCGACCTTCGACGGCTTCGACGGCGGCGCCGGGTCCCGCTACCAGGCCAAGCGCGAGATCAAGTCGTTCTGGTATCCGACTTGGCTCGCCCAGCCGGCGGCGCTGGTGCCGAACTCGAAGCTGATCGATGCCCCCCCGCACAACATCAAGCTGCCGGAGATCGTGGCGCAGGCCAACGACTTCGACCTCGTGGTGCTGCACACCTCTGTGCCGTCGTTCAAGTCGGACGTGAAGACCATCGAGGCGCTCAAAAGCGCCAACCCTAAGCTCAAGGCCGGCCTGATCGGCGCCAAGGTCGCGGTGGACGCCGCCGGCGCGATGGCCCAGGCGCCGTGCGTCGATTTCTGCGCCCGCAACGAGTTCGACTTCACCGTCAAGGAAGTCGCGGACGGCGTGCCCATGTCCGAGATCAAAGGCTTGTCCTATCGCAACGCCGACGGCGTCGTGGTCCACAACGAGGACCGCGAGATCATGACGGACATGGACCAGCTCCCGTTCGTGACCTCGGTCTACAAGCGCGACCTGGAGATGGAGAAGTACTTCATCGGCTACCTGAAGCACCCCTACATCTCGTTCTATTCCGGCCGCGGCTGCAAGAGCCGCTGCACGTTCTGCCTGTGGCCGCAGACGGTGGGCGGGCACACCTACCGCACCCGCTCGGTCGCGCACGTGATCGAGGAGATCAAGTACTGCCTCAAGGAGTTCCCGCAGACGAAGGAGTTCTTCTTCGACGACGACACCTTCACCGACAACCTGCCCCGTGCCGAGGAGATCGCGCGCGAACTGGGCAAGCTCGGGGTGACGTGGTCGTGCAACGCCAAGGCCAACGTGCCGCGCGAGACCCTGAAGGTGCTGCGTGACAACGGCCTGCGCCTGCTGCTCGTCGGCTACGAGTCCGGCAACCAGCAGATCCTGAACAACATCAAGAAGGGCATGCGCGTCGAGGTCGCCGAAAGGTTCACGAAGGATTGCCACGACCTCGGCATCGCCATCCACGGCACCTTCATCGTCGGCCTGCCGGGCGAGACCAGGGAGACGATCCAGGAGACCATCGCGTTTGCCAAGCGCATCAACCCGCACACGATCCAGGCGTCGCTGGCCGCGCCCTATCCGGGCACGTTCCTGTACAAGCAGGCGGTCGAGAACGGTTGGCTCGACGTCGCGAACGCCGAGCTCGTCGACGAGAACGGCGTGCAGATCGCGCCGCTGCACTACCCCCATCTGTCGCATTCCGAAATCTTCGCCGCGGTGGAGGAGTTCTACCGGAAGTTCTACTTCCGCGCCCCGAAGATCGCCGCGATCGTCTCCGAGATGGTCCGCTCGCCCGACATGATGAAGCGGCGCCTGCGCGAGGGCGTCGAGTTCTACCGCTTCCTGCGCGAGCGCCAGGGCACCGCCAAGGCCGCCTGACCCCTCCGTCTGCGGATATGCACGGCCGGGCCTGACAGCCCGGCCGTCTTCGTTCAGGGGTCCGGGGCCTGAGGCCCCGGCGGGTCGAGGGGGGAGCCCCGTTCTGTCCCAGGGCTCCGCCCTGGACCTGCGAGAGGGCTTGCCCTCTCGACACCCGTGACTGGAGTTTGCGTGAAGCGTCTCGTCGTCACCGCCGACGATTTCGGGCTGAGCCCGGAGGTCAACGAAGCGGTCGAGCAGGCCCATCGCGAGGGCATCCTCACGGCGGCGAGCCTGATGGTCTCGGCGCCCGCCGCGGCGGATGCGGTCGCGCGCGCGCGGCGGCTGCCGTCCCTGCGGGTCGGGCTGCACCTCGTCCTCGTCGAGGCATGGCCGACCCTGCCGGCCTCGGTGCTGCCGGAGCTGACCGATGCCGCCGGCCTGATGCGCCGGGACATGGGGCGCCTCGGCCTCGACCTCGCGCTGAAGGGACCGGCCCGGCGCCAGCTTTCCGCCGAGATCGCGGCGCAGTTCGCCGCGTTCCGCGCGACAGGCCTGCCGCTCGACCACGTCAACGCGCACAAGCATTTCCACGTCCACCCGCTGGTCGCGGGCGCGGTGCTGCGCATCGGTCGCGATTTCGGGATGCGGGCGCTGCGCGTGCCCCGCGAACCCCACGCCGTGCTGCGCGCGGCGGAACCCGGCAGCGTGCCGAGGCCGGCGCTCGATACCGCACCCTGGGCCGCGTTGCTCGCTCTCCGCGCCCGCCAGGCCGGCCTGCTGATCCCCGACCGTACGCTCGGGCTCGCCTGGTCCGGCGCGATGACGCCGCGCCGCGTGGCGGCCCTCCTGGCGCATCTCCCGGACGGGCTGACCGAACTCTACACCCACCCGGCCGCGGCCGGCGGCTTCGACGGCGAGGCGCCCGGCTACGCCTATGCCGCCGAGCGCGACGCGCTGATCGCCCCCGATTCGATCCGGGCGCTGACGTGCTCGGGCGCGCTCAGCGGCGGTTTCTCGGATTTCGTCCGGTAGCCTCCGACGCATCGAGCCGGGCCGCGAGCGGGTGGTCGAGCGTCGCCAGGCGACAGTCCTCGACCGCGCATTGCGCCAGCAGCATCCGGTCGAACGGGTCCCGCGTCGGCGGAACCGGGTCCACCGCCGTGAGGGCGTGCGCGGCGGTGATCGGCAGGATCTCGATGCCGAGAGCTTCGTAGAACGGCGGCAGGCTCTCCAGCGGCACACCCGGATCGAGCTTGCCGAGCCGCGTCTTGATGGCAATTTCCCAGAGGCTTGCGGTACTCGCGAAGGCGAAGGTTTCGGGTCGCGCGATCGCCCACGCGATCGTGGCGCTGATGCGAGGTAGCCGCTCCAGCGAGATCGCGAGAAGGATGTGGCTGTCGAGGATGAGTCTCAAGGCCCGGGGAGCGGCCGGATCAGGAAGTCTTCCGGAAGGGGATCGTCGAAATCGTCGGCGATGAACCCCGCCGTGCGCTCGATCCCGTGCGCCCGCAGGAACGCCTCGCCCGCCGCGTAATCGATGCCGCCCTTGCGCCGATGCGGTACGAGATCGAGGATCGGTTTCCCCGCTCGGGTCACCACGATCGTCTCGCCGCCCTCGACGCGGCGCGCGAGGTCGGCGAAGTCCGATCCGATATTCTCAAGGGCGATCGAGGTCATCTCGCAAGATTAGAAGCAGATCGCCGCTTCGTCGAGGCGGGCGGCAGTCCCCTGCAGCCTACTTCGCGCCCACGGTCTCGCGCGTGCGCCCGATCATCGGATCATTCGCGGCGGCCTCGCCGTCCGGCCTGTCGGCGTCCGGCCGCTTCGGCGGGGGCCCGAGGAAGGCCGGGACCACGAAGAAGGCGGCGATCAGCGTGAAGAACAGCGACAGGGCCAGCAGCTTGCCCATGCTCGCGGTGCCGGGATGGCTCGACAGCACCAGCGAGCCGAAGGCGGTGCCGGTGGTGAGCGCGGAGAAGAAGATCGCCCGCGTGAGGCTCGAGGCCAGCATGTCGGTCACGCCGGCCCGCCACGCGATCACGTAGTAGATGTGGAACGCGACGCCGACCGCGAGCATCAGCGGCAGGGCGATGATGTTGGCGAAGTTCAGCGGCATGCCGATGACGTGCAGCGCCATCAGCGTCCACAGGGTCGCCAGCACCAGCGGCCCGAGCGTCATCGCCACATCCCAGGGTTTGCGCAGGGCCACCGAGAGGATGATGAAGATCAGCACCAGCGCCGTCACCGCCGCCTGCACGAACGCGCCGAGGATGGTGTAGCTCGACGAGGTCGTGGCTATCGGGGCGCCGGTGGCGTGCGGTGCGACGGTCTGCACCTCGGCAGCGAACCTGCGCAGCACATCGTCGTCGTTGGAATTGCCCTTGGGATGGACCTCGATGCGGGCGCGGCCGTCGGCGGCGACCCATTCGGCCTTCAACGGCGGCGGCAGGTTCGCCAGGGTGATCCGCTCGGGGTGTAGCACCGTGCGCAGACGCGTCAGGAGCGAGCCGAGGTCGGTGGTCAAGGCGACCGAGCCGGCCTCGCGCATCGCCACGGGGGCGCCGGCGAGCCTGTCGAGGGTGCCCGCGAGGCGGCCTGCGGTCTTGTTGCCCGCGGCATCGCCGCCGGCGATGCCGGAGAGCGCGGCCGAGGTCTCCTTCAGCGCCTTGACGGTGTCGGCATCGCTCGGCGCCGGCGGCTTCCGGTTCGGGTTGAGCACCGGGTCGAGCAGTTCGGCCGTCTCGGCGACGGTGGCGAGCTTCTTGTCCTGGTCGCGCGGCACGAAGGTGTCGATGCTCATGATGTCGGCGGCCATCGGCAGGGCGGCGAGCTTGCGCGTCATCTCCGGAACGGCGTCGACGTTGGCCGCGAGCACGTCGACCACGTTGGGGCTCGTGGCCGGGTCCTTGATCAGGTCGAGATAGGTGGAAATCGATTCCACGTGCGGGCTGCGCAGGTGCATCGGGTTCGAATCGAACGGCAGCTTCCACAGGAGCGGCGTGCCGGCCAGCGTGATCAGGCCGACGCCGATCAGCACGGCCTTGCGGTTGCGGATGATCCAGGGATCGACGCCCGACAGCCACGTCGTCTCGACGGCCGCCCGCTCGCCCTTGGGCCGGAACACCGCGATCAGCGCGGGCAGCAGGGTCAGCGCGAACAGGTAGGCCACCACCATGCCGGCGCCGGCGATCAGGCCGAGCTCGGAGACGCCGCGGAAGGCGGTGGGCAGGAAGGCGAAGAAGCCGGCGATGAGCGAGACGGCGGCGAGCGTCAGCGACCAGCCGACGCCGCGCGACGCGGCGCGAAGCGCATCCTCCAGGCTCGGCTGCTCGTAGCGGTCGGCGCGGTAGCGCACCGCGAACTGGATGCCGAAATCGATGCCGAGGCCGACGAACAGGGCCGCGAAGGCCACGGAGATCGGGTTCAACTCGCCGACCATGAGCAGGCCGAGCGCCGCCGTCACGATCAGTCCCGAGAAGGTGGTGACCAACACCGACACCACCAGCGGCGCCGAGCGCAACGCGAGCCAGAGGAACAGCACGATCGCGCCGACCGTCACGAGGTTGTTCAGAGCTGCGTCGTCGGACAGCGTAGCGAACTCGTCGTCGGCCACCGCCACCGGGCCGGTCAGCCGCATCTCCAGGCCGTGCTCGGGATCGATGTTGAGGTCCTTGGCCACCTTCCGGATCAGCTTGGTCGCGGTGTAGCCCGGCTGGAGCGCGTTGAAGTCGAGCACCGGCTGGATCATCACGAACTTGCGTAGGTCCGTGGTCTTGCTCTCGCCGCCCGAGAGCAGGAGCTGCCACGACATCCGCGCCGGTTTCCCGTCGAGCACCTGCCGCAGCGTGGCCTCGATCTGCGCCATCGGCTTGTCGAGATCCTCGATCTTCGCGTCGCCGCCCTTGATGCCGCGGGCGCCGAGGGCAAGAACCCGCATCACGCCGCGCAAGGACGGGTCCGAGGCCAGCGGCCCGAGCAGGCCCTGCTGCTGCACGAGCTGCTCGACGGTCTTCTCCAGGTCCGACTGCGACAGCAGCAGGAAGCCGTTCCTGTCGAAGAACGGGCCGCCGTCGGGACGGTACACGGTCTCGATCAGGTCCTTGTGAACGGCGATCGCCTTCGCGAAGGCGCGCGCGGCCTCCTCGGCCTGCTCGGGCGTCTTGCCGTCGATCACCGCGACGACGGTGTTGGTACGCTGCGGGAACGCCTTCTCGTAGTTGATCTCGTCCTGGCGCCACGGTTCCTTCGGATCGATCAGCCGCTCGACGTCGGTGTTGATGCGGAACAGATGCGCCGCGACCCCGGTGCTCGCGGCCGTGATCATGGCGATCACGGCGATGACGACCCACCGATGCCGGACGGAAAACGCAACGAGACGTTCGATCACGGGTACCCTGCCTGCCTGGAGCCGGACGCCCGCGACGGGACCGGACGGCTCGCGAACTTCGATGCTGCCGGATGGGCTCCGGCAAAAGCCGCCCGCGCTGCATCCGCGTAGCCGAGGACCCAAATCCGTTCCGCACGGGAACGGTTCACGATGTCGTGTCGTCCGTCGAGGCGGCCGACGATCGATCGAGCGCGGTCACCGAGCTTTCCGGACATCCTGCGTGGACGCACGTCCTCCGAGCAATCGTTGCGCCAAGGCCGCATCGCTCAGTAATCGTGCAGGCCGGCGATTGCAACGCAGCGGGCCGCGCTGCCGCCCCCGTCCATCAGGGATCGGAGGGCGTTTCCGCAGCGCAGCATCAACCAGTCCCACGATTCCTGGGAATACGGTCGCATTGCCGACGCAATGGGAGGATGAGGTTTGCGTCGAGCCGGCCATCCGGCCGCCGGCCCGATGCGGCCGCCAGCCCGGCTCCTTCGACAAGCGCGGAGGCTTTGCCTGTTTCTCGGCCTGTGGCTCGGTTGCGTCACGGCTGCAAACACGTATGTCGGAGCGTCGCGACGGTGGACCTTTGAGACCGGTTCCAAGCTAGATCGCTGGAATTCCCGTTTTTTTCACGCTAAGCAGCCTCTTGGTCAGGGGCTACGAGCACAGGAGCCGCATCTTGGGAATTCCTCTCCGGTATGTCGCGAAGATCGGCGGCTACATCCTCAAGCAGCATCTCACCGGCCGGAAACGCTATCCGCTCGTGATGATGATGGAGCCCCTGTTCCGCTGCAACCTCGCCTGCGCCGGCTGCGGCA
>NZ_CAXTHR010000181.1:0-7597 GCF_964244095.1 uncultured Methylobacterium sp. | reverse complement strand
CGGGCTCGACCGGCGTGCCCAAGGGCATCGTCATCAGCCACGCCAACATCTGCCATTTCCTGCGCTCCGGGAACGCGCTCTACGGGGTGGCCCCCGACGACGTGGTGTTTCAGGGGGCCTCCGTCGCCTTCGACCTGTCGATGGAGGAGATCTGGGTCCCCTACCTTGTCGGCGCGACGCTGTTCGTGGCGAGTCCCGCGATGATGGGCGACGTCGAGACGCTGCCGAAGATCATCGCCGAGGCCGGGGTCACGGTGCTCGACACCGTGCCGACGCTGCTGGCGATGATCACCGCCGACCTGCCGAGCGTGCGCCTGATCCTGCTCGGCGGCGAAGCCCTGCTGGAGCCGCTGGTCGCACGGTGGGCGACGTCATCGCGAAAACTGTTCAACACCTACGGCCCGACCGAGGCGACGGTGGTGGCCACCGCCGCCGAGATGCGGCCGGGCGAGCCCGTCACCATCGGCGGCCCGATCGCCAACTATTCCGTCTACGTCGCCGGCGAGGACCTGCGGCTGCTGGGCCGCGGCGAGCCCGGCGAGTTGCTGATCGGCGGCCCCGGCGTCGCGAAGGGCTACCTCCAGCGGCCCGAGCTGACGGCCGAGAAGTTCATCGCGAACCCGTTCGCCTCCGACGGGACCGACCCGGTGCTCTACCGCTCCGGCGACGCGGTCTCGCTGGATGCCCACGGCAACATCCTGTTCCACGGCCGCATCGACGATCAGGTCAAGATCCGTGGCTTCCGGGTCGAGCTCGGCGAGATCGAATCCCGCATCCAGGCGCTGCCCGGGATCAACCAGGCGGCGGTGGTGCTGCGCGCGGACGACGGCGTCGACCGCCTCGTCGCCTTCCTCGTGCCCGAGCGCGGCCAGCCCCTCGACAAGGGGCGCTTGCGCCGGACGCTGGCCGAGCAGGTGCCGCCGTACATGGTGCCCGGCCATTTCGAGGCGGCCGAGGTGCTGCCGCGGCTGACCTCGGGCAAGGTCGACCGCAAGGCGCTCCGCGTCGCGACGCTGACCGCGGCCGACGCCGACGGCGACCAGGAGCCGCCCGCGAACCAGACCGAGGCGGCGATGCTGGCGGCCGCCAAGCAGGTGTTCGGCAACCAGCCAATCCCGCTCGACGGCGACTTCTTCGCCGATCTCGGCGGCCACTCGCTGCTCGCCGCGCGCTTCGTCGGCGCGGTGCGGGAGGCGCCGGCGCTGGCCGCGATCACGCTCCAGGACGTCTATCGCGAGCGCACGCTGCGCAAGATCTCCGACGCGCTGATCGTGCGCACCGGCGGCGCCGGGGCCGAGACCGCGATCCGGAACTTAAGCTTCGAGACTCCGCCGCTCCTGCGCCGGGCGTTGTGCGGCCTCGCCCAGGCAGCGGCGCTGCCCTTCGTGATCGCGCTCGCCACCGCGCAATGGCTCGGCATCTTCGTGACCTACCTGCTGCTCACCGGGGGCGGGCTCGGCTTCTTCGGCGAACTCGGCGTGCTGCTGCTCGTCTACGTCGCGATCAACGCGGCGACAGCGATCATCGCGGTGGCGGCGAAATGGCTGGTGCTCGGCCGGACGAAGCCCGGCCGCCACCCGCTTTGGGGGACCTACTACTACCGCTGGTGGCTGACCCAGCGCCTCGCGCCGCTGGTCCACGTCAAGTGGCTCCAGGGCTCGCCGGCGCTCGCGGTGTACCTGCGCCTGATGGGCGCCAGCGTCGGCCGCGACACCCTGATCTCCGACATCGACATCGGAGCGCCGGACCTGCTCTCCATCGGCGACGGCGCATCGCTGGGCGGCCGGCTGGTGATCGCCAACGCCGAGATCGTAGGCAACGAGCTGGTCATCGGCGCGGTCGCGATCGGGCGCGATGCCGCCATCGGCACCTCCTGCGTCATCAGCCACGACACGGTGATCGGTGATCACGCCGAGATCGCCGACCTGACCACCGTGCCGGCCGGCACCCGCATCAGCGCGGCCGAGCGTTGGGACGGCTCGCCCGGCCGCAAGGTCGGCATGGCCGATCCCTCCGACCTGCCCGAGCCGGCACCGGCCTCCACCCGGCGCCGGGCCGGGTTCCTCGCGCTCTACGTGCTGCTGCTCGGCGCGATCCCGGCGGTCGGGCTGCTGCCGATCTTCCCGGCGTTCTTCCTGTTCGACCAGATCAGCGACCAGCTCTCCGACATCACCGACATCGACTACCACTGGTACCTGCCGCTGCTGACATGGCCCACCGCCATGCTGATGACGGCCGGCACCGTGCTCCTCATCGCCGGCATCCGCTGGGTCGTGCTGCCGCGCAGGCGCTCGGGCACCTATTCGATCTGGTCGGGCTTCTACCTGCGCAAGTGGTCGGTGGCGCTCGCCGCCGAAGTGACCCTGGAGACGCTCTCGTCGCTGTTCGCCACCGTCTACATGCGAGCGTGGTACCGCCTGATGGGCGCGTCGATGGGGGAGGGCGCCGAGATCTCGACCAACCTCGGCAGCCGCCACGACCTCGCCGAAGTCGGCGCACGCAACTTCATCGCCGACGAGGTGGTGTTCGGCGAAGAGGAAATCCGCCGCGGCTGGATGCACCTGGCGCCGGCGCGCACCGGCGCGCGGGTGTTCGTCGGCAACGACGCGGTGGTGCCGCCGGGCGCCGACATCCCCGACGACGTGCTGATAGGCATCAAATCGAAGCCGCCGGCCAATGCCGAGATGGCGCCGGGCGACACGTGGTTCGGCTCGCCGCCGATCAAGCTGCCCTCGCGCCAGCGGGTCGATGTCGGGACGCTCGCGCAGACCTACGAGCCGGGCCGCCTGGTGAAGCTGCGGCGCGGCGTGTTCGAGGCCTTCGCGACCTCGTTCTCGCCGATGCTCTACATCACCCTCGCGATCACCGCGATCGACTGGTACTTCTACCCGGCGATTCTGGAGCGCGACTGGACCGGGCTCGCGCTCGGCTTCGTCGCCGTCAGCGTCGCCATCGCGCTGATCCAGTCCTCGGCCGTCATCGCCATGAAGTGGGCGCTGATGGGCGTCTACCAGCCCGGCATGCGGCCGATGTGGTCGTGGTGGGCGATGCGCACCGAGGCCATCGCGGTGGCCTATTGGGGCCTGGCCGGCAAGGTGCTGCTGGAGCACCTCCAGGGCACGCCGTTCCTGCCCTGGGCGCTCAGGCTGTTCGGGGTGAAAGTGGGCCGGGGCGTGTGCATGCTCACCACCGACATCACCGAGTTCGACTGCGTGACGATCGGCGACTTCGCCACGATCAACCGCACCGCCGCGCTCCAGACCCATCTCTACGAGGACCGGATCATGAAGGTCGGCCGCGTCGTCATCGGCCGCGGCGTCTCGGTCGGCGCGTTCTCGACGGTGCTCTACGACACCAAGGTGGGCGACTACGCGCGGCTGCGCCCGCTCACCATCGTGATGAAGGGCGAGTCGATCCCCGCGCATTCGGAATGGGAGGGCGCGCCGGCGGTGCCGGTGGTGGCGAAGGGGTAGACGCCTCCGGACATTCCGGTTCCCGCACGTCGACCGGACCACTTGCGGATCGTACCAATTTTGGTACGATCCTCCGAGATGTTGGGTCTGCCGAAAGCCGTTCCGCTCGCATTCTATCGCAGCGCGGCGGGGCGAGAACCGGTTCGGGACTGGCTGAGTGCCCTTCCGCGCGAGGACCGACGGACGATCGGGTACGATGTGAGCCGAGTCCAACTCGGCTGGCCGGTCGGCCTGCCCGTCTGCCGACCTCTGGCAGACGGGCTCTTCGAAGTCAGATCGACGTTGCCGAGCCGGCGCGAGGCGCGGCTGTTATTCGGCTTCCGCGAAGGACGGCTGATCGCGCTTCACGCCTTCATCAAGAAGACGCAGCGAACGCCGCTCACGGAACTCGTCTTGGCGCGGCAGCGATTGAAGGATATCGGCGGATGACCGACGACAACCCGCATATCGGATCCAGCTTCGAAAGCTGGCTCGACGCAGAGGGACTTCGCGAGGAAGTCACGGTCGCTGCGGCCAAGAGCGTGCTCGCCGAGCAGATCGCAGCCGAAATGAAGCGGCAGAAAATCTCCAAGGCCCGCATGGCGGAACTTATGAAGACGAGTCGCACGCAGGTGGATCGGCTCCTCGATCCGTCCAGCGGTAGCGCGACACTGGACACCCTGCTCCGCGCAGCGCATGCGGTCGGCCGGGAGCTTCGCGTCGAACTGGTTTGAATTCGGCGAAGTCGAAGACCTCGCCATATTGTCCGCCGCCATCATGGCGCTCAAGGCGTTGCCCTGGTGCCCCGCGTCGGTACGGGACGTCCGTGCCTTTCGCGTCGCGCAGCGGTCGGATTTCACGGAGCTCGTGAGATCCTGACAGCCCGACCGATCGGTCCTCAAGCCGCCTCGTCCTTCCTGCCGAGCCGCTTGTCGAGATACGTGTCCACCGTCTGCGTCAGCTCCTCGACCTTCCCGTCGAAGAAGTGGTTGGCGCCGTCCACCATCTGGTGCTCGATGATGACGCCCTTCTGCGTCTTCACCTTCTCGATCACCGGCATCACCTCGCGGGCCGGCGCGACCCGGTCCTCGGACCCGTGCACGAACAGGCCCGAGGACGGGCAGGGGGCGAGGAAGGTGAAGTCGTAGCGGTTGGCCATCGCCGCGATCGAGATGAAGCCCTCGATCTCGGGGCGGCGCATCAGCAGTTGCATCCCGATCCACGAGCCGAACGACACGCCGGCGATCCAGCAGGACTTCGCCTCCGGGTTGACCGACTGCACCCAGTCGAGCGCGGCGGCCGCGTCCGAGAGTTCGCCCGAGCCGTGGTCGAACGCGCCCTGGCTGCGGCCGACGCCGCGGAAGTTGAAGCGCAGCGCGGCAAAGCCGCGGTTGGCGAAGGTGTAGAAAAGATTGTACACGATCTGATTGTTCATCGTGCCACCGAACTGGGGATGCGGGTGCAGCACGATCGCGATCGGCGCGCCCCGCTTCTTGGGGGCCTGATAGCGACCCTCCAGTCGGCCGGCGGGACCGGTGAAGATGACCTCGGGCATTCGTTCTCGACTCCTATGGCCGCCGCCGGACGCTGCTGCCCGCCGGGATGGCCGTGTACGTCTCGCCGTGACCGACGGACCGAGACGGCCGCCTTGACTCGTCCCGCGCCGGACGTAAAAGCTCTCTTAGAATAATTCTAGACGATTGGAATTATTCCAAACAACGCGGTGGCGGGGTGCATCCCGACCAGCCCGTATCCGCCGGCCGGCGGGTCGAGACCGTGTCGAGCGCGCCTTAGCACGCCGACCCGGTGCCAGAGCAAGGAAATGTCGCATCTCTCGCCTGACGGATCACCCATGAGCCTCGACCGCGCTTATCTCGACCACAACGCCACGTCTCCGGTTCGTCCGGAGGTGTCGGCTGCGGTCGCGCGGGCGCTGGCGCTTCCCGGCAACCCGTCCTCGGTCCATGCCGAGGGGCGGGCGGCCCGGGCCGCCCTCGAGGAAGCGCGGGAGCGGCTGGGCCGCCTCGTCGGCGCCGCACCGGCCCGCGTGGTGTTCACGAGCGGCGGCACCGAGGCCGCGAACGCCGTGCTGTCCGGTGCGCTCCGGCGCCGCGGAATGCCGGCGCCGACGCGGCTGCTGATCGGCGCGACGGAGCACCCTTGCGTCACCACCGGGCATCGCTTCCCGGCCGAGGCGACCGAAACGCTGCCGGTGCTGGCCTCGGGCCTTCTCGATCTCGCCGCGCTCGAAGCCCGCCTCGCGGCGCTGCGCGACGCGGTGGTGCTCGTCTCGGTGCACGCGGCCAACAACGAGACCGGCGTGGTGCAGCCGCTCGCGGAGATCGTGGCGCTGGCCCGCGCCCACGGCCGCGTGCTCGTGCACAGCGACGCCGTGCAGGCGGTGGGCAAGGTTCCGCTGGATTTTTCCGCCCTCGGCCTCGATGCCCTCACCCTGTCCGGCCACAAGTTCGCGGCGCCCAAGGGCGTCGGCGCGCTGGTGCTGCGCGAGGATGTCGGCCTCGACGCTGCGTTCGTGCGTGGGGGCGGGCAGGAGGGGCGGCTGCGCTGCGGCACGGAGAACCTGCCCGGCCTCGTCGGCATGGGCGCAGCGGCGGAGATCGCCCGGCTCGGACGCGACGCGGACGCGCTGCGTCTCGCGGCGTTGCGCGACGCGGCGGAGCAGGGCGTGCGCGCCCGCGCGCCCGACGCGGTGGTGTTCGGCTGCACTGCGCCGCGGCTGCCGAACACGCTCAGCTTCGCCGTGCCGGGCCTCGACGCGCCGACGGCGCTGATTGCCTTCGATCTTGCAGGCGTCGCGGTCTCGTCGGGCTCCGCGTGCTCGTCGGGCAGGGTCGCGCGCTCGCCGGTGCTCGCGGCGATGGGCGTGAGCCCTGCGCTCGCCGCGGGTGCGCTGCGCGTCAGCCTCGGCTGGAACACGGGGGAGAGCGACATCGCGCGCTTCCTCGACGCCTTCGAACGGGTCGTCGCGACCCTATATAGACGGAGACGGGAAGCGGCCTGAACGCCGCGTTCCACGCCTTCTCACACGAAGCCTCCGGTCCTTGAAACCGGCGATGCTTAGGAGATGCTGATGCCTGCCGTGCAGGAAACCATCGATCGGGTCCGCTCTATCGACCTCGACCAGTACAAGTACGGCTTCGAGACCACCATCGAGATGGAGAAGTCCGAGAAGGGCATCTCCGAGGACGTGGTGCGCTTCATCTCGGCCAAGAAGAACGAGCCGGCCTGGATGCTCGACTGGCGCCTCGATGCCTACAGGCGCTGGCAGACCATGAAGGAGCCCGAGTGGGCGCGAGTCGCCTACGACAAGGTCGATTACGCCAACATCTACTACTACGCCGCGCCCAAGCGCCCGGCGGCGATGTCGCTCGACGAGATCGATCCCGAGATCCTGAAGACCTACGAGAAGCTCGGCATCCCGCTGCGCGAGGTCGAGGTGCTGGAGGGCATCGCCCCCGAGCGCCGGGTCGCGGTCGATGCGGTGTTCGATTCGGTGTCGGTCGCGACCACCTTCAAGGCCGAGCTGTCGAAGGCCGGCGTGATCTTCATGCCGATCTCGGAAGCCGTCCGCGAGTACCCGGACCTCGTGCGGAAATACCTCGGCTCGGTCGTGCCGGTGACCGACAACTTCTTCGCGACGCTGAACTCGGCGGTGTTCTCCGACGGGTCGTTCGTCTACATCCCGCCGGGCGTGCGCTGCCCGATGGAGCTCTCGACCTACTTCCGCATCAACGAGCGCGACACCGGCCAGTTCGAGCGCACGCTGATCATCGCCGACAAGGGCAGCTACGTCTCCTACCTCGAAGGCTGCACCGCGCCGAAGCGCGACGACAACCAGCTCCACGCCGCCGTGGTCGAGTTGGTCGCCTTGGACGACGCCGAGATCAAGTACTCGACGGTTCAGAACTGGTATCCCGGTGATAACGAGGGCCGCGGCGGCATCTACAACTTCGTGACCAAGCGCGGCGATTGCCGCGGGGACAATTCCAAGATCTCGTGGACGCAGGTCGAGACCGGCTCGGCGATTACCTGGAAGTACCCGTCCTGCATCCTGCGCGGTGACAACTCGCGCGGCGAGTTCTACTCGATCGCGGTGTCGAACGGCATGCAGCAGGTCGATTCCG
>NZ_CAXTHR010000180.1:0-7757 GCF_964244095.1 uncultured Methylobacterium sp. | reverse complement strand
CGGGTCGAGGTCGTAGCGGCGCGAGCAGAACTCGCAGGTGATGGCGATGCGGCCGTCATCCGTCACCATCTCGCGGCGCTCGTCGCCCGAGAACGAGCGGATCATGCCCATCACCCGCTCGGGCGAGCAGCGGCACCGCTCGTGCACGGCTTGGGGCTCGAACACCCGCACGCCGCGCTCGTGGAACAGGCGGTAGAGCAGGCGCTCGCTCGACACCGCCGGATCGACGAGTTCGTGGTCCTCCACCGTACCGATGAGCGAGCGCGCCTCGACCCAGGCATCGTCCTCCGGCGCGCCGTCCGCGTCGAGATGGCGGTGGCCCTCCGGGATGTCGCCCGGCGGCAGGTCGGCGAGCCGCGCGCGGTCGATCGATTGCGGCAGGAACTGCACCAGCAGCCCGCCGGCGCGCCAGCGGCCCCGCCCGTCCTCGAACGCCTCGGCCACGGCCAGCCGCACCTGCGTCGGGATCTGCTCGGACTGGCGGAAATACTGGTGCGCCGCCGCCTCCAGGCCCTGGCCGTCGAGCGCGACGACGCCCTGGTAGCGGCTCGCCGCCGAGCCCTGGTCGATGGTCATGGCAAGGTGCCCCCGCCCGATCAGCGCGGCGGCCTTGCGCGGCCCGCCGCCCAGCGCGGCGATCGCATCCGCCTCGAAGCGCGCGGTGGCGCGCAGGCGGTCGGGCGCCTCGAAGTCGACGACGATCATCCCGACCGGGCCGTCGGTCTTGGTCTGGAGCTGGAACCGGCCCTCGAACTTCAGCGACGCGCCGAGCAGCACGGTCAGCGCCGCCGCCTCGCCGAGCAGGCGCGCCACCGCGTCCGGGTAGCCGTGCCGGCGCAGGATGGTGTCGACGGACGGCCCGAGGCGCACGACGCGCCCGCGCACGTCGAGCGCCTCGACCGCGAAGGGCAGCACGCAATCGTCGGCGCCGTCGTGGCCGTTGCCAATGGTCCGGGTCGGCGTGTCGTCGCGTCCGGCGGTCATGGCGTCTCCGTGGGGGCGAGGGCGGGGGCAAGAGCACCCGTCGCGCGCGGCGGATGCCGGGTCTGCCCGGAATGATGCAGGCGGGTCGATGCCCGGGCGCGGGTGCGGCCCCGGGAGAGACGGAGGCCGCTGAGGGGCGCGACCGCTCCGGATCGGTCTCACCCCTCGCCCGCACGGGAGAGCGAGCCGCGCGCCGGCCCGGATATGGGATGCCGCGATCCTTTTGGCGACCCGCTACAGCCCGCCTGCCCGCAGGCACCACGCCAGGATGCCTTTCTGGGCGTGCAGGCGGTTCTCGGCCTCGTCGAACACCACCGATTGCGGCCCATCCATCACCTCGGCGGTGACCTCCTCGCCGCGATGGGCCGGCAGGCAGTGCAGGAACACCGCGTCCGGGGCCGCCGCCGCCATCAGCGCGGCGTTGACCTGGTAGGGGTTGAGCAGGTTGTGGCGGTGGCTCTCGTCCTCGTCGCCCATCGAGACCCAGCAATCGGTCACGACCGCGTCGGCGCCCGCGACCGCCGCGAACGCGTCGGCGGTGACGGTGACGCGTGCGCCCTCGGCCTTCGCCCAGGCCATCAGCGCGGGCGGGGGCGCCAACCGGGGTGGGCAGGCGACGTTGAGGGTGAAGGCGAAGCGCGCGGCCGCGTGCACCCAGCTCGCCAGCACGTTGTTGGCGTCGCCCGACCACGCCACCGTGCGACCCGCGATCGGCCCGCGATGCTCCTCGAAGGTCAGCACGTCGGCCATGACCTGGCAGGGATGCGAGAGCTTGGTCAGCGCGTTGATCACCGGTACCGTGGCGTTCCCGGCCAGGTCCAGCATCAGCCCGTGATCGAGGATGCGGATCATGATCGCGTCGACGAAGCGCGAGAGCACCTGCGCGGTGTCGCCGATGGTCTCGCCGCGGCCGAGCTGCATCTCGCCGCCCGTGAGCATCAGGGTCTCCCCGCCGAGCTCGCGCATCGCCACGTCGAAGGAGACGCGGGTGCGGGTCGAGGGCCGGTCGAACACCATCGCGAGGGTCTTGCCGGCGAGCGGGCGCTCGGCGCTCGGCTCGCCCTTGCGGCGGCGGGCCTTCATGGCGGCGGCCGCGTCGAGCATCCGGCGCAGGTCGGCGCCGGACACGTCCTTGAGGTCGAGGAAGTGGCGCGGCGCGGCGCCGCCTTTCACTGTCGCGGCGCCGCCGTTCGCTTGGCCGGCGGCCTGGCCGTCGATGGGGGCGGTCATCTCAACACATCACGCTCGGGTTCGTCGGCGGCTCCTCCGGGCGGAGCCGGGAGAGGATCACTCGGCCGCGCCGCGCAGCGCGCCGGTGAGCGCGGCCGCCGTGGCCTCCAGGCGCTCGACCGCCTCGGCGACGTCGGCCTCCGTGACGATCAGCGGCGGCAGCAGGCGCACCACGTTGTCGCCGGCCGGGATCACCAGCAGGTGCTCGGCCCGCGCGGCCGCGGCGAAGGCGGTGTTGGGCACGCCGAGCTTCAGCCCGAGCATCAGGCCCTCGCCGCGGATCTCCGTGACGACGTGCGGATAGCGGTCGCGCAGGGCCGCGAGCTTCTGCTTCAGCACGAGGGCGACGCGGCGCACGTGGTCGAGGAAGCCCTCGCCCAGCACCACGTCGAGCACGGCGTTGCCCACCGCCATGGCGAGCGGATTGCCGCCGAAGGTGGTTCCGTGGCTGCCCGCGACCATGCCGCGGGCGGCCTCGTGGGTCGCCAGGCACACGCCGAGCGGGAAGCCGCCGCCGATGCCCTTGGCCGCGCTCATGATGTCGGGCGCGATGCCCGCCCCCTCGTGCGCGAACAGGCGCCCGGTGCGCCCGACGCCGGTCTGGACCTCGTCCAGGATCAGCAGGAGGCCGTGTTCGTCGCAGAGTTCGCGCAGGCCCCGCAGGCATTGGGCCGGCACCGGCCGGACGCCGCCCTCGCCCTGGATCGGCTCGATCATCACGGCCGCCGTCTCGGGGCCGATCGCGGCGCGGAGCGCCGCGTGGTCGCCGAAGGGCACCTGATCGAAGCCCTCGACCTTCGGGCCGAAGCCCGCGATGTACTTCTGCTGGCCGCCGGCGGCCAGCGTCGCCAGCGTGCGCCCGTGGAACGCGCCCTCGAAGGTGAGGATGCGGTAACGCTCGGGATGGCCGCCGGCGGCGTGGTACTTCCGCGCGATCTTGATCGCCGCCTCGTTGGCCTCGGCGCCCGAGTTGCAGAAGAAGGCGACGTCGGCGAAGGTCGCCTCGACCAGGCGCCGCCCGAGCCGCTCGCCCTCGGGGATCTCGAACAGGTTCGAGGTGTGCCAGAGCTTGCCCGCCTGCGCCGTCAGGGCCGCGACGAGGTGGGGATGGGCGTGGCCCAGCGCGTTGACCGCGATGCCGGCGCCGAAATCGAGGTATCGCTCGCCGCTGCTCGCCACCAGCCATGCGCCCTCGCCGCGCTCGAACGCGATGGGAGCCCGGGCATAGGTCGGCAGGAGGGCGGATGTCACGGGTCCCGTCTCCGTCTCGGCGTGCGGGGCGGGCCCCGCGTTGAACAACGCATATGCAGGGCGCAGCCCTGCGTGAGAAAACGAAAGTGCCGCCTCGTCACCGGGGCGGCACGCGCGCGATTACTATGAAACGCGGCCGTGCTGTCAATGACGGGACCGCCCGCCGCCCCCGACATGCCTCGAAAACGGGCGCTTTCGGGCCCGCGCGCTTGCTTCTGAGGCGCGGCCCGTGCTCCAGGATCTGCGCATCGCGGATGCCGGGGCGCGGAGCCCCGGTGACGGGCGGGGTCGGGACATGAGCGGGGTCGGGAGATGAGCACGATCAAGGACCGTCTGGAGGGCCTCGGGCTCGTCCTGCCGAAGGCGGCGGCGCCGGTGGCGAACTACGTCCCGTTCGTGCGCACCGGCAACCTCGTGGTGATCTCCGGCCAGATCTGCCTCGGGGCCGACGGCAGGCTCGGCTCAGGCCATGTGGGCAAGCTCGGCGCCGAGGTCTCGGCCGAGGACGGGATCGCCGCGGCCCGGCTCTGCGCGCTCAACGTCCTGGCGCAGGTCGAGGCCGCGGTGGGCGACCTCGATCACGGCGTCGTGCAATGCGTGCGGCTCGGCGGCTTCATCAACTGCGTGCCGGGCTTTGCCGGCATCGCCGGCATCATGAACGGCGCCTCCGACCTGATGGTCGCGGTGCTCGGCGACCGCGGGCGCCACGCGCGCTCGACGGTCGGCGTCGCCGAGCTTCCGCTCGACGCCGCCGTCGAGGTCGAGGCGCTGTTCGAGGTGCGGTGATGGCGCGACCGCCCGCCTTCGCCTGGCTCACCGCGCGGCCGATCGCCCATCGCGGCCTGCACGACCGCGCGGCGGGCCGGCCGGAGAACACGATCGCGGCCGCCCGCGCGGCGATCGCCGGCGACTACGCCATCGAGTGCGACGTGCGGATCAGCGCCGACGGCGAGGCGATGGTGTTCCACGATGCCGCCCTCGGCCGGCTGACGGGCGAGACCCTTCCGGTCGCCTTGCGGAAAGCCGCGGATCTCGGCCGGCTGACCGTCGCCGGCACGCCCGAGACGATCCCGACGCTGCAGGCCTTCCTCGCCGAGATCGCGGGCCGGGTGCCGCTGATCGTCGAGATCAAGGCGAGCCCTGCCGGCGACCTCGCGCTCGCGCGGCGGGTGGCCGCGATCGCGGCCGGCTACGACGGCCCGGTGGCGCTGAAGTCGTTCGATCCGCAGGTCGTCGCCGCGCTGCGCGGGCTCGTCCCGGACACGATCCCGCGCGGCATCGTCGGCGAGACGAGCCAGGACGACCCGGCCTACGCGGCGCTTACCGACGTGGCGCGGCGCGCGCTCTCGGACCTGCTGCACATCGGCGAGACGCGGCCGGACTTCGTCTCCTGGCGGGTCGACGACCTGCCCTGCGCCGCGACCCACCTCGCGCGCGTCCTCGGGCACCTGCCGGTGATGGCCTGGACCGTCCGCACCGAGGCGCAGCGGCGGCTGGCCGCGGACCACGCCGACCAGATGGTGTTCGAGGGCTTCCTGGCATGAAGCTCGGACGTGTGCTCAGGCAGCCCGGCGCGGCAGCGGCGTGATCGAGGTGAGCGTCGCACCCAATCGTGCTTCCACGACCTCGATGTCGTGGCGTATCTGCAGACCGAGCCAGAGTTCGGCCGACGTTCCGAAATAGCGTCCGAGCCTGAGCGCGGTGTCGGCCGTGATACCGATCTCCTCCCGGACGATGCGTTCGACGCGCGTGCGGGGCACACCGCACGCCTTCGCGACCGCGTAGGGTGTCAGGCCGAGCGGAACCAGAAATTCCTCGCGCAGGACCTCGCCGGGATGCAGCGGCGGCAGCGTCTCCACGATCTCCAGTCCGGTGTCCATGGGCCGTCCCTCAGTGATAATCCACGATCTCGACTTCGGCCGGACCGCGCTCGGTCCAGCGGAAGCAGATCCGGTACTGATCGTTGACCCGGATCGCATGCTGCCCGGCGCGTTCATGGAGAAGTGGGTGCAGCCTGTTGCCGGGCGGGGCGCGCAACTCGTTCAGGTCGATCGCTCGATCGAGGTAAGCGAGCTTGCGGCGAGCCGCCGTGAAGATTGCGGCAGGGAAACCCTTCGGCCGGCGCCCGCGATAAACCGCCTCGGTCGTCGGGTCGGCGAAGCTCTGGATCAGGGTCTGATCACTCCCCTTCCCGCCCAAGGTATCACCGCGTGGTACTATCGAGCAAGCCGTGCTGAATGTCCCCGCGGTTCGCGGTCGAACATGATGCGGCGGGAGCCGCCCCCGTCCGTGTTGAGCTTGCCGCTCCCTGCGACGGCGGCGTGCACAGCCGCGGCTTGCCCGCCCGTCGCGCGTCGCTAGAGTGCTGCGCATGGAAAAACCCGGCTCTCCGCCAGAGGCTGCCACCGAATTGCGGGTCCGGGCCCTGACCGGCCTGAAGGAGATCGGCGCGGCGGCGTGGGATGCCTGCGCCACCTCCGCCGAGACGCTGGCCGGCGGCGACGAGGGCCACAACCCGTTCGTCAGCCACGCCTTCCTCTCGGCGCTGGAGGATTCCGGCTGCGTCTCGCGCAAGACCGGCTGGCTGCCGCTGCACGTCGCGGTGGAGCGGGACGACAAGCTCGTCGGCGTCGCGCCCTGCTACCTGAAATCGCACAGCCAGGGCGAGTACGTGTTCGACCACGGCTGGGCCGACGCCTACGAGCGCGCCGGCGGGAGCTACTACCCGAAGCTCCAGGTGAGCGTGCCGTTCACGCCCGTCACGGGCCCGCGCTTCCTCATCGCGCCCGGCGCCGACCCGGACGTCGCCACGGGCGCGCTCGTCGCGGGCCTGCGCGCGCTGCGGGCCGAGACGAAGGCGTCCTCGGTCCACGTCACCTTCATGCAGGAGCCGGAATGGGTCCGCGCCGGCGCCGCCGGCTTCCTCCAGCGCACCGACCAGCAGTTCCACTGGGAGAACGCCGGCTACAGGACCTTCGAGGACTTCCTCGGCGCCCTGGCCTCGCGCAAGCGCAAGGGCATCCGGCGCGAGCGGCGCGACGCGCTGGCCGCCGGTATCACGATCGAGCACCTGACCGGTTCGGACCTCACCGAGGCGCATTGGGACGCGTTCCACGCGTTCTACGCCGACACCGGCGCGCGCAAGTGGGGCCGGCCCTACCTCAACCGGCGCTTCTTCTCGCTGCTCTCCGAGCGGATGGCCGACCGCGTGCTGCTGGTGATGGCCAAGCGCGCGGGCCGCTACGTCGCCGGCGCGATCAACCTGATCGGCGACACCGCGCTCTACGGGCGCAACTGGGGCTGCATCGAGGAGCACCCGTTCCTGCATTTCGAGGTGTGCTACTATCAGGCGATCGACTTCGCGCTCGCCCGCGGGCTGACGCGGGTGGAGGCGGGCGCGCAGGGCGAGCACAAGCTCGCGCGCGGCTACCGGCCGGTGCTGATGCACTCGGCGCACGACATCGCCGACCCCTCGTTGCGCCGGGCGGTGGCCGACTACTTGCAGCGCGAGCGCGCCCATGTCGAGGCGATGGTCGGCGAACTCGACACCCTGACGCCGTTCCGGCGACCTTGCACGGAAGAATCGTGAGCATGAGCCCGATCGATCGCATCAGTGCCTACGCCGACGAGCTGACGGCGCTCCGCCGCGACCTCCACGCCCATCCCGAGCTCGGCTTCGAGGAGGTGCGGACCTCCGGGATCGTCGCAGACCTGCTCGAAGGCTTCGGCATCGAGGTCCACCGCAACGTCGGTCGCACCGGCGTGGTCGGCATCCTGAAGGGCCGCAGCGACAACGGCCGCCGCATCGGCCTGCGCGCCGACATGGACGCCCTGCCGATCGCGGAGGAGACCAACCTGCCCTACCGCTCCACCGTGCCGGGCAAGATGCACGCCTGCGGGCATGACGGCCACACCGCGATGCTGGTCGGCGCCGCGCGCTATCTCGCCGAGACCCGCGCCTTCGACGGCACGGCGGTGTTCGTGTTCCAGCCGGCCGAGGAGGGCTTGGGCGGCGCCCGCGCGATGCTCGCCGACGGGCTGTTCCAGAAGTTCCCCTGCGACGAGATCTACGGCCTGCACAACCAGCCGAGCGGCCCGCACGGCACGATCAAGCTGCGCCCCGGCCCGATCATGGCCGCGGCCGACTTCTTCGACATCCACGTCAAGGGCCGCGGCATCCACGCCGCCCAGCCCCATCTCGGCAACGACCCGATCGTGGTGGCGACAGCCCTGGCGCAGGCGCTGCAGTCGATCGTCTCGCGCAACGCCGACCCGCTGAAGTCGATCGTGCT
>NZ_CAXTHR010000179.1:0-7827 GCF_964244095.1 uncultured Methylobacterium sp. | reverse complement strand
TTCGAGAAGGACAAGATGGTCCTGCGCGTCCCCACCGCGAAGGCCAACAGCGTCGGCATGCGCAAGCTCGCCGAGCCGGAACTCGTCAGGAAGGCGCTTGACGTGCTCACCGGCCGGGCCCGCATCAAGCGGACGATGTGGTCGCGCCGCGCCCAGGAATACGAGGCCAAGATCAATTCCGGCGACCTGCTCTCGGTCACCGAGGTGGTGCGCGACCTCTACCGCTCCGAGGCGCAGCCCGAGCAGTCCTACAGCGAGCGTCAACTCTACGAGGCGGCGCTCGACCGGATCGTGCGCGAGATCTCGACCGTGAACCGGATCACCGAGACCGAGGCGCTCAAGCTGGTCGACCAGAGCCTCTCGAAGTCGCCTCGCCGCGGCAAGGAGGCCGAGGCGGAAGCCGAGCCCGAGGCCGAGGACATCCAGGAAGAGGCCGCCTGAGCGCGCGCTTCGCCGCAGCCGAGAGACTTGGGAGAGACCTGGGAGAACCCGGTGCGCGAGCATCGGGTTTTTTCTTGTCCCGTGCGTCGTGGCCCTTGCGAATCGCAGGGCCATGCCGCGATTCTCGTTCCTCAGAGGATGAGTCCGCGCGTCCACGCGGGACGACCGCGCGAGCGAAGCGGGTGTCGGGACCACCGAATGCGGCCGCCGCCGCATCGCGGCGGAACCTTCGCCGCCGCGGCTCCGTTGTCGGGAGCCTTGTGCGGGTTTCCGGCCATGCCGGAGCGGCCGCAGACGTGCTCGGAAGAAACAGGCAGGCGGCATGGCGGAAATCGCAGGAATTCGTCGGCAATTCATTCGCACTGCGATGGAGGCGCCGTTCCTCCAGCGCGACGAGGAGCGCGGGCTGGCCGTCAGTTGGAAGGACGACCGCGACGAGCGCGCCCTGCACAAGCTGATCTCGGCCCACATGCGCCTCGTCATCGCGCTGGCGGGCCGCTTCCGCCATTATGGCCTGCCGATGGCCGACCTCGTCCAGGAGGGCCATGTCGGCCTGATGGAGGCCGCAGCCCGGTTCGAGCCGGAGCGGGAGGTGCGGTTCTCCACCTACGCGACGTGGTGGATTCGCGCCTCGATCCAGGACTACATCCTGCGCAACTGGTCGATCGTCCGCGGCGGCACGAGTTCGGCCCAGAAGGCGCTGTTCTTCAACCTGCGGCGCCTGCGCGCCCGCCTGATGCAATCGACCGAGGAGCGGGTCGGCGACGAGATCCACAAGCGGATCGCCACCGCCATCGGCGTCTCCCGCGAGGACGTCGCGCTGATGGATGCGCGGCTGTCGGGTCCCGACATGTCGCTCAACGCGTCCGTGGGCGAGGAGAGCGAAGCCTCCTCCGAGCGCATGGACTTCCTGATCGACGGCGCCGCGCTTCCCGACGAGACCGTCACCGCCACCGTCGACGGCGAGCGCCGCCACCTGTGGCTGCAGCAGGCGCTCACCGTCCTGTCCGAGCGGGAACTGCGCATCCTGCGCGAGCGCCGGCTCGCCGAGGATCAGGCGACGCTCGAAGCCCTGGGCCACCGCCTCGGCATCTCGAAGGAGCGTGTGCGCCAGATCGAGAACCGCGCCCTGGAAAAACTCCGCCGCGCGCTCGCCGACCGTTTCCCGCAGACGACCGGCGCGGCCTACGCCGGCTGACGCCGTCGGATGAAAGCGACGTGATCGAAGAAGGCCCGACCGCAAGGTCGGGCCTTTCGTGTTTCGGCCGCGTTCGCGACGGTAGCTCTCGGACGAGGAGCCGGATGCGAGTGAAGACCCCCGCCGGGAACGTTGCGCCTCCACCGCCCCCCCTCTCCCGGCGGGCTACCGATTCACCTTTATAGCGGCGCGTCGATCACCCGTGCGGGCTGTGTGCATACCGTTGCCCCTGTGAGAGGAAGCCGCGGGAGCCGCCTGTCCGGCCCGGACAACCCGGCATGCTCGCGTCGGGCGCAGGAGCGGACCCCGACCGGCGCCGGGAGCCGTCCGCATCCTCAGCGCGGTGCGATGGTGCTGCCCGTCGAGCCGGTGGCGTCGGCCGAGCTCGGCCTGATGCGCCACAACTCGGTCGGCAGCGCCGCCGGCGCACCGGGCTTGTAGAATGCCGAGTCCTGGATGTGCGAGGTCGTGAACAGGATCGTGCCGTCCGGCGCCTCGGCGAAGGTGTCGGGCCAGCGCAGGCGCGGGTCCTGGACAAGCACCGTCGGCTTGCCGCCCCTGGCCGAGAGGTCGCGGACTTTCACCGCGTCCTCCTCGGGCGCCGAGACGTACATCCGCCCGTCGTGGCGGCTGATGATCAGACCGTCGGCCGGGCCGTTCTCACCCACCGTCTCGACCTTGCCGGACAGGCTCTGGTCGGTCAGCGCGCCCGGAACGACGGACGACGCGAGCCAGCCGGTCAGCGCGTCGGTGGGCAGGCTGTAGAGCGTCTTGCCCTTGATCGCCTGCCAGTAGAGCGTTTTGCCGTCCACCGAGAGGGCTATGCCGTCGGCCGCGAACTCGACGCCGCGTCCGTCGGGGCGGCGCAGCGGCTTGCCGTCGTAGCTCACGGTCACGCTCTTGTCGGGCATGGTCGTCGGGTCGCCGTCGAGGAGGCGCCGAGCCTTGCCGCTGTCGAGATCGACCACCACGAGAGCGCCGCTCGCGCCGGAATCGGTGAGGTAGGCGGTCCTGCCGTCGGGGGAGAAGCGCACGTCGTTGAGGTAGGAGCCCTGCGGCGCGACGGTCTCGTCGAAGGCGATGGTGCGGGCGGGCCTGTTGGTCTTCAGGTCGATCTCGACGAGCTTCGGCCCGTCCTTGACGACAGCGGCCATGGCGGGCGCCGCCGGGTCCAGCACCCAAACGTTGCCCTTCGGGTCCGCGACGACGCTCTGCACGCAGACCCAGTGGTCGCGCGCCGAGACCGTGTCCTTCCTCGTGTTGCGCCACCCGTTCCACTCGGCATCGGGGAACGGCGTCAGCGTGCCGTCCTTGAGTTCGGCAACCGAGACGGCGGTGTCCTCCGTCCAGCGCGGGAAGTTGACGAAGATGCGACCGTCCTTCGAGACGGCGACGCCGGTGACCTGATGCGCGAAGCTCGCGACCTTGGTGAGGTCCGGCCCGTGATGGGGGGCCGGCTGCCGCGCGGCCGGCTCCTGCGCGAGGGCGGGCGCCGCCAGCAGGGTCCCGGCGAGCAGGGACGCACAAGCGCGGGTGATCGAACCTGACATGGAAGGCCTTCTCGCGGATGGGAAACGATGTCCCAACGCGCGAACGGCCGGCCAAGCTTCATCGCCGGTGGGCGAGGCCGGATTCAGCGAGCTTCGGCGTGTCCCGACCGCCCGGTCCGTCGAGCGCCCGCGCCATTCGCTCGATCCGGGCAGCCGCCTTCGCCACGCCGTCGGCGACGCGCCCCGCCTGCCGGGTTCGTTCTTCCGCCGCGGCCTCGGACGCCGACCTCAGCCGGGCAGTCTCGTCCTCGGCCAGTGACAATTGACGCTTCAGCTCCGAAACCTCGTCGGCGATCGTCAGCGCCGCCATCACCTGGAGGCGCATGTCGCCGATCTCGCCGAAGGCCGCGCGCATCTCGACGACCCGCGCCCCGAGGCCGGCCGCCAGCGCGGTCAGATGCGCCTCCTCGCCCTCGCCGCAGGCCATGCGGTAGCTCTTGCCGTCGATGGTGACACTGATCTGGGGCATCGCTCGCGGGCCGGTAAGGTCTTGCGGGTCGATAAGGTCTTGCGGGCCGGATCGGATTGGAACCGGGTCCGCAGGCCGGGTCAAGCCGCCGGGGCGGGATCGCCGGCAGGTTGCGCGAGCACGCCCTCCACCGCGTCGATCGCCCGTTCGAGCCTGCGGCCGACCGCGTCCGTCGCGGCCTCGACTTCGGCGAGCCGCGCGCTCGCGGCATCCAGCGCCGCCGCGAGGCGGGCGCGGTCCTCGGCCATGATCGCGCGCTCCGCCTCGACGTCGTCGGGGTCTGCATCCGCTTCGAGGCGCCGCGCGACGGCGGCTTCGAGGGCGCCGAGCGCCGCATCGAGCCGGTGGAAGGCGTCGGCTGCGGGATCGGCGGCGGGATCGTCGGGAAGGCTTGCGGGACTACTCATGTCGGATAGCAGGTGTTCTCCAAGGCGCGGCGGAATTCCAGCCGAATCCGACGCGCCCGTCGTCGGAACGCCGGGGCGGTCAGGTCCCCGGCTTTGTCACGGGCTTCGCTTTGACAGCCCGGAGCCCCATGTTAGACAGCCGCCGCACGCGGCCGACCGGCTCCGCGCGCCCGCTCCGGATATCCGACCCGTGCCAGCCTCGAGGCCCTCGCCCGCATCGTCCGTCGAACGGATGGTCCCTGGCGACGCGTGCCCGAGCCCCGAGCCGGTTCATCCCAGGTTCAATCCGGCGGCCGATAGAGCCTGCCGCATCCCCGGACGGGCGACGCGCCGCCCGGGTCTCATCGAACGGCGCCCGTCGCGCGGCGCCGCCCATCTGGAAGGAGTCACGCCGTGACGGTGAAGGTTGCCATCAACGGGTTCGGGCGCATCGGACGCAACGTGCTGCGGGCGATCCACGAGGCCGCGCGCCGGGACATCGAGGTGGTGGCGATCAACGACCTCGGCCCGGTCGAGACCAACGCCCACCTGCTGCGCTTCGACTCGATCCACGGGCGCTTCGACGCCAAGGTCGTGGTCGACGGCGAATTCATCGTCGTCGACGGCAGCCGCATCAGGGTCACCGCCGTGCGCAACCCGGCGGAACTGCCGCATCGCGAACTCGGCGTCGACATCGCGCTCGAATGCACCGGCATCTTCACGACGCGGGACAAGGCCAAGGCCCATCTCGACGCCGGCGCCAAGCGCGTCATCGTCTCGGCACCCGCCGACGGGGCCGACCTCACGGTGGTCTACGGCATCAACCACGACAAGCTCACCGCCGACCACCGCGTGATCTCGAACGCGTCGTGCACCACCAACTGCCTCGTACCGGTGGCCAAGGTGCTCAACGACCGCGTCGGGATCGAGCGCGGCTTCATGACCACGATCCACTCCTACACCAACGACCAGCCCTCGCTCGACCAGATGCACAAGGACCTCTACCGGGCCCGCGCCGCGGCGCTGTCGATGATCCCGACTTCCACCGGCGCGGCCAAGGCCGTCGGCCTCGTGCTGCCGGAACTGAAGGGCCGGCTCGACGGCACCTCGATCCGCGTGCCGACCCCGAACGTCTCGGCGATCGACTTCGTGTTCACGGCCGGCCGCGCCACCACGGTCGCGGAGATCAACGGGGCGATCGTGGCGGCGGCCGACGGCCCGCTCAAGGGCGTGCTGGCCTACACCGACCAGCCCAACGTCTCGATCGACTTCAACCACGACCCGCATTCCGCGACCTTCCACCTCGACCAGACCAAGGTCATGGACGGCACCTTCGTGCGCATCCTGGCGTGGTACGACAACGAGTGGGGCTTCTCGAACCGCATGGCCGACACCGCCGTGGCGATGGCCAAGCTGATCTGACCGCTCCCGGCTCGGCCGCGATCCGTCGCGGGCGCGGTCGAGCCGAGGGGCGCATCGGGAGGGGGCGCATCGGGAGGGGACAGATCGGGATCGCGCGGTCCCGATGCCGGGAGGCCCGGCTCCCGCGACGAGCGCCCGGATCGCAAACTCAAGGGCACGCCCACGATGACCGACGCCTCGCAGAAATCCTCCACCGGCCAGGGCTTCGTCCCGCCGACGCCGTCTCCTGCCGTGCCCGCGCCCGCCCCAGCCGCGGCGACGCCGGTTCCGGCCGCCACTGCCGGCGCGATGGCGATTCCGGCCAACCAGCTCTTCGACCAGCTCGCCCGGATCGAGGACAAGACCGCGCGGATCGAGGACAAGTACGCCCGCTCCGAGTCCCTGCTGAGCCGCGTCGAGGACAAGGTCGAGAACGCCGCAAACCGCATGAACGAATCGGCGCGCCAGTCCGACCTCGCGGCGCTCCGCTCGGAGATGCGCGGCCTGACCGAGCGCACCCGGCGCCTGCCCGGCACCGGCGCGCTGGTGCTCACGGCGATCATCACCGCGGTGCTGACGGTGGTGCTGACGGTCGCCGTGCAGCGGCTGAATCTCGACAGCCTGCTGCCGCCGCGGGCCGGTCCCACGGCACCCGCGCGCTGATCCCGACCCGCAGGACCGCATGAACGCCTTCCGCACCCTCGACGACGCCGGCCCGCTGAGGGCCAAGCGCGTGCTGCTCCGCATCGACCTCAACGTGCCGATGGATGCGGGCCGCATCACCGACGCGACCCGGATCGCGCGCGTGGTACCGACGATCCGCGAGATCGCCGACCAGGGCGGCAAGGCGGTGCTGCTCGCCCATTTCGGCCGGCCGAAGGGGAAGCGCGCGGCCGGGGATTCGCTGGCGCCCGTGGTCGCGACATTGTCGGAGATGCTTGGCCGCCCGGTGGCTTTTGCCGCGGATTGCGTCGGCGCGGCCGCGTCGTCCGCGGTCGCCGCGATGAAGGACGGCGACGTGCTGCTCCTGGAGAACACCCGCTTCCACGCGGGCGAGGAGGCAAACGACGGAGGCTTCGCCGACGCGCTCGCGGAGAACGGCGACCTCTACGTCAACGAGGCGTTCTCGGCCGCCCACCGCGCGCACGCCTCGACGGAAGGGCTCGCCCACCGCCTGCCGGCCTATGCCGGCCGCCTGATGCAGGCCGAGCTCGATGCCCTGACCAAGGGCCTCGAATCGCCGAAGCGCCCGGTGATCGCGCTGGTGGGCGGCGCCAAGGTCTCCTCGAAGATCGACCTGCTCGAAAACCTCGTCGCCAAGGTCGACATGCTGGTGATCGGCGGCGGCATGGCCAACACCTTCCTGCACGCGCAGGGGCTGCCCGTGGGCAAGTCGCTCTGCGAGAAAGACCTTGCCGAGACCGCGCTGCGCATCCTCGCGGCGGCGAGGGCCGCTAACTGCCGGATCATCCTGCCGGTGGACGCGGTGGTCGCCTCGGCGTTCGCGGCGAACGCGGCGCACGAGACGGTCTCGGTCGATGCGGTGCCGGAGGCCGGCATGATCCTCGACGCAGGCCCGGAATCCGTCGCCGAGATCAATGCTGCGATCGACGAGGCCGCGACGCTGGTATGGAACGGGCCGCTGGGCGCCTTCGAGCTGACGCCGTTCGATGCCGCCACCGTCGCCGCCGCGCGTCATGCGGCCGCGCGCACGGTCGCCGGCAAGCTCGTCTCGGTCGCCGGCGGCGGCGATACCGTCGCCGCGCTGAACCATGCCGGCGTGTCGGAGCAGTTCAGCTACGTCTCGACCGCGGGCGGCGCCTTCCTCGAATGGCTGGAGGGCAAGACGTTGCCGGGCGTCGAGGCGTTGCGGGCCAAAGCCTGAGGACGGCTGAATGGGAAAATTGGAAATCGCTGCGCTATAGTCGAAAGAATCGATAGCTAGGGACGGTCCGACTCATGAGCGACAACGTGGAGAACCTCACGATCGAAATCCTGCGCAGCATCCAATCGGCGGTCAAGCAGTTGCGGGACGAGACGCAAGCCTTCCGCGACGAAACCAACGCCCGCTTCGAACGCCTCGAGACGGGCATGCGCAAGGACCGGCGCAACGCCGCCGGCATGCTGGTGATGGTGCGGGCGACGGCCGGCGACTTCGACGCCCGCGTGAGCGAGGTCGAGGAGCGCGTCGCCACGCTCGAAGCCCGCGCCTGACGCACCCCCCGACACGGTCATCTTCGGAGAGACACGGCAAACCATGGCACGCATCACCCTGAGGCAGCTTCTCGATCATGCCGCTGAGTACGGCTACGGCGTGCCGGCCTTCAACATGAACAACATGGAGCAGGGGCTCGCCATCATGGCGGCGGCCGACGCCACCGA
>NZ_CAXTHR010000178.1:0-7963 GCF_964244095.1 uncultured Methylobacterium sp. | reverse complement strand
ATCGTGTCGGCGAGCCACGCCTCGGCCTCGGCCAGCGCCGGGCAGCCGAGCGTCATGCGCTGCTTGAGCGCCACCGTGCCGCCCCCGAGCCGCGTCACCCGGAACGGCTGCTGCATGCCGCAGGGGCCGGGGCCGTCGATCTCCTTGGCGGGGACGACGTACTCCGTCGGCTCGACGAGCTTTTTTGCAAGGCACACCTGCTCGGCCTGGTCGCGCCACGCCTCGCGGCGCTCGAACCGGTTGACCGCACAGCCGGTGAGCCCCGCGCCGAACAGCGCAAGGGCGGAGAACGCGAGCACGCTACGCCACATGGCCGGGAGAATGCGCGGGAACGCGTAAACGCGGCGCTAACGACGCCGGGAGCCGGGCCGCGGGCGAAGCCTCACCGCGCGAAGCCGCCGCCGCTTCGCGCGAGAAGAATGATGCGAGCCCCAAGGAGATCGAAGCCGGCTTGTCCGGGCGACGCCACGAAAGCCCGCTCCGGCGCCGTTGACAGGCGCTCGCGGGCGGGCGCGAATGCGGGATGCTGTCCCTCGTCGATCTCCGCGCGCGCATCGAAGCCGGCACCCTCACGCCGGAGGGCGCGGTCCGCCTGTCGCAGGAGGCGATCCTCGCCCGCGATCCGGTGGTCCGCGCCGTCGTCTGCACCGATGCCGCGCCGGCGGTGACCGACCGGGGGCCGCTCGCCGGCATCGCGGTGGGCGTCAAGGACATCATCGACACCGCCGCGATGCCGACGCAGATGGGATCGCCGATCTATGCCGGCTGGCAGCCCAGGGCCGACGCGGCGATCGTGATGCGCCTGAAGGGCCTCGGCGCGGTGGCGCTGGCCAAGACCACGACCTCGCCGTTCGCTGGCATCGACCCGACCGGGACCACGAACCCGCACGATCCCGGCCACACCCCGGGTGGCTCCTCGGCGGGCTCGGCGGTCGCGGTTGGCGCCGGCATGCTGCCGCTGGCGCTCGGCACCCAGACCGGCGGCTCGGTGATCCGCCCGGCGAGCTTCTGCGGCTGCGCCGCGATCAAGCCGTCGTTCCGCCTGCTGCCGACGGTCGGCGTGAAGACCTTCTCCTGGGCGCTCGACACGCTGGGCCTGTTCGGCGCGGGCGTGCGCGACGTGGCCCATGCCCTCGCGCTGATCGCCGGCAGGCCCGCGATCGAGCTCGGCGGCGTCTCGCCCGGCACGCCGCGCATCGGCCTCGCGCGGCAGGATTTCGCCGACGCGCCCGAGCCCGCGGCGCAGGCCGCCCTCGACCGCGCGCGGCAGGCCGCCGAGCGGGCCGGCGCGGTCGTCGTCGACTGCGCCCTGCCGCCGGAGCTTGCGGCGGCTTTCCACGTCCACGCCACGATCCAGGATTTCGAGGCGCGCCAGGCGCTGGCCTGGGAATACGCCGACCACCGCGGCGCGCTGCCCGAGCGGCTCGGGCGCCAGCTCGACGACGCGCAGGGCCTCGACGCGGCCGCCTACGACGAGGCGCGGCGCAGGGCGCACCGCGCCCGGCGGGTGCTGAAGACCCTGTTCTCGGACCTCGACGCGCTCCTGACCTTCTCCGCGCCGGGACCCGCGCCGCGGACGCTCGCCTCGACCGGCGACGCGCGCTTCAACCGGCTCTGGACGCTGATGGGGGTGCCGTGCGTCAACGTCCCGGTGCCCGGCGACGGCCTGCCCGTCGGCGTGCAGGTGATCGCGCGCTTCGGCGACGACGGGCGGGCGCTCGCCGTCGCGGCGATGATCGAGGGGGCTTTGCAAAGATAGCGGGCTCCGCCGGCCCAAGGGACGTGTCCCTTGGGAATCACGGGACTCAGACCGTGGCGTCCTCGCCCAGCGCGTCCTCGACGTAGAGCTGCTCCAGCAGCACCTTGATCACCGCCATCAGCGGCAGCGCCAGGGCGATGCCCCACAGGCCGAAGACCACGCCGAGCACGAGCTGCCCGGCGAAGATCGTCGCCGGCGGGATGTCGAGCGCGCGCTTCTGGATGAACGGGGTGAGGCCGTAGCTCTCCAGGCAATGCACCGCGAGGTAGACGCCGAGCACGCCCAGCAGCGCCTTCGTCCCCGAGGCGAGGCCCGCCAGCAGGATGACGAGCCCGGCGACCAGAGGCCCGATCGTCGGAACGAAGGCGAGCAGGCCCGCCTGGAGCCCGAGGATCAGCGCGCCGCCGACCCCGAGGACGGCAAGCCCGGCCCAGGTGCACAGGAAGATCACCGTCATCGTGACGAGCTGGCCGAACAGCCAGTGCCGCAGGGTCTCCCCGGCGCCGTCGAGTACCCGCGCCCAGCGCCAGCGGCGCTCGGGCGGCACGAAGCGCAAGGTCCCGTCGCGGTAGCTGCCCGGGTCGGCGGCGAAGGCGAGGCCGAGGAACACGATCACCAGCACGTTGCCGAGCGCGCTGAACAGCCCGACGATCACCGCGGCTGCCGGCCCGAGCACGTTGCCGGCGTCGGACAGCAGCGAGCCGGGGCTCTTGAGCGCACCGGAGGCGAGGCCCGCGAGCCCTTCCGGCTTCCTGTCGCCGCCCTTGTCGCCGCCGCCCTTGTCGCCGCCGCCCTTGTCGCCGCCGCCCTTGTCGCCGCCGCCCTTGTCGCCGCCGTTCTTGGGCTCCGGCCTGGACGTCTGCGCCTTGCCGTCGGGACCGCCCCCCGCGCCGAGCGGCGGCAGGTCGATGCCGTAGGAGGACAGCCAGCCGGTGACGGTGCCCGACTGCTTCCCGATGGTCTCCCCGAGATCTCGGCCCTGCTGCACGACCGTCGCTCCGCCGAAGCCGACGAGCCCGATCGTGCCCGCGGCAAGCACCAGGCCGACCAGCGTCAGCCGCAGCCCGCGGGAGAGCGGCAGGACGTGGCCGAGCCCGCGCGTCAGCCCGTCGAGGAACACCCCGAGCAGCACGCCGGCAAAGACCAGGAACAGCGTCGCGGCCGACATCCAGGCGAGCGCGAGCAGGGCGGCGAACGACACCACGGCGATGCCGGATGCCGCGAGCGGCAGGCTCCGCCACAGCCTCGCCGGCTCCACGCGCGCTTCGGTCTTCGGTTCGGCCATGGGTTCTGCCATGGGTCCAGCGATGCCTCCTGCCATGTGTCCCTGCGATCCTCGCGTCGGCACCCACGAGCGCCCGCGCGGCTGCGCGGTCAAGCCTCCGCCGCCGCTCCTGCACCGAGGATGCCGGCCCAGCGCGCCGCCGCGGCCTCGTCGGCCTCGGCCGCCTCGACCCATTCGCCGGTGCCGCCGCCGGCCAGATGCTCGCGCTTCCAGAACGGCGCGCGCGTCTTCAGGTAGTCCATCAGGAAGCTCGCCGCCTCGAACGCCGCGACGCGATGGCCGGCGGCGGTGATCACGAGGACGATCCCGTCACCCGGCGCCACGAAGCCGTGGCGATGCACCACCCGCACCGCCTGGAGCGGCCAGCGCGCCGCGGCAGCCGTGACGACGCGGCCGATCTCGGCCTCGGCCATGCCGGGATAATGCTCCAGCTCCAGCCCCTTCAGCCGTCCCCCCTCGTCGCGGCACAGGCCGGTGAAGGTCACGACCGCGCCGGCGCGCCCGGAGAGGTTCTCGCTCAGGGCGCCGATCTCGGCGGCCACGTCGAACGGCTCGGCCTGGATGCTGACGGAGGGGCTCGGGGCGGGCGGCATGGCTTCCTCGTCGCGGCGGAGCGGGCGACACCGGCATCACGACGAAACACCGATCCGCCTGACACCTCGCCCGCCCGCGCCTATATGGCATCCCGGCGCATCGCCGGCACGGCCGCGCCTCGGCCGGCGCGACGCGATGCGCCGGAGGACGAAGACGTGACCCCCGACCTGACCCTGCCCTACGACGGCATCCTGCCGGAATTTTCCAGCCGCCCGGTCTGGTGCGGCCGCGGCAGCGCCGTCATCGGTGCCGTCCGCCTCGGCAGCCGGGCCTGGATCGGCGACGGCGGCGTGATCCGCGCCGACGGGCAGCCGGTGACGCTGGGCGAGCGGTTCTGGCTCGGCCACCGCTCGACGGTGCACATCGCGACCTACAGCCACGGCACCGTGGCCGGCGACCGCGTGACGGTCGGGCGCAACAGCGTGGTCCACGCCTGCACCGTCGGCTCCGACGTGGTGATCGAGGACGATGTCGTCATCCTCGACGGGGCGAGCGTCGGCGATCACGCGGTGATCGAGGCCGGCGCGACGGTGTTTCCAAGGGCGCAACTTGCAGGCGGCTTCGTCTATGCCGGCAGCCCGGCGAAGTCCGTCCGACCGATCACGCCGGCCGAGGTCGACGAGCGGGCCGAGCGCCTGCGCGAGGCCGCGGGCGATCCGGTCCAGGCGGCGGCCGGCGATCCGCCGGAGGTGGAGGCGACGGTGTTCGTCGCGAGCACCGCGCGCCTGCGCGGGCGCGTCAGCCTCGGCGCCGGATCGAGCGTGCTGTTCTCCTGCGACCTGCACGCCGAGGTCGGGCCGATCGTCGTCGGCGCCGACACCAACATCCAGGACAACACCGTGATCCGCACCCGGGGCGAGGGCGTCGTCATCGGCCGCGACACCACCATCGGCCACAACGTCCGCGTCAGTGACAGCCGCATCGGCGCGCGCGCGCTGATCGGCATCGGCGCGCGCGTGGCGCCGGGCACGGTGATCGCCGACGACGTGATGCTGGCGGCGGGCGCCACCACCGATCCGGGGCAGTTGCTGGAGGGCGGCTACCTCTGGGGCGGACGCCCGGCCCGCATCCTCGGACCGCTCGACTCGACCAAGCGCGCCATGATGGTCCGCATCGTCGAGGGCTATTGCGAGCACGGCCGCGCCTATCGGAAGGCCGAAGCCGCGCTCTCCTAATGGTCCGGCTGCACCGGACCGACCTGCGCTCCAGAGCATGTGTGGGATCGCATCGTCTTCACGCGAGCCGGCATCCACCGCGCTGGAAGATGCTCTAATCCTCCAGCCCGATGAGCTGGAAGCTGGTCTTGAGGTCGTTCGACATCGGCACGTTCAGGCGCGCGCCGTTCGGCAGGCGCTTGAGGAACCACCGCTCGTAGGTCCAGCGCAGCTCGCGGCTCTCGGCCAGCCGCGCGAAGGTCGCGGCGACGGCGCCGGCCATTTCGGGATCGTCCTTGCGGAACATGATGCCGTAGGGCTCGAAGGACAGCTTGTCGGTGAGCACCGTGTACTTCGCGCCCTCCGCGTCGTCGTTGGCGATCAGGCCGTAGAGCAGGATGTCGTCGGTGGCGAAGGCGTCGGCCCGGCCGTCCTTGACCATGGCGAAGGATTCCGCGTGGTCCTTGGCCGTCAGGACGTCAGACTGGAGCTTGAGCTTGGCGAGGATATCGCGGACCGCGCCCTCGTTGGTGGTGCCGGCCGTCACGACCACCCGTTTGCCACCGAGGTCGCGATAGGACGCGATCGGCGATGTCTTGGGGACGAGCAGCTTCGTCGCGCTGATGAAGGTCACCGGCGAGAACGCGACGGTGCGGCGGCGCTCGGCATTGGCGGTCGTCGAGCCGCATTCGAGATCGACCTTGCCGCTGGCGATGGCCTGGAAGCGGCTTTCGGAGGTGACGGGCTCGTAGCGGACCTTGAGGTCTGTGCGGCCCGTCTCGCGGCCGATCTCGTCCACGATCTCGCCGCAGAGGTCGATCGCGTAGCCGATCGGCCGCGGGCTGCCGTCCGCCTGCTTGCCCTCGACGAAGGAGAACGGGACGGAACTGGTGCGGTAGCCGATCACCACCTCGCCCTTCTCGGCGATGGTCTTCAGCGCGCCGTTGAGGATATCGACGGCGACGGCCGGGTGCGGAATGCCGAGCCACGCGACGGCGAGCGCGGCCATGAACTGACGTGCCGACATCGGGGAACTCCGGAAAGACCGTGCCGTGCTGGGAAGCCGGAGCCGGCCGGAGCCGGCCCCGAAGGATGGTCCCGAAGCCTACTCGGCGGCCGCGGGCATTGGGCTGACGTCCCGGTCGAGGCGCTGGTCGACCGTGGTAAGCTGACCCTCCCACTTGGCGACGGCGACGGTGGCGATGCTGTTGCCGAGCACGTTGGTGGCCGAGCGGCCCATGTCGAGGAACTGATCGATGCCGATGATCAGCAGCAGCCCGGCTTCGGGGATATTGAACTGCGTCAGCGTCGCCGAGATCACCACCAGCGAGGCGCGCGGCACGCCGGCCATGCCTTTTGATGTCACCATCAGCAGGAACAGCATCGTGAGCTGCTGCCCGTAGGTGAGCGGGATGTTGTACGCCTGCGCGATGAACATCACCGCGAAGGTGCAGTACATCATCGAGCCGTCGAGGTTGAACGAGTAGCCCATCGGCAGCACGAACGAGGTGATGCGGTTGGGCACGCCGAACCGCTCGAGGTTGGTCAGCATCTTCGGGTAGGCCGCCTCGCTCGACGCCGTCGAGAAGGCGAGCACGAACGGCTCCTTGATCAGGTTGAACAGCCGCATGATGCCGGCGCTCCCGAGAAGCAGGAAGCCGACGCCCATCAGGAGGCCCCAGAGCACGAACAGGCCGATGTAGAACTCGACGAGAAACTTGCCGTAGGTGATCAGCACGCCGATGCCCTGCGTGGTGATCGTCGCCGCGATCGCCGCGAAGACGGCGACGGGGGCAAACAGCATCACGTAGCCGGTGATCTTGAGCATCACGTCGGCCAGGCCCTCGATGCCCTGGGCGAGGAAGTGGCCCTTCTCGCCGAGGGCTGCGAGCGCCACGCCGAAGAAGATCGAGAACACCACGATCTGCAGGATCTCGTTGTTGGCCATCGCCTCCACCGCGCTCTTGGGTACGAGGTGGGTGACGAACTCCTTGAGCGAGAGCGAGGCGGCCTTGAGCCCGGTGCCGGCGCCGACGTCCGGCAGCGGCAGGTTCAGGTTGTGGCCCGGCTGCATCAGGTTGACGAGGACAAGGCCGAGCAGCAGCGAGCAGAACGAGGCGCCGACGAACCAGAGCAGGGCCTTGCCGCCGACGCGGCCAACCGAGGCGGTGTCGCCGAGATGCGCGATGCCCACGACCAGGGTCGAGAACACGAGCGGGGCGATGATCATCTTGATCAGCCGCAGGAAGATGTCGCTGATCAGCGCGATGTAGCCGGAGATCTCCTTGGCGGTCTGCGGGTCCGGCCACGTGATGCTGCACAGGTAGCCGACGACGACGCCGAGCACCATGCCGATGAAAATCATGGTCGTCAGCCGCGAACCCGTCATCGTTCTCTCCCCGTGCCCAGCAGTCGATGCGCGAATCCGCGTCGGCCCATCTGACGCACGAAGCAGGCCATCCGCAAGCCGGCTCAGGGATTTCGTTCCGCCATCCGAGCACTTTCGTCTTCCGGTGGCGGGCGCGCTTCCGCCGTGGACTTCTCCGCATGGGGCCGGATATTCTTCGTCGGCCCGCGCATCGCGGCGCCACCGGGCGAGCCCACCCGGTGGCGCCCCGGCTGCCGGTGCGGTACGGGACTTGCCAACTCGCCTTTGCCAACACGCATTTGCCGACAAGATCTTGCTGGCGAGAACTCGCTGGCAAGACCTTGCCGACGCGAACCGGCCGGACGCGGCGCCCCGGTCCGCGTCGCCGATCCGGCGACATAAGAGACGGACACGCGATGGATGTCTTCGTACAGCAGTTGATCAACGGGCTGACGCTCGGGTCGATCTACGGCCTGATCGCGATCGGCTACACGATGGTGTTCGGGATCATCGGCATGGTCAACTTCGCCCACGGCGACGTCTTCATGGTGTCGAGCTTCATCGCGCTGATCGGCTTCCTGATCCTCACGGCGTGGCTCGGGGTCTCCTCGATCGCGCTGGCCTTCCTGATCGTGCTCGTGGTCAGCATGGTGCTCACCGCGCTCTGGGGCTGGGCGATCGAGCGCGTCGCCTACCGCCCCTTGCGCGGGTCGTTCCGGCTGGCGCCGCTGATCTCGGCGATCGGCGTGTCGATCTTCCTGTCGAACTTCGTGCAGGTGGCCCAGGGCGCGCGCAACAAGCCG
>NZ_CAXTHR010000177.1:0-8023 GCF_964244095.1 uncultured Methylobacterium sp. | reverse complement strand
CGGCGAGCCCGAGCCGATCCAGCGTGTCGGCCATCAGCATGCAGGCCTCGGCGTCGGCCGCCACCGAGGCCGCCCCGACGATGTCGGCGTCGCACTGCATGAACTGGCGGAAGCGCCCCGGCCCCGGCTTCTCGTTACGGAAGACGTACCCGTTGCGGAAACTGCGATAGGGCTTTGGGATCGCGTCGAAGTGCTCGGCCACGTGGCGGGCGAGCGGCGCGGTGAGGTCGTAGCGGAGCGAGAGCCACGCCGCGTCGTCGTCCTGGAACGAGAACACGCCCGCGTTCGGCCGGTCGAGGTCGGGCAGGAACTTGCCCAGCGCCTCGGTGTACTCGACGAACGGGGTCTCCAGCGCCTCGAAGCCGTAGAGCTCGAACGTCTCGCGGATCTTGTCCAGCATCCGCCCCTGGCCTGCGATCTCGTCGGCGCGGCGGTCGACGAAGCCGCGGGGCAGGCGGGCCTTCAGCGTCTCGGCCTGCTTTGCGTCGGCCTTGTTGGACTCGGCCTTGGACATGGCGGGGGGTTCGTTTCGATGCGCGAGGTCGGGGTCGCTGGGCTCTATCGCAGGGCGGAGGCGTGCGGCAAGCGCGGACCCTGCCGGGCCTCGACCGGGCGCGCCGACGCGGCCGGATCACCGTTGCGCGTCGCCCCAGGCATCCGGGAAGGCGGCCGGTCAGTACGGCGACATCAGCTTGAGCGCCAGCAGCGCCGCGAGGCTCAGCACCGCGATCGGGATCTGGAGCGGGCGGAGCCGCGCGAAGAACAGCGGCGCCTCGCCGCGTCGGGCGGCGATCGGGTCGAGGATCGCCACCGCGACGAAGCCGGCGATCAGCAGGCCGAGGGCGATCACCCGGTCGCCGAGGATCACCACCGTGAGCAGCGCCCCGAGGCCGAGGCCGAACAGGGCCAGCATCGTCGCGATCTGCACGGGTGTCGGCCCGCCCTCGGTGCGGAAGCTGACGCCGCGGCGCACGCCCGAGAAGAACAGCAGGATCGCCGCGCCGTAGAGGATGGTGGCGAGCAGGATCAGTTCGTCCCAGGAATTGCGCCACCACCACGCCGCCGCCGCCCCGGCGGCGAACGGCAGCATCGGCCCGTAGCCGAGCACCACGCTGAGCCAGGGCGTCCTTCGCGATTCATGGGTGACGAGGGTGCGTCCGGTGGCGTCGTCGAGCATGTCCGTGCGTGTCCTCGAAGCGTCCTTGCGCGTCGCGCCTCCTGTGCGCGAGCGCGGCGCCACGCGCAATCGTGCGGGTGCGGGCTCGCCCGCCGCGCGGGCCTCGCGGCGGCGTAGGCGGCCGGGCTCGGGCGTCGCGTCGAGCCGGACCACCGGGGCCGCGCCGCGAGAAAAGAGGCTGGACGATAAGATGTCGATAGGCACGACGACATCCTCGGCAACCGAATTCAAGGGTGCATGTCTACGATCAGACGGAAATTAACGGATTATCAAACGGCTCCATGTTGAGCTGACGCATGGGTTGATAGGGGCGAATACCATGTCTGGAACGCAGTCCGAGTGCGTCAGGCTTCAGGCGCTCGAGGACCTCAAGCTGCTCGACTCGCTTCCGAACGAGAGCTTCGACCGCGTCACCCGCATGGCGAGCAAGCTGTTCGACCTGCCGATCGCGGCGATCTCGCTCACGGACCGGGACCGGCAGTGGTTCAAGTCGCGCGTCGGCGTGGAGCACTGGCAGATCCCGCGGGACAAGGCGCCGTGCGCGGAGGTCGCCGAGACCAGGGACACGCTCGTCATCTCGGATATGTTGCAAGACCCCCGCTACAACGATTGCCTGCTGGCCCGATCGGGCATCCGCTTCTATGCCGGCGCCCCCCTGATCACCCGGGACGGGCTCGGCCTGGGTTCGATGTGCGTGCTGGGGACGGAACCGCGGCAAATCTCGGCCGGCGAGCGCGCGGCGCTGACCGATCTCGCCGCCATCGTGATGACGCAGATCGAGTTGCAGCACGCCTTCGGCCGCATCGAGGTGGTCAGCGGACTTCCCAACCGTCACCAACTGGTCGAGGATCTCCAGGATCAGGCCCGCGACTGCCCGGCCGGCCCGCGCGCGCTCGTCATCGTCGAGACCGTTCCCTTCGCGCGCCTCCAGGAGATCCTCCGGGTGCTCGGGGCGAAGGCCCTCGACAGCCTCGTGCAGACCTCGGCCCGCATCCTGCGCGCGGCGCTCGGCGACGACGCCACGCTGTATCAGGTCGGCGCGATGCAGTTCGCGTGGCTCGCCACCGGGGCGGACGACGCGCGCGAGCAGGCGGTCGCCGCCCTCGACCTGCGGGTCCGTTCGCTCCTGACCGACAGCGGACTGCCGATCCTGGCGAGCCCCGTCATGGGCGTGGCGCCGTTCCGCCTCGGGGAGATCGCGGCGGAGGATGCCGTGCGCACGGCCTTCTGCGCGGCGCAGGACGCCCGGAACACCGACAGGACGGTCAGCGTCTACTCGGAAGCCGCCGACCGCGACCACCGGCGGCGCTTCGGCCTCCTGTCCGACTTCCGCCAGGCGCTCGAGGCCGAGGACCAGCTCGCGCTGGCCTACCAGCCCCGCGTCGACCTCGCGACGGGCCTGTGCGTCGGGGCCGAGGCGCTGCTGCGCTGGACGCACCCCGCCCTCGGCAACGTCGCGCCGGGCGAGTTCATCCCGATGGTGGAGCAGACCGATCTCGTCGGCCCCGTCACCGACTGGGTGATCGCGGCAGCGATCCGGCAGTGCCTGTCCTGGCGCGCGCGCGGCATGGCGCTCCGGCTCTCGGTGAACGTCTGCGTCGCCAACCTGGAAGAGCCCGCCTTCGCCGAGCGGGTCCTCGCGCGGCTTGCCGCCGCCGGCCTGCCCTGCGCCGCCCTCGAATTCGAGGTCACCGAAGGGGCGCTGATCCGCGACGGCACCCGCGTCGGGCAGTGCCTGCAGCGCCTGCGCGAGGCCGGCATCACGATCGCGATCGACGATTTCGGGACCGGCTACAGCAGCCTGTCCTATCTCCAGAGCCTGCCCGCCGACGTCATCAAGATCGATCAGTCGTTCATCCGCAACCTGACCGGCAACGATCGCGGGCTGACGCTGGTGCGGGCCATGATCGGGATGGCCAAGAGCCTGGGCTTCCACGTGGTCGCGGAGGGCATCGAGGACGAGACGGCCTACGCCGCGCTGCGGGCGGCGTCCTGCGACGAGGCCCAGGGCTACCTGATCTCGCGGCCGGTCCCGCCGGCCGACTTCGCGGTCTGGTTTGCCGAGAACCGGCGCTCGGGACGCACCCGGGCCTCGCGCGCCGTCCCTGCCTGAGCGGGCTTTCCCCGTCGGCGCCTCATCCTCGACCGCGAACCGTCGGACAGGTCGCGGACCGCCGCCCCGCGGTCATGGCGATACGTGAGGCTCATCGCCGATTGGTGCACCGCGACGGGTATTTCCCTCCCCCGCAGAGGGGGGAGGGGGACGTGGTGGCCGCCCTGCGCGATGTGTGAATCCGGTAGCCCGCGGAGGGGAGAAGCGTAGACCGCGGTTCTTCCGGTGACGCGGTGTATGAGGCTCACGCCCCCGGCCGGATCGCGGGCCGGTCAGGAGGCGAGCGGGCCGGCAGGCTGCTGCGCTTGCGCCTCGGTCGCCTTCTGGCGGTAGAGGCCGACGAAGTCGATCGGATCGATGTAGAGCGGCGGGAAGCCGCCGTTGCGCACGGCCTCGGCCACGATCTGGCGCGCGAAGGGGAACAGCAGGCGCGGGCACTCGATCATCACCGCCGGGTGGACCTGGTCCTGCGGGATGTTGCGCATGCGGAACACGCCGGCATATTTCAGGTCGAAGGCGAACAGCACCTCGCCGGCGATCTTGGCGTCGCCCTCCAGCGTCAGCTCGACCTCGAAGTCGGCCTCGGCGAGCTGCTGCGCGTTGACGTTGACCTGGATGTTGATCTGCGGGCCCTGGCCCTCCTGCGGCTGGAGCGAGCGCGGCGCGTTCGGGTTCTCGAACGAGAGGTCCTTGGCGTACTGGGCGAGCGCGTTGATCGCGGGGGCGTCGTCCGCCTGCCCGTTGCCGTTCGGTGCCGGTGCGTCGGCCATGGCGGGTCATCCTTCTCGACGTTCGTCGTCCGGCGGGGCCGGGCTGGCGCCGCCTGTGCGGCCGCGGGTCTTCGGGCGAGGCCGCTAACATGCCGACCCGGTGCCGACAAGCGAGGCCCGGACGGCACCGCCCCCCCGCGGCGGGCACCGCGGGCATCCCTGCCGGAGCCGTGGCGGACGGGCGCCGGAACCCGCGGCGGCGCGCGCGCATCGATGACGTCCGGCCGACGCGCGCGGAACGCCCCGGCCCTCCGCGACGACGCGGCAAGGGCCGCGCGGACGATCGCCGCCCGACGCCGCCTGGAACCCGCAGGCGAATTGCCCCATATGGCGTCGGGGCGGGCGCCCGGCTCGGTCCTTGCCCCGCTTCGCCGTGCCGTCGCTCCGGACGCGCGCCGCCTCGATCCCGGCCCGCCCATCGGCTACACGTCGCCCGGTGCGGGACGGGCGACGGGCCGCGCGGGCGTCTCGGAACGGGCCCGGCGCCGTGATGTGACGACAGGCGACCCTTCTTAGGATTCCGGCAGCCGCGCGCACGAACCGCGGCCCGGGCGGTGCGGCGGCCACCATCGGATCGGTGATGCAGGACAGCTTCGACCTCACGACCATCATCTTCCTGGCGCTCGCGGTCTTCGTGATCTGGCGCCTGCGCTCGGTGCTCGGCCAGAAGACCGGCGCGGAGCGCGCGCCGTTCAAGCCGGTGGACCGCAGCCGCACCGAGCCGCAGCCCGGCCGCACCGAGGGCGACAACGTGGTGCGCCTGCCCGGCGCCGACCGGGGCGCGCCCGCCGAGCGCGGGGCGTCGCCGGCCGAGCCCCGCGACTGGCGCGGCATCGCCGAGCCCGGCTCCGAGGTCGCCCGCGGCCTGGAGGCCGTGGCGCAGGCCGAGCCCGGCTTCGATCCGCGCGCCTTCGTCGAGGGCGCCAAGGGCGCCTACGAGGCGATCATGCTCGCCTTCGCCAAGGGCGACCGCAAGACGCTGAAGGCGCTGCTCTCCCGCGAGGTCGGCGAGGCCTTCGAGCGGGCGCTCATCGAGCGCGAGAAGAACCGCCAGACCGTCGAGACCACCTTCGTCTCGATCGACAAGGCCGAGATCGTCGCCGTCGACCTGAAGAACCGCGTCGCGCAGGTCACGGTCCGCTTCCTGTCGAACCTCATCACCGCCACCCGCAACGCGGACGGCGCGGTCGTGGACGGCAGCGCCGAGACGGTGGTCGAGGTGCCCGACGTGTGGACCTTCGCCCGCACGCTGGGCACCCGCGACCCGAACTGGCAGCTCGTCGCCACCGACGCCGGCGCCTGAGACCCGCCGCGGCGACCGGACCGCCCGAGCGATGACGCGCCGCGCGCTTCCGACCGGAGCGATCCTCGCCGCGCTCGCGCTCGTCTCCGGGCCCGCCCGCGCCGAACCCCCGCGCGCCGGCGACGCCGTCCTGCGCGTCGGCGACGCCGCCTTGCGTGTCGGCGACGCCGTCTTGGAGCCGGTCGATCTCGCAGCCCTCCCCGGCTGGGCCGGGGACGACGCGGGTGCCGCGCTCGACGCCTTCCGCCGCACCTGCGCCGCGCCGCGGCCCCCGCCGCCCCAGGCCGAGGGCGTCGCCGGCTCGGCCGCCGACCTCGCCGCCGCCTGCACCGCCGCCGCGCCGCTCGCGCCCGCCGCCGCGAAGGGCTTTTTCGCGACGCGGTTCTCGGCCTGGCGCATCGTGCGTCCGGCGGCGGGCGCCGAACCGGAGCGGAGAACCGGCTTCCTCACCGGGTATTTCGAACCGGAGCTCGACGGGTCGCCCGAACCGGGCCCCGGCTTCACCGCCGCAGTGCTGGCCCGGCCCGACGATCTCGTGACGCTGGCCCCCGGCGAGACCCGGCCCGGCCTCGACCCGTCCTTGCGCGCCGGGCGGGCGGGCGCGGCGGGGCTGGAGCCCTATCCCGACCGCGCCGGCATCGAGGACGGGGTCATCGCCGCCCACACCCGCCCGCTGCTGTGGCTGCGCGATGCCGTCGACCTGTTCGTGCTCCAGGTTCAGGGCTCGGGGCGCGTGCGGCTGCCGGACGGGGGCGCGCTGCGCGTGCTCTACGACGGCAAGAACGGGCGGCCCTACACGTCGATCGGCCGGCTGCTGGTGGCGGAAGGGCACCTGCCGCTGAACGACCTCGGCCTCGCCCGCTGGACCGCGTGGCTGCGGGCGCATCCCGACCCCGCCCGCCGGCTGATGCGGATGAACGCGTCCTACGTCTTCTTCCGCACCGAGCCGGTCACCGATCCCCGCCTCGGGCCGCCGGGCGCCGCAGGCGCCCCCCTCAGTCCCGGCCGCAGCCTGGCTGTCGATGGCGGCCTGTGGCGCTACGGCCTGCCGTTCTGGCTCGACGGGCCGCTGCCCGGCCCGTCCGGCCGCGGCCGCCTCGTGATCGCGGCCGACACCGGCTCGGCCATCCTCGGCCCGGCGCGGGGCGACCTCTACGTCGGCACGGGCGCTGCGGCCGGCATCGCGGCCGGCGACCTGCACACGCGGCCCGGCTTCGTCGTGCTGCTGCCGAAGCCGGCCTCCAAGACGCCGGCCGCCCCGTGAGACCGCCGCGCCGGCCGCGCACGCTCTCCCGCGAGGAGGCGCATCTCTGGGGCGAGATCGCCAAGCTGATCACGCCGCTGCGCGGGCGCGTGACCCTCCGGAAGAAGGCCGCGCCGGCCGCCGAGGCTCCCGCGGCAGCGGCCAAGACGGCGATGGCCAAGGTCTCCACGGGCAAGGTCGCGGTGGGCAAGGTCGCGACGGCCAAGCCTTCCCCTGGCGCGGTCGCGGCCGGCACGACGGTCGCCGCACCGGACGCGGGGCCGACGCCGGCGCCTCCGGCCCCCCCCGCGAAGAAGCCGCGGCGCGTGGTCAGGCTCGGCGCGTCGGCGCCGCCGCCCGCCCCCCGGATGCCCGCCCCTCTACCGGTGACCTTCGTGCCGGCCGCGCCCGGCGCGCCGGGGCTGGAGCGGCGCGAGCGTCAGCGGCTCAGCCGCGGCCTGCTCGCGATCGAGGGCCGGATCGACCTGCACGGGCTCTACCAGGCCGAGGCGCACGCGGCCCTGGTCGGCTTCCTGATGCGCGCGCGCGCCGCCGGCCACGCCCGCGTGCTCGTGGTCACCGGCAAAGGGGCGGAGGACGCCTACGCCGGGCGCGGCGTGCTCCGCCGCAGCGTGCCGCACTGGCTGCGCGGGGCGGAACTGAGCGGACTCGTCCTCGGCTTCGAGGAGGCCGCCCGCCACCACGGCGGCGCCGGCGCGCTCTACGTGCGCCTGCGGCGGCGGTGACGCGGCCCGGCGCCGCTCACAGGAAGGCCGCGGGGCCGATGCCGAACCGCTCCGACAGGCGCCGGATCTGGCCGGCGCTCAGCGCCCGCTTGCCGCCCAGCACCTCGGACACCACCCCCTGGCTGCCGATCTCGGGGAGGTCGCCCTGCCGCCGAGATTCAGCCCTTGAGCCGGCACCGAAAACGCGATAAAGCCGTTATGCCCTCCTTAAAAGCGCCACCGACGCATCCGTGAGCCCCCCGGGCTCCTCCGAGACGATGCACGGGTCCGCCGCATACTCCGCGGCCAGACATCCGGCGACGCCTCCAGAATGCCAGGCTTCCCGCCTCAACCTTCGCTTTCCGTCGGTTCAAGACATCGCATGACTGCACATTCCGACGCCGCCGCCATCGCGGACCTGCCGAGCGCCGACCTGCCCGCCGAGGCCGCGGACCTCGACGCGATGCGCGAGGTCAAGCTCCAGGACCTCAAGTCCAAGACGCCGACGGATCTCATCGCCTTCGCCGAGGAGGTCGAGGTCGAGAACGCCTCGACGATGCGCAAGCAGGAGCTGATGTTCTCGATCCTGAAGCAGCTCGCCGCCAAGGAGGTCGAGATCATCGGCGCCGGCACGGTGGAGGTGCTCCAGGACGGCTTCGGCTTCCTGCGCTCGTCGGAATCGAACTACCTGC
>NZ_CAXTHR010000176.1:0-8049 GCF_964244095.1 uncultured Methylobacterium sp. | reverse complement strand
GCGGGCATCAGGATGTCGGTCGCCATGATGGTCTCTGTCGGTGAGGCGGGCGGGGCGGCCTGAATCGGGTCCCGGGGAAGCGGGCGCCGTCAGGCGCGCGCCTCCAGCAGGATATCCGTCCACAGCTCGGCGGGGTCCGGCTCGGGATCGTGGGTCGCGAACTCGGCGGCGTCGTTGACGGTCTCGCGGACCTTGGCGTCGGTGGCCTTCAGGTCGGCTTCCGGGACGCCGTGCAGCTCGATCAGGCGCTTGCGCACCATCTCGATCGGGTCGTGCTCGTCGCGCATCTTCGAGACCTCGTCCTTGGTGCGGTACTTGGCCGGGTCGGACATCGAGTGGCCGCGGTAGCGGTAGGTCTGCATCTCCAGGATGTAGGGCCCCTCCCCGGTGCGGGCATGCGCGATGGCGCGGCCCGCGGCTTCCCGCACGGTGCGGACATCCATGCCGTCGACCTGCTCGCCGGGGATGCCGAAGGAGATGCCGCGGCGGGAGAAGTCGGTCTGCGCCGAGGCGCGGGCGACCGAGGTGCCCATGGCGTAGCGGTTGTTCTCGATCACGTAGACCACGGGCAGCTTCCACAGCTGCGCCATGTTGAAGCTCTCGTAGACCTGGCCCTGGTTGGCCGCGCCGTCGCCCATGTAGGTCAGGCTGACCTTGCCGTTCTTCTTGTAGGCGTCGGCGAAGCCGAGACCGGTGCCGAGGGAGACCTGCGCCCCGACGATCCCGTGCCCGCCGAAGAACTGTTTTTCGCGACTGAACATGTGCATGGAGCCGCCCTTGCCGCGGCTGTAGCCGCCGCGGCGGCCGGTGAGCTCGGCCATGACGCCCTTCGGGTCCATGCCGCAGGCCAGCATGTGGCCGTGGTCGCGGTAGCCGGTGATGACCTGGTCGCCGTCGACGGACGCCATCTGCATCCCGATGACCACCGCCTCCTGGCCGATGTAGAGGTGGCAGAAGCCGCCGATCAGGCCCATGCCGTAGAGCTGGCCCGCCTTCTCCTCGAAGCGGCGGATCAGCAGCATCCGGTGGTAGGCGTGCAGATCCTCGTCGCGGGTGAACTGCGGCGCGTTCGGCGCGGGCTCGTGCGCGGCCTCGGCCGCCGGTCCGGCGGCCCCGCCGGACGCCCCGACCGCGTCCTGGCCGGCATCGGGCAGCCTCGCATCCTTGGCGGCTTCCATCGGAATGCTCCCGTGATCGCGTCTCTTCGCTCACGGTTTAGGGCACGGCGCCGGGGAATGCGAGGGCCGCCGCTCTGACAGGCGGCAGGCGTTGTCAGGGCGCGGAACCGCACCCGATCGCGTCGGCGCGGGTCCGGCTCGGGGCCTTCGTTCCGAGGCGCGGCCTCGCGACGAAGCGGCGTGCGCTTCGTCGCGAAGCGCTCACGGGTCGATGACCACCACGTCGTTGGCGTGCACCCGGCCGAGCACGACCCGGGCACGCTCTTCGAGGAGGTCGCGGTCGATCTGCTCGCTGCGCAGCAGCGCGACCCTGTGCTCCCACACCGCGCGCTCGGCCTTGGCCGACGACAGTTCCCGCGTCAGCCCGTAGGCCTGGATCTTGAGCGCGCGCTTGGCCTCCAGGCCGCGGTTGCCGTTCTCGGCCTGAGCCACGAAGTAGCCGACGACGAGGCCCGACAGGGTCCACAGACCCAGGGGCAGCACGACCATTCTGACGCGGCGGCGGACGACCATCTCTCGAGCATCGGGCGGGACGGTTAACAAAGCCTTGCCGGACGGCCGCACGGCCCGGATCGACCGCCGGCGCCCCTCCCCGCTCGCCGGTGGACGGCCGCCGCCGCACGGCTTGAATCGCGGGCCGCGCCGGTGGAACATCGGAACAAAGATCGAACATCGATCCGGCCGCCGCGCGCTGCGGCCGGATCGCCAGCAGGACGAAGTCGTGACCGCCCCGGTCCGGAAAGTCATCCACATCGACATGGACGCGTTCTACGCCTCCGTCGAGCAGCGCGACGACCCGTCCCTGCGCGGGCGGCCCGTGGCGGTCGGCGGCTCGCGCGAGCGCGGCGTGGTCGCGGCGGCGAGCTACGAGGCGCGGGTCTTCGGCGTGCGCTCGGCGATGCCCTCGGTCACCGCGCGGCGGCTCTGCCCGGACCTCGTCTTCGTGCGCCCGCGCTTCGACGCCTACCGCGCGATCTCCGAGGAGATCCGCGCGGTGTTTGCCGCGCACACGCCGGTGATCGAGCCGCTGTCGCTGGACGAGGCCTATCTCGACGTCAGCGAGAACCTGCAGGGCCTGCCCAGCGCCACCGCGGTCGCCCGCGCGATCCGCGCCGAGATCTTGGCCCGCACCGGCCTCGTGGCCTCGGCTGGGGTCTCCTACAACAAGTTCCTGGCCAAGGTGGCGTCCGACTACCGCAAGCCCGACGCGCTGTTCGTGATCACGCCGGCGATGGGGCCGGCCTTCGTCGAGGACCTGGCCATCGGCCGCTTCCACGGCATCGGCCCGGTGACGGAGGGCAAGATGCGCCGCCTCGGCATCCGCACCGGCCGCGACCTCAAGGCCCGCAGCCTCGAGGAACTCGCCGCGGTGTTCGGCAGTTCGGCGGCGTACTATCACGGCGTGGCGCGCGGCATCGACGAGCGCCCGGTCCGCGCGCACCGCATCCGCAAGTCGATCGGCGCCGAGAACACCTTTTCCGACGACAGCGCCGACTTCGAGACCCTGTCCGAGCGGCTGGCGCCGATCCTCGACAAGGTCGCGACCGCATGCCGGGCCAAGGGGCTCGGCGGCCGCACCGTGACCCTCAAGGTGAAGTTCTCGGATTTCGCGCAGGTGACCCGGGCGCGCTCGCTGCCCGCCCCCGTCTCCGACCGCGACACCCTCGCGCAGGTCAGCCTCGCGCTGCTGCGGGAGCTCTATCCGCTGCGGCGCAGCGTGCGGCTGCTCGGCGTCTCGGTGTCGGCGCTCGATCACGGCCAGGCCGAAGCCCCGCGCCAGCTCGGCCTCGCGCTCTGAGACGGCGCGGGAGGTCGTGTCGCAGTCATCGGGGTCGCGCGGGCGCCCTACCTTCGGATCGGAACGACGCGAAGGGCAGGCCATCCATGAACGACGATCCGCGCGCGGCCGGAGCACGGCCCCCGTTTCCCGGCGACCAGCAGCAGGCGCGGCCGGGGCTGACGTCGAAGATGCGTCCGGCCCCCGACCACGGCGAGACGAGCTACGTCGGCAAGGGCCTGCTCACGGACCGCGTCGCGCTGATCACCGGCGGCGATTCCGGCATCGGCCGGGCGGTCGCCATCGCCTATGCCCGCGAGGGCGCGGACGTGGCGATCGCCTACCTGCCCGTCGAGCAGCCGGACGCCGAGGAGACCGCGCGCTGGATCGAGGCCGCCGGCCGCCGCGCCCTGCTGCTGCCGGGCGATCTCCGGGACGAGGCCTATTGCCGCGACCTCGTGGCCCGGACGGTGGCCGAGCTCGGCGGCCTCGACGTGCTGGTCAACAACGCCGCCGCGCAGACCGTCAACGACGGCCTCGACGACGTGACAGCGGCCGACCTCGAAGGCGCGTTCCGCGCCAACGTCTTCGCACTGTACTACCTTTGCCGAGCGGCGGTGCCGCACATGAAGCCGGGCTCGGCGATCGTCAACTCCACGAGCCAGCAGGCCAAGATCGCCGACAAGACGATGCTGATCTACGCCGCGACCAAGGGCGCGATCGCGAGCCTGACGATCGGGCTGTCGAACCTCCTCGCCCCGCAGGGCATCCGCGTGAACTGCGTCGCGCCCGGCCCGGTCTGGACGCCGATCCAGCCGATCGTGAAGAGCCCGGAGCAGATCGAGGCGCTCGGCGCCGACACGCCCCTCGGCCGGGCCGGGCAGCCGGCGGAACTGGCGCCGGCCTACGTGCTGCTCGCCTCGCGCGAGGGCAGCTACATGACCGGCGCGCTGGTGCCGGTCACCGGCGGCACGCCGATGTACTGAGCGGCCTGCGACCGCGGCGGCCGGAACACGCCGGCGCCCTCGCGATTGACCGCGGACACCGAGGGGCCGCTCGCGGCCCGCCACCGGAGCCGACCGCATGCCGAAGATCATCGCCGCCACGTTCGAGACCCGTCGCGACGCCGAGATGGCGGTGGAGCACCTCGTCCAGGAACACGGCGTCGACCGCGCGGCGGTGACGATCGCGCCGGTCTCGGCCGACAACAGCGCCGGCACCGAGACGGCGGGCGCCGATGTCGAGGACGGCCACGCCAAGGCCGACACCGAGGGCGGGCCGGCGCTCGCGGGCAAGCTCCGGGTCTCGGCGACCGTCGATCCGGCGCTCGCCGACAAGGTGGAGACCTCGTTTGCGACCTATGGCGGCACACCGTGAGGCGCGGCGCTGGCGTTCCGGTTCGAGATCGGGGAAGGTCGCGCGTCCTCCACCGTCCCGCGAAGCGGTAGACGCGGCAGGACGGGACGTTTCACGGTTCGGAAGGCACGATGTCGCCCGTCACCGCGCTCGACGCCTTCCCGCGCCGGCCCGTCGCGGTCAGGGCCGGCCGTCGCGCCATCCTCACCGCCGCAGGCTCCGGGCTCGGCGCGACGGCCGTCCTCGCGGCCGCACTCTGGTTCGCTGCTCTCTACGGGCCGGGTCTCCTGCGAGATCCCCAGGTCTGGCGCCACGGACGGCCTGCTCCCGTCACGGCGATGGCGGGCTCCTGCACCGTCAAGCTGAGTTTGCTTCCCTTCTCCTGGTGCACGCTGGACGTATCGTACCGGGGCGTCGACGGGCGCGTGGCCACGCAGTCCGTCACGGCACTCACCTTCGTCGATTTCGATCGGAGCGCGCCCCCGGTCCTCAAGGTCGATCCAGGCGACGAGGAGGCGGTCGCGCTGTCCTGGTTCGTCGATGCGCTCCCCGTGCGTTGGGTCGCGCTCGTCGTCGCGTCGGGCGGCCTCGCGTTCCTCGCGGCCGTGATCGGAGGGGGCGCCTGGGCCTTGCTGAGCGAGTTCCGGCTCTATCGAACCCTGGCCCGGGACCCGAAGCCGGTCGAGGCCAGGGTCGTCGGGATGCGCCTCGTGAGCAGTCCGGGCTGGGCCCGCGAGGTCAGGTTCAGCTACCGAGCCGCCGACGGGAGCGAGCGCACGGCCAAGCAGCGCCTGAGGGTGCTCAAGGGGAAGCGCGGCGTCGCGCCCGAGCACTGGACCTACGAGGAGCCGGTCCTGCTTTCGCAGGGAGGCGACGTCCTGCTGGCCCTGGCGGGGACGCGCGGAGCGCGGCTGGTCAAGACCTCGTTCGAGCCGCTCGTGCTCACCGATGCGGAGAAGCAGCGGCTCCGGCCGGTCGCGAAGTAGGCCGAGCCGGGAAGCGCCTGGCCATCCACGTCGAGGCAGGACCGGCGCGGCCAAGGGTCAGGCGGCCCAGACCTGCCGGTAGAGCGCCGCGATCGCCTCCGCGCTCGGCTGGACCGGGTTGTTGGCCGGCGAGCCGGAGGCCAGGGCCTGGGCCGCCATGGTCGGGACGAGCGCGGTCCAGCTTTCCCCGTCGATCCCGTACTCGGCCGGCGTCGGCACCTCCAGGTCGTCGTTGAGCCGCTGCAATTCGGCGATCAGGCTCTCCACCGCGCCGCGGTCGTCCGCGTTCTCCCGCGCCACGCCCATGGCGCGGGCGCAGGCCGCGTAGCGGCTCGGCGCGCCCGGCGCCGAGAAGGCGGTCACCGCCGGCAGCAGCATCGCGTTCGAGAGCCCGTGCGGCACGTGGAAATGCGCGCCGATCGGCCGGCTCATGCCGTGGACCAGCGCCACCGAACTGTTCGAGAACGCGATGCCGGCTTGGCAGGCCCCGAACATCATCGCCTCCCGCGCCCCGCGGTCGCCGGGATCGGTCCAGACCCGGCGCAGGTTCGGCGCGATCGCCCGCATCGCCTGGAGCGCGAACCCGTCCGAGAACGGGTTGGCACGCCGCGAGACGTAGGCCTCGATCGCGTGCGTCAGCGCGTCGATGCCGGTGTCGGCGGTGAGCCGGGCGGGCTTCGTCAGGGTGAGCTCGTAGTCGACGAGCGCCGCCACCGGCAGGTAGGCGAGGCCGGCGCACAGCATCTTCTCGTCGGTGTCCTCGTCGGTGACGATGGCAAAGCGCGTCGCCTCCGAGCCGGTGCCGGCGGTGGTCGGGATCGCGATGATCGGCAGCCCGGCCGCGTCCTGGCAGCGGGGCGCCTTGTAGGCGCGCATCGGACCGCCGTGGCGCGCCAGCACCGCGACGGCCTTGGCCGTATCGATCGGGCTGCCGCCGCCGAAGCCGACGACGCAATCGTGGTCGCCGGCCTTCAGGGCGGCGAGCGCCGCCTCGACCGAGGCGACCGTCGGGTCCGGCACGGTGTCGGAGAACAAAGCCGCGCGGATGCCGGCCGCCGCCAGGCGCTCGACCAGCAGCGCCGCGGGACCGCTGCCGGCGAGGTAGGGATCGGTGACGACGAACGGCCGCGACAGCCCGAGCTGCCCCAGCACCTCCGGCAGCAGCCCGCACGCGCCGGCTCCGATCCGCATCAGCCGCGGCAGGGCGATGGCGCTGATCATGGTCGCGTTCCCGTCTCTCTGGACCGGCGCCGATGCGCGGTGCCGAAGAGGCTAACGGCTGCGGGGCCGGGCACAAGCCCGAACGGCCGGCGGTGCCGATGCGCGGCACGGCATCCCATGCACCCTACCCGGACGCGTTCGAGAAGAGCTCCCGCGCGGCGTCCACCGCGTCCACGATGAACGCCGCCACTTCCCGGATATGCGCCGCCTTCCGGTGGTCCTCGTGGATGTGCATGTGGAACGCCCGCGTCAGCGAGAGCGCATCCGGCAGCACCGGCACGAGGCCGGGATGGGCGCTGGCGATGAAGGCCGGCACGATGCACAGGCCCGCGCCGGCCAGCGTCGCGTGGACCTGGGCCAGCAGGTTCGTGCTGCGCAGGCGCGCGGAGGCATCCGGCCCGATCACGCTGAGGTAGTTGAGCTCGCGCGCAAACAGCATGTCCTCGATGTAGCTCACGAACGGGTGCCGCCCGAGATCGGCCACGTTGCGGATCGGCTCCGCCGCGTCGAGGTACGATCGCGCGCCGTAGACGAACAGCCGGTAGTCGGTGAGCCGTCGCGTCACCACCCGCGCCTGCTGCGGCGCCGACAGGCTGACGACGATGTCGGCCTCGCGCTTCGACAGGCTGAAGATCCGCGCGGTCGCCAGGATCTCGACCTCCAGGCCCGGATGGGCCTGCGTCAGCCGGTGCATCCGCGGCGCGAGGAACACGCTGCCGAAGCCGTCCGGCGCGCCGATCCGCACCGTGCCGGACAGGCTGCGCCCCTCGGCGCCCGCCGCGGCGCCCGAGACGAAGGCGCTCTCCATCGCCTCGGCGCTCGCGAGCAGCGCCGCGCCCGCCTCGGTGAGCGCGTAGCCGAGGTTGCTCCGGTGGAACAGGCGGCTGTCCAGCCCCTCCTCCAGCGCCAGGATGCGCCTTGCCACCGTGGTGTGCTCGGTCCCCGTCCGCGCGGCGGCCGCCGTCAGCGTGCCGGTGCGGGCGACCGCGAGGAAGAAGCGCAGGTCGTCCCAGTTGCGGGTTTTTTTGGGGGTCATGCGCTGTCCGAACCCTCTCCCCGCGGGGGGAAGAGGGGATGGTGCCGGCTGCTGTGCATCGATGCACACCGGATGCGAGCGGGTCCAGCTTTATCGCTCAGCGAACCCTGTTAGGGTGCTGTCAAAATCGGTCTTCGCCCGCGCAGGTTGGATTGTCGGGGAAGCGAACAGGGGAGGCGCAGATGCGCACGATCGGCCATTTCATCGGCGGCAAGGCCGTCGAAGGCACCAGCGGGCGGTTCGCCGACGTGTTCCACCCCTCGACCGGCGAGGTCCAGGCCCGCGTCGCACTGGCGAGCAAGGCCGAGCTTCGCGCGGCCGTCGAGAACGCCCGCGACGCCCAACCCGCCTGGGGCGCCACGAACCCGCAGAAGCGCGCCCGCGTGATGATGCGCTTCCTCGAACTCATCCGCGCCGAGATGGAGCCGCTGGCCGAGCTGCTGGCCTCCGAGCACGGCAAGACCGTGCCCGACGCCAAGGGCGACATCCAGCGCG
>NZ_CAXTHR010000175.1:0-8124 GCF_964244095.1 uncultured Methylobacterium sp. | reverse complement strand
GCTTCACCGAGCGGCCCTTCGCCGACGGCAAGGCCAAGAACGTCAGCATCCGCGGGCCGGCCGCGACGCTGCGCGGCGCCGCCGGCACGCCGGAGGAGCAGGCGGCCTTGCGCGCGCTGCTGATCCGCTACCGCGGCTTCGCGAAAGACCTGATCGCGCGCCACCTGCCGGACTACGCGGCCGGCGTCACGCTGGCCGGCACCTCGTACCGGCCCTTCGACGTCGACCGGCGCAAGATGAGCTGGCGCCGCGACGACACCCGCCTCCACGTCGACGCCTTCCCCTCGAACCCGATCGGCGAGACGCGCATCCTGCGCGTCTTCCGCAACATCAACGCGCAGGGCGAGCCGCGCCTGTGGCGCGTCGGCGAGGACTTTTCCGCGATGGCCGACAAGTTCCTGCCGAGGCTGCCGGGCTACTCGCCGCTCTCGGCAAAGGTTCTGGCGGCGCTCGGCATCACCAAGGCGAAGCGGTCGGAATACGACCACCTGATGCTGCACCTGCACGACGCCCTGAAGCGGGACGAGGGCTACCAGGCGAACGCCCCCCAGGCCGACGTGGAATTCCTGCCCGGCCAGACCTGGGTGACCTTCTCCGACCTCGTGATGCACGGCGCCATGGGCGGCCGCTACATGCTGGAGCAGACCGCCTACCTGCCGGTCTCAGGCCAAGCCTTTCCCGACAAGAGCCCGCAGCGCATCCTCGCGCGCAAGCTCGGCCGGCCGCTGCAATAGGCTTTTCGCCCGCGACCATCCAAGACCATCGTCGCAAAGGAACTCAGGAATGATCCTCGAGATCGCGCAGATCGAGATCAAGGCCGGCATGGAATCCGCGTTCGAGGCCGGCATCGCCCGCGCCGCCGAGATCTTCCGCGCCGCCGCGGGCTGCCGCGGCTTCGACGTGCGCCGCTCGATCGAGCATCCGCAGCGGTACCGCCTGCTGATCCGGTGGGACACCCTGGAGGCGCATACCGAGGGCTTCACCGGCTCGCAGGCGTGGCAGGACTACCGCGCCATCGTCTCCCCCTGCTTCGCGGGCCCGCCCTCGGTCGAGCACACCGCGCGGGTGCTGAAGGCGTTCTGAGGCTTGCGCCCACCGCCTCCGGCGACGATGCTCGCGAAAAACTTACGCGAGACGGGAAGCCCATGATCCAGCGCCTCATCCAGCGCCCTCTGCGCATCGGCACCCGCGGCAGCCCGATGGCGCTCGCGCAGACCGGCATGGTCCGCGACAGGATCGTGGCGGCCCATCCCGGGCTGGAGACCGAGCTCGTCGTCGTCACCACGGTGGCCGACAAGATCCTCGACCGGCCGCTCTCGGAGATCGGCGGCAAGGGCCTGTTCACCAAGGAGCTGGAGCAGGCGCTCTTCGCCGACGCGATCGATGTCGCCGTCCACTCGATGAAGGACGTCGAGACTTGGCTTCCCGAGGGGCTCGTCATCGCCTGCATCCTGGCCCGCGACGACCCGCGCGACGCCTTCCTCGCGCCCCGCGCCGCGGGTTTTTCGGAGTTGCCCGAGGGGGCGCGCGTCGGAACCTCCTCGCTCCGGCGCGCGGCGCAGGTGCTGATGCGCCGGCCGGACCTGCGGATCGTGCCGTTGCGCGGCAACGCCAACACCCGGATGCGCAAGCTCGAAGCGGGGGAATGCGACGCCACCCTCCTGGCGCTCGCGGGCCTGGAGCGCCTCGGCCTGGAGGGCATGGCCCGCTCCGTCCTGTCGGTCGAGGAGATGCTGCCGGCGGTGGCCCAGGGCGCCCTCGGCATCGAGGCCCGCGCGGACGACGCCGCGATCCACGCGCTGCTCGCCCCGCTCGCCTGCGCCGCCACCACCACGGTGATCGGGGCCGAGCGGGCGCTGCTCGCCGAACTCGACGGCTCCTGCCGCACGCCGATCGCGGCGCTCGCCCGGATCGCGGGCGACACGCTCAGCCTCGACGGCCTGCTCTTCCTCCCCGACGGCAGCCGCCACTGGGCGGCCTCGCGCTCCGGGCCGGTGGCCGACGCGGAGCGGATCGGGCGTGAGGCGGGAGCGGAGTTAAAGGCCGCGGCGGGCGATACCTACGCGCGGCACTTGCAATAGCCCGAAGCGACCATCCGTCCTCGCTGGTGGGACTTCGGCTTCCGGCAAGTGCGCGTTCCCTCTTCCCGCAGATGGGAGAGGGCGCGTTGGATGCAAGGCGAGTCGTCCTCACGCCACGCTGCGCTCGATCTGCTCCTCGTCGCAGATCACGCCGGCGGTGCCCTCGTACTCGGCGGAGAAATCGTGCCCGGCGGCGACCGGCGCAGGGCCTTCGCGGTCGGCGGCGAAAGTGGCCAGGAACGAGCGCATCACGTGGCGCACGCCCGCGTCGTTGATGGTGCGCAGGTCGTCGTTGTAGTAGCGGCCCGCGTTCACGTTGCTGGTGACGATGTCGTAGGCGGGGAAGTACACCGCGCGCGGGTCGCCCGAGGCGCAGGCCTCGCCCGCCGCCACCCGCAGCACGGATTTCGAGTAGCTGTTCGACTCCATCACGTGCCGGTCCATGTAGGTGGCGATCATCGGCACCGGCGACACCGTGAGGATGATGCGCGCCGCAGGGTTCACGCTCCAGAGCCGCGCCAGGAAGCCTTGCAGGTCGGCCAGCACCTCGGCCGCACCGGCGTTGACGCATTCGTAGAGCGCCGGATCGTAGCTGCCGCCGGCGACGCCCGGGGCGAGCGGCAGGGCGGCGCCGTCGGCGCGCCAGCGCCAGCCCTCGGTGAGGCCGAGCGTCAGCACGAACACGTCCAGCGTCTCGAACAGGCGGCGCACCGCGGCCAGATGCGCGTCGCGGGCCGCCGCCACCTCGGCCTCGCTGGCGAAGCCCGCCGGCTCGACGGTGGGGCGGAACGGGTCGACGTAGCGGCCGTCCGCGCGCAGCCACGCCGTCAGCTCCGGCGCGTAGCGGCCGTAGGCGCGGTCGAAGAGCTGCACGAACTGGCGCGTGTAGTACAGGTTGCCGTAGCGGGCCGAGAAGGTGCCGAACTGGCGCGCCTCGGCGTCCGCCGGCGTCGTGCCGGCGGGCGGGGTTTCCGTGACGTGGTAGTTGAAGCCCGCCGCCCGCAGGGCCTCGGCGACGCGCTGGGCGAAGCACGAGCCGCCGGTGGCGACCTTGTCGGCACGGCCGATCGCGAAGGGCGATCTCGGCCGCGGGTCGACGGCGAAGGGGGCGACGTTGGTCACGACCTTGCGCCAGAATCGCTCGGCCGGTAGACCGCTATAGGGATTGGACGCCATTCCCGATCCTTCCTCCGACCTCTGCCTTCGATCCCTGCCGCGGCCGCCGCGATGCGCCCGCCGACACCCCGCACAGCGAGACCCGGCGCGTACCTTGGCCCTCTCCGACCTGCCCCGGCGCGCGCGCGGCGCGTTCTCGTTGTCGCCGCCATCCTGGGCGACACCGTGGCGCGCCAGGCCCGCCGAGGATGCCGGGCGCAAGGGGCCACGGATCGCCGTGCTCGGCAATTGCCAGGCCCGCGGCGTGGCGCAGGCGATGCGGCTCTTCGCGCCGGACAGCCCGGTCCGCTTCGTGCCGATGGGGACGCTCGCGCGCGACCACGGCCATATCGACGGCCTGCTCGCGACGTTCTCCACCTACGATCACGTCTTCTCGCAATCCTTCCCCGCCGGGCTGATCCCCGGCGGAGACATCACGACGCTGCGCACGCGCGAGCCCCGCACGGTGCTGTTTCCGACGATCGTGTTCTCGGCCTTCCACCCCGACATGGTCTATGCCGGCCGGGTCGAGGACCTCTCCGCCCTCAAGCTCGCGCGCTCGCCGCTGGGGCAGTACCACTCGGCGATCGCGCTCTGCGCCCATCGCCTCGGGCTGACGGCGCCCCAGGCCGCGACCCTGTTCCGCGAGGACGTGTTCCATCGCCTCGGCTACCTCGACCAGTGGGAGCCGGCGGTCCGCGAGACGCTCGGCGCCGCCGCCGCGGTCGGCTTCGGGCTGGAGCGCGAGATGAGCCGCTGGGGCCGGCGCGGCGCCTTCATGCACGTGATCAACCACCCCAAGGCGTTCGTCGTCGGCGACATCGCCCGGCGGCTGCTCACGGAGGGCGGGTTCTCGCCCGAGCCGGTGGAGATCGAGGACTACCTCGGCGACGAGCTCGCCCGCGACGTGGTCTGGCCGGTCTACCCGCCGATCGCCGAGGTCTACGGGCTCGCCGGCTCGTACCTGTTCAAGCCCAAGCCGCGCGGAGACGCCTTCCCGACGCTCTACGACCTGCCCGGATTCCTCGCGGCGAGTTTCTCGCTCTACGCCGCCGCCGACCCGGCGGACCTCGCCTGCGCGCGGGTCGAGACCTGGGCCGCGTCGCCGGAGATCGCGGCGATGTTCCGCGCGGCCGCGCGTCGCTGAAGCGGCCGCGCCGTCAGCCGGCCGCGCGGAGCCGGTCGTCGTCGAGGCCCTCGGCCATCATCCGCACGATCCGGTTGACGTCGCGGATCTGGAAGGGCTTGCGCAGGTAAAGGCTGCCGGGGACCGCGCGCGGATGCCGGCCGGCGGAGGTCGAGGTGTAGACCACCGGCCGGTCGGGATGCTCGGCGCGGAACGCCTCGGCCACGCTCCAGCCGTCGATCAGTCCCGGCAGGTTGATGTCGGTGAACAGCCAGTCGATCGCCGCGCCCCGGTCGCGCAGGATGGTCAGCGCGGCCTCCCCGCTCGATGCTTCGATCACGCGGATGCCTTGGGTCGCGCACAAGGTCGCGATGATCTCGAGGAGCAGGTAGCTGTCCTCGACAATGAGCACGCTCTGGGCGGGGTGCATCAGTGCAGTTCCGATTGTAGGTTGGACCAATAGAGGTTACGAGGATTAAGAATTCTCTAAAGCACCGCCCCGAGCCGCCCCGATGATGCCTTCGCGCCCCGAGCGCCCGAGCCCCGCGGCGGAATGCGCGGTCGCGCCTTCGGCCTACGATCCCGCGATCGTCTCCGATCTCGAAGCCTGCTTCGGGCGGACGTGGCTGCTCGACCTGCTCGGCCTGTTGCGCGACGAGATCGCGGCCCGCCTCCGCGCCCCGCCCAGCGAGCGGGAGACGCTGGCGCAGGACGCGCACATCCTCGTCTCGGCGAGCGGGACGCTCGGGTTCCTCGGGCTGTCGCAGGCCTGCGCCGAGCTCGGCCGCGCCTGCCGCGAAGGCATCGACCCGACGCCGGCCCTCGACCTCGCGGGCCAGGCGGCGCGGTGCGCCCGCGAGGCAATCGACCGGATGCTGGCCGAGCCGGCCTGAGCCGGCCTGCCGGGATAGCGCAGGAAATCCCGGTCCGCGCGTCCCTCATCCCCCGACCGGGACGGACTTCGCCGGTGCCGCGGTCCATGATCCTCGCCGGCGCGCACGCGGCTCGCAGCCGGTCGTCCCAGCCCGCCGCACGGCACTGCGCGCTCAGGGCCGAGGAGCCGTAGAACGCCCAGCAGCGTCACCCGCGCGCCAAGCAATCGCGTCGCAAGGCTGACCATCCGTCCGACGTCCAATGGGGGTAGGCCCGCATCTGCTCAGCGCCGTTTTCGGTATGCAGATGCAGGGCGATCAAGAGTCGGCCCACGCATACGGAGATACTTCTGATAAATAAGATTTGCAAATTATCCTACTTCGATGAATTTCTTGTTTCGATCGTCATTTTCGTTGGCATTTGTTTGACGGATGCAAGCAATACCGATATTGGTTTTTCAATTTCCAATGTTCTGTCTTGCTTGGTTCAGCGTGCATCCCGAGCAGATTGACGCCGTGACACGCCGAACCTGCGCATCGAACCGCTTGTCGCGTCGCTGCTGGGCTACCGCCTCCTTCTCTGCGCGCGTTTCGACCTCGCTGAGGGTGGACGCATCCTCAGACTTGCGCGGCGGGGCCTGTCGAACGACAGGGAGACCCGAAGACATGAGCGTCGGCGCAAGATTGGCCGGACGCACCGCGCGTTCGGCCTGCAAGGCGATCGGCACTGCGGACACATCCGTACTGGACGGTGAGGAGAGACCCAGCTCCGAGGACCGCTTATCGTTCTGGATATTGGCGACGGAAGTCCGATTTTGGCGAGCATAGAGGATGGATAGAGGATCAACACCTGTATTCACACGGCTCGTGGCTTGACGAGTTGCCTGTCCGGGCAGTGCCACATCGTCTGTCGACGATAATTTCGGTTGTATCTGGGTCAGGCGTGCAGAAACAGGATCGAAATTATTTTTCTCATTCCCAACACAAGCGGTCAGAGCCAACAGACCTGTGCCGACGACTAGCAACAACCTCATCGCTTCAACCCTCGACACATGGGGAACGGCCTGCCCTGGCCCGGTACCACGCGCTGGAAAATTTTTCTTCATTGCGCAAACGATGCCGTCCGCCGATGAACGAGCCGGTGGCAGGCGCCCGACGCAAACCGAAGCAGCCGTTGGGGATGATGCGGCGTGATCCTGGCGCAGTGCGCATAAAGCCGTGCAAAGGCGGCCGTATTCTGGCAGTCGCGTGCTCAAGCGCGCCGCCTGCCGCGCACGAGGGCGGAACGCCGTCCTGCGGCACCACGTCGTCGGGTCGGCACGCGTGGTGCGTTCGTTCATGGTGCGATCGTTCACGACCGCACAGGCACGGGCCGGCCATCGTCAAGGCCGTGCCATCGTGCCATGTCGAGCAGGCGCCGCTCTCCACCGCCAGAGACCGGCGGCAACCGGATTTTGCATGGTCGCGAGGGATCGGTCGAAGCACGCATCGCGCAGGCCAATCAACGGTGACACGTGTGGCGGCGCGGCATCGGCCCTCTGCGCCCTGCCTTCGAGGATGGTGACGATCCTACCGAAACGGGCAACGGCGCGGCTTCATGCCGGGCGGGTGAACCCGCTTCGCCGTGACGGCGGCCCGCCCGATCCGCCCTTGCCTTGACGAGAGACGACCCGCGTCGACTCGCTGCTGCCGCAATCTCGTCCCCTGATCGAGTTCCACCCACAGACGCTGGGCCCTGGTAGGAGTGTTTGTGCGATGTCCACGAGCGCGCAGAAGTTGACATCGCCGGAGACGCAGGAGCTTCGCCGTGATGCCGGTCGACTTCTGAAGCATCTGCGCGAGAAGGCCGGGCACACGCAAGGATCCTTCTCTGCTGAAGTGGGCTCGCCCGTCTACACGTTCGTTTCCCAAATCGAGACCGGTCGAGGCCGCATCCCTCCCGATCAGATCCGCACGTGGGCCAATGCTTACGGCATCGAGGCGCGCAGCTTTCTTCAGATGATCATGCGCTTCTACGATCCTGAAACCTTTGCGGTGCTGTTTGAGAATGAACCGGAAGTCGCTACCGGTAGGGCATTTCCTGATCTTGCATCAATTGATGCCGAAGCAAGCGCATTTGAGGGCAAAACCTGCACATCCGGAAAGGTCTAAGTGTGTCTTTGAGGCACCGATCGACTTCGGATAAAATGTGAAACTCGAGACATATATGAGTTTCTGCTTAGCGGCATCCCGCTACGATAGCGAGACTTGGTTCGAGGTTGGTTTGCTGCACTGCCTCACACGGCGTGGGGGTATTTACCTGGACCTTGAATACGAGGGTGAACCAGTCTACTTCATCTCGGCGATAGTCATCGCATAGACCTCCCGAGGCGGGACCGTGGACCATGTACAACAGCACGCAACGGCTCTCGACACCGGAGGTTCAAGAACTCCGGCGAGAGGGCGGTCGCCTGCTCAGGCGACTGCGCGAGGCGCGCGGGTTGTCGCAGCGCGAACTCTGTGCGCTGGTCGGGGGCGGAGTCTACACCTTCATATCGCAACTCGAGACCGGGCGAGGACGCATTCCGCCCGATAAGCTTCGCGCCTGGGGGGAGGCGTTGGGCTTGGAGGCGCGCACGTTCGCAACGATGATCCTACCCTACTACGACCCTGAAACGTTCGCGATCTTGTTTCCCGACGCTTCGGAGCCTGCCGATCGGGACGTGCGCGCGCCAAACGCGAACGCGCTCTAATCACCCACCGAGAACGTCTCGTCGAAGGCGTAGCCGGAACCGCGCACGGTGCGAATCGGGTCGAGTTCGCCGGGGCGGTTCAGCGCCTTGCGCAGGCGGCCGACATGCACGTCGACGGTGCGCTCGTCGATGTAGACGTCGTGGCCCCAGACGCCGTC
>NZ_CAXTHR010000174.1:0-8170 GCF_964244095.1 uncultured Methylobacterium sp. | reverse complement strand
GGCCGAAGGAGATGATCGAATCGAGCCGGTTGCGGAATTCCGGCGCGAACAGCTTGTTGATCGCCTCGACGTCGTCGCCCGACCGCTTCATCTGGGTGAAGCCGTAGGCCGAGCGCGCCATGTCGGAGGCGCCCGCATTCGTGGTCATGATGATGATCACGTTGCGGAAATCGACCTGCTTGCCGTTGTGGTCGGTGAGCTTGCCATGGTCCATCACCTGCAACAGGATGTTGAACAGGTCCGGATGCGCCTTCTCGATCTCGTCGAGCAGCAGCACGCAGTGCGGGTGCTGGTCGATGCCGTCGGTGAGCAGGCCGCCCTGGTCGAAGCCGACATAGCCGGGCGGCGCGCCGATCAGGCGACTCACGGTGTGGCGTTCCATGTATTCCGACATGTCGAAGCGCAGCATCTCGACGCCGAGCGACGAGGCCAACTGCTTGGCGGCCTCCGTCTTGCCGACGCCGGTCGGGCCCGCGAACAGGTAGGAGCCGATCGGCTTGTCGGGATCGCGCAGGCCCGCGCGCGCCAGCTTGATCGCCGAGGTCAGCGCCTCGATCGCGTTCGGCTGGCCGTAGACGACGCGCTTGAGGTTCTCGGTCAGGTGCTGGAGCACCACCGCGTCGTCCTTCGACACGGTCTTGGGCGGGATGCGCGCCATCGTGGCGATGGTCGCCTCGATCTCCTTGATGCCGATGACGCGTTTGCGCCGTGCCTCGGGCACCAGCATCTGCGAGGCGCCGGTCTCGTCGATCACGTCGATCGCCTTGTCCGGCAGCTTGCGGTCGTTGATGTAGCGCGCCGACAGCTCCACCGCGGCCTTCACGGCCTCGGTGGTGTACTTGAGCTTGTGGAACTCCTCGAAGTACGGGCGCAGGCCCTTCACGATCTCGATCGTGTCGGGGATCGACGGCTCGTTGACGTCGATCTTCTGGAACCGGCGCACCAGGGCGCGGTCCTTCTCGAAGTACTGGCGGTACTCCTTGTAGGTGGTCGAGCCGATGCAGCGCAGCGTGCCGGCAGCAAGCGCCGGCTTGAGCAGGTTCGAGGCGTCCATCGCTCCGCCCGACGTGGCGCCGGCACCGATCACCGTGTGGATCTCGTCGATGAACAGCACCGCGTTCGGGTGCGCCTCGATCTCCTTCATCACCTGCTTGAGGCGCTCCTCGAAGTCGCCGCGGTAGCGCGTGCCGGCCAAGAGCGTGCCCATGTCCAGCGAGAACACGGTGGCGTCGGCCAGCACCTCCGGCACCTCGTGCTGGATGATCTTGCGCGCCAAGCCTTCGGCGATCGCGGTCTTGCCGACGCCGGGGTCGCCGACGAGCAGCGGGTTGTTCTTCTGGCGGCGGCACAGCACCTGGATCGTGCGCTCGACCTCGGTGTGGCGGCCGATCAGCGGGTCGATCTTGCCGTCGCGCGCCTTCTTGTTCAGGTTGACGCAGTAGGCGTCGAGGGCGTCGCCCTTCTTCTTGGTGCGGCCCTCGCCGTCGTCGCTCGGCCGCTCCCCGGTCCCTTCCTCCTCGGCGCCGCGCACGGGCTTCGACTCGGAGGCGCCGGGGCGCTTGGCGATGCCGTGGCTGATGTAGTTGACCGCGTCGTAGCGGGTCATGTCCTGCTCCTGCAGGAAGTAGGCGGCGTGGCTCTCGCGCTCGGCGAAGATCGCCACCAGGACGTTGGCCCCCGTCACCTCCTCGCGGCCCGACGACTGCACGTGGATCACCGCGCGCTGGATCACTCGCTGGAAGCCGGCCGTGGGCTTGGCGTCCTGCCGGCCGTCGCCGGTGAGGTTGGACAGTTCGGTGTCGACGTACTCGACGAGGCTGCGCTTCAGCGTGTCGATCTCGACGTTGCAGGCGCGCATGACGGCGGCCGCATCCTGGTCGTCGACCAGCGCGAGGAGCAGGTGCTCCAGCGTGGCGTATTCGTGGCGGCGCTCTCCGGCGAGCGCCAGGGCGCGGTGGAGGGCTTGTTCCAGGCTGCGTGAGAAGCTGGGCAAATGCTCGGGCCTTCTGCTGCGGGGGCCTACTTTTTTTCCATAACGCACTGCAGAGGATGTTGGTGTTTGCGTGCAAAGTCCATGACCTGCGTCACCTTGGTCTCGGCGACCTCGTAGGTGAACACGCCGCACTCCCCGACGCCGTTGTGGTGCACGTGCATCATGATCTGGTAGGCGTCTTCCTGGGTCTTGTTGAAGAAACGCTCCACGACGAGCACGACGAATTCCATCGGCGTATAGTCGTCGTTGAGCAACAGCACCCGATACAGGCTCGGCCGCTTGGTCTTCGGCTTGGTGCGCGTGATGATCGCCGTATTCGAGCGATCGTCGCCCCCCGGCGACCGCGGGTTCGCGGCGGTCGTCGCGGTCCCGGCCGCCCCGGAGGGAGGCCACCGTCTGTCGGCGGGGGGATGAGCGGTGCCCCGCATCGGGACGTCTGTCATCGTGATCGAACCGGCTCCACTCTCGGCCGGGACTTTTCGCATGAGTGCGGAGGGCCCGGACGCGTCGAAGCCAATCTAGAGGGTGGGGCGCGGTTTCGCCAGTCTTCTGCGCGCAACTGTCCGCGGCGGCGGCGCCTCAGCCTCCCGGAGCCGATCCCGCCGGATCGGATCGCGCCTCAACCGGTGGTCCGGCCACTGAGCGCGGCGAAGCCGCCTGGCCAGCATGTTCGTGTCGCCTGGACAGCACGTTTGTGCGGTGCAGCATCAAACGTCGATCCGGCCTGTGCCGCACAGGCAGGCCGCGACAGGGTCGTGACCCATTAACCGCGCCGTAACTGCGCTGACCTAGCGTGTCCGATAGACGTGATCGGGCCACGCCGCAGGGCTCGGCCGACGCGGATGGTGCGATGCAAACCGGCTGCGGCCGGTCTGTCGAGGGCGATGAGTCGTGATGCGTAGCGTTCCAAGCCGCCCCCGGACGGCGGCCGCGATTCCGGCGGTCCTCGCCGCCGCAGCCATCCTGACGGCGCTGGCATCCCCCGCCGAGGCGCGCCGTCGCGGCCATCACGTTCGCCCCGGCGGCGGCTACAGCCCGCCCTACGCGGCGATGGTCGTCGACGTGAAGACCGGCCGGACGCTGCATGCCGTCAACGAGGACGCCCTGCGCCACCCGGCCTCGATCACCAAGGTGATGACCCTCTACATGCTGTTCGAGCAGATGGAGAAGGGCCGCCTCGCGCTCGATTCGGACCTCACGATCTCGGCCCACGCAGCCGCCCAGGCCCCGTCCAAGCTCGGCCTGCGCCCCGGTTCGACCATCGCGGTCGAGGATGCGATCAAGGCGATCGTCACCAAGTCGGCCAACGACGTGGCCTGCGCCATCGGCGAGAACATAGCCGGCTCCGAGGAGCGGTTCGCCGAGTTGATGACCGCCAAGGCGCATGCCCTCGGCATGAGCCGCACGCGCTACGCCAACGCGTCGGGCCTGCCGGACGCCGACCAGATCACCACGGCACGCGACCTCACCGTGCTGGCGCGCGCGATCCAGGACCGCTTCCCGCGCTACTACCGCTACTTCCAGACCCGCGCCTTCGCCTTCCGCGGGCGCACCATCGGCAACCACAACCGCCTGCTCGGCACCGTCGAGGGCGTCGACGGCATCAAGACCGGCTACACCCGCGATTCCGGCTTCAACCTGATGACGGCGGCCAAATCCGACGACCGCCAGATCGTGGCGATCGTGCTCGGCGGAAAGTCGGGCGCGAGCCGCGACCGGATCATGGCCGACCTCGTGCGCGCCAGCCTGCCGCGCGCCTATGCCGGCGCCCGCCAAGTGGCGCCGACCGTCGAGGTCGCCGAGCGCGCCCGCCCCGCGGTGGTCGCCGACGCGGTCTCGCGCACCCGGACGCAGGTGGCGTCGGCCGAGGACGACGAGGTCGAGACCACGAGTTCGACCGATGCCGGCGAGCCGCTCGACATCGGCCCGAGCCGCTCGACGGCGACGCCGGGCGGGGCCTGGAAGGGCGGCGCGCAGCCGCTGCCGAAGGCCGCGCAGGCCTATGCCGGCCCGCCGGCCGGGCCGGCCGCGTTCCCCGGCGGCGCGCGCAATTCCGGGAAGTCCGACGCCCGGATCGCCTCGGCCGACGGCGCGGGCGCCCGCACCGAGGCCCCGAAGCCGGTGGCCGGACCGAAGGTCGTGCCGACGGCGTGGGTGATCCAGCTCGGCGCCATGGACGACGAGGGCAAGGCCAAGGCGATGCTCGCGGACGCCCGCGCGCGGGCCGGGGGCAGCCTCGCGAAGGCCGCGCCCTACACGGTGAAGGTCGAGCACAGCGGTGCGACGCTCTACCGGGCCCGTTTCTCCGGCTTCCAGGAGCAGGACGCGGCGCAGGACGCCTGCTCCGCGCTCAAGCGCAACGGCTTCAACTGCTTCGCCACCCGGAGCTGACGCGGCCCGGTCCCACGGGCGGCCGTTCGCCGCCTGGAATCAAGGCCGACGGCCACCCCGCCGCCGGTCCGAACACCCCAAACCATCTGGCAACGCGCGTGGAGTTTCAGCGATGTCGGTTCGTCAGCCTGTCCCGGGCCGCGTTGACGCGGGCCGCGTGCTCGGCGCTGCCCCCCTGGTCGGGGTGGGCCCGCTTCATCAGCGTCCGGTGAGCCGTGCGGACGGCCTCCGGGGTCGCCCCGCGCTCAAGCCCCAGGACCTGATAAGCCTCGTCCTGCGTCATCGCCCCTGGCTGCGGCGGGCGGCTCGGCCCCGCGTCGCCATCGCGCTCAGCGTCTACACGCCAGCCGGGATGCCGGCGGTCGAGATACGCCTCTAGGGGTGCGACGCCGCCGGGATCGTGCGCCCGGCAGACGGCGAGGATCAGCGACAGGTCCGCCGGCGCGAGGCTGTCGAGGCGCCGCCCGGCATACGGGCCACCGAGCACGACGCCGTCGCCGACGCCGCCGTCGTCCCGGAGCGTGAACGCGACGAGCGCCGGCCTGCGGCGCGCGGCGGCTTTGGAGGCGAAGATCAGCCGCTTCAGCCGGCCGGCCAGCCGCTCGGGCCCTTCCAGCAGCCAGACCCCGCCGAGGCCGAGGACGAGCGCGAGGCCGGGCTGCCCGCGCAGAAGCAGGATCGCGGCGAGCGCGATCGCCGCCCACGCGCCGGCCCGCCGCAGGAAGCGGGCGTTCAGCGCCGGGTTCGGACGCGCGCCGTTCCTCGCGAGCCACCACAGGCCGAGGCAGGCGATGAGGCCGAGGGCGAGGCCCATCGCGTCAGCGCCGCGCGTCGAACGCGGCGCCGATGCGGCCGCCGATGCGGATGTCGGTTCCGTTGCCGAGGTCGTAGACGCCGGTCTCGCGCTTCGGCGCGGGCGCGCCACGCGATCCGCAGCCGGGCCGCGGCGGCAGGCGCACGCCCTCCGGCGCATCCTCCGGGCAGAGGCGGGGACGCTCCGGCTTCCCGGCCGGCCGCGCCGGCGATGCGGAACCCGCCAGCAGCGCAGCGAGCACGGCGAAGGTGACCGCGGCCGGTCTCCCGCGACGCCCGCCAGCGCGGGCCGGATGCGGCGCGCGCACCCGGCCCGCCCGGTCACGGGGTCGATCGAAGGCCGCCCCCTCGGGGACGGTGCGATCGTCGGCCGGCACGATGCGCGCGGAGCGGTCCGGCACGACGAATTTTCCTCGACATCCACATACGCCGCGTCGGCGGCGGCGCGATCCCAGGGTGCTTAACGTGGCGTTCAGCGCGCGCTCTTCAACATTGGCCAAGGCGCACGGTCGAAGGCGCACGGTCAAGGTGCGGCACCGCACCGTCCCGGTGCGGTGCACGCGCTAACGAAATGGTCATTCCTTGGGACGACACTTTTCGCAAGACGAGACGAGCACCGGGGAGGCTCGGGCGGCGGTTCATGCCGGTGGCAGGCAGTGCGGCACGCGCGGTTTGCGACCACATCGTGACCGGTTCCTGACGAAAGCACTGAAACGACCGTGAAGCTGCCTCAGTGATGCTTCGATTCCTGGACCAAATACGCTGTGGACCTCGCGGAGCGGCCCTTGCTGCCGACGCGGACGCCTGAACGGACGACGCCGTTTCGGAAGGAAAAACACGACATGGAAACCGAGGCCCTGGAACGACCCGCCGATCTGACGATCTGGCGCACCCTTCCGGCGAGTTCGCCGCTGGCCCAGCCGAAGCGGTTCAGCACCCTGCGCGAGGCGATCGCCGCCGCGGCGGGCGCGCTGACCGACCCGGCCAAGCAGCCGTGGATCATTACCGAGGAGGGCGAGATCCTGTCTCCGAACTGGATTCGCACGTACCTGAACTGATCCGGTTTCCGGTTGATCGGTTCGGCTGCGCGCCCTCCCTCCCCCCTCTGCGGGGGAGGGAGGCCCTCGGCTTACGCGAGGGTCGGTAGAAGGGAGCGCCGCATCCGGAAGCGTCGCTCCCCTCTCCCGACTTAGCTCACGGGCCACCCTCTCCCGCAGAGGGGAGACGGAGAGCCGGGCGGGCGATAACCGCGAACCGATCAACCGGAAACCGTATGATCCGCTTCCGGCAGCCGTCACGGTATCCGTGCCCGCGGCCCGTATCGCCTGAACTTCTCCACGTTCCGCGCGATCTCGTCGTCCGGCAGCACCACCGGCGTTCCGACCTGGAGCGCGACGGCGTATTGGCGGCACAGCGTCTCCATCTCCACCGCGAGCCACAGCGCCTTGGCCAAGTCCGGTCCGGTGGCGATCATGCCGTGGTTGGCAAGCAGGCAGCCGGTGCGGCCCTCCAGCGCCTCCAGGGCGAGGCGCGACAACGCCTCGGTGCCGAAGGTGGCGTAGCCCGAGCAGCGGATCGTCGGTCCGCCGACGGCCGCGATCATGTAGTGGACCGCCGGAATCGCCTGCCGGCACATCGCGAAGGCGGTGGCGTAGACCGGGTGGGCGTGGACCACGGCGGCCACCTCCGGCCGGTGGAGCAGGATGTCGCGGTGGAAGCGCCATTCCGAGGACGGGGCCAGGGGATGGTCGAAGCCGCCATCGCGGTCCAGGAACACGACGTCCTCCGGCGTCATCCGTGCGCTCGGAAGTCCCGACGGCGTGATCAGCAGGCCGTCGCGCCAGCGCAGCGAGACGTTGCCCGACGTGCCGCGGTTGAGCCCCTGCGCGTCGAGGCCGCGCGCCGCCACCACCACGGATGTCCGCGCTTCGGTCTCGTCGGCATCCATCCGCGTTCCTCCGGGCCGCGCTCACCCGTTACGCGCGAAGGCCCGGCACCGTAAAGCCGGTGCCGGGCCCATCATCGATCACGCGTGTTCGCGAGGAGGCCGCGTCAGGCCGTCACGACCCCGCGGCCGGCTTCCACCTCGGCGGGCGTGAGCAGCGCGTTGGCGACGACGCGCTTGCGCCAGGGCTTGAGCACGGCGATGGCCAGGATCGAGGCCAGGATGTTGGCGCCGGCCGCGAGCAGGAACACGCCGTCCCAACTGCCCGTGCTCTGCTGGAGGTAGTTGGCCGCAGGCACCAGCAGCGCCGCCGTGCCCTTGGCGGTGTAGAGCAGGCCGGCATTCGTCGCCGCGAACTTCGACCCGAAGGTGTCGGTGCAGGTCGAGGGGAAGAGCGAGTAGATCTCGCCCCAGGCGAAGAACACGAAGCCGGAGAGCAGCACGAACCACAGGGGATCATGGCCCCAGAGGTAGAGCATGTAGATGCCGAAGCCCTCCATCGCGAAGGCGATGAACATCGTGTTCTCGCGGCCGATCTTGTCCGAGACCCAGCCGAAGAACGGCCGCGTCAGCCCGTTGAGCACCCGGTCGATCGTCGCCGCGAAGGTGATCGCGACCATCGTCACGCCCAGGATCGTCACCGGGATCTTGTCGACGCCGATGTCGGAAGCGATCGGCTTCAGGTTCGCGGTGATCATCAGGCCGCCGGCGCCGACGATCACGAACATGAAGTACATCAGCCAGAAGATCGGCTGGCGGGCGACCTCGCCGGGCGCGTAGTTCCGGCGGGTCTGGATGACGTTGGCGTTGATCGCCGCCTCGGGCACCTGCCCCTTCTTGGGCGACGCCAGGAAGAACGCGAGGATGCAGACGATGACGCCCTGGCCGATGCCGAACCAGAGGAACGCCGCCTGGAAGCCGTTCTCGGCGATCATCCACTGGATGGGCGCGACGGTGAAGGCCGAGCCGGCGCCGAAGCCCGCGGCGGTGATGCCGGCGGCCAGGCCGCGCTTGTCCGGGAACCACTT
>NZ_CAXTHR010000173.1:0-8180 GCF_964244095.1 uncultured Methylobacterium sp. | reverse complement strand
GCACGCGGGGATCGAAGGCGGCCTTCTCCGCCCGCAAGGCTTCGAGCGTGAGCGCGAGCGCGACCTCGGCGGCCTTGAGCACCCGCTTCATGTCCTCCAGCGCCAGCACACCGACGGCGAGCGAGACGGTGGAGCCGTTGATGAGCGCCGAGGCGTCCTTGGCCTCCAGCGGGAAGTCGGGGGGCAGGCCCGCGGCTTCGAGCGCCATGCGGGCCGGCATGCGGCGATCCTGGTAGAACGCCTCGGCCTCCGCGAACCCGCAGATCGCGCCGGCCAGATGCGCCAGCGGCGCGAGGTCGCCCGACGCCCCGACCGAGCCCTTCGACGGGATGACGGGGACGATCCCGGCGTTGAGGCAGGCGAGCAGCCGGTCGACCACCGCGACGCGGGGCCCGGAGAAGTTCGAGGCGAAGGCGTTGGCGCGCAGCAGCATGGTGGCGCGCACGGCGTCGGCGTCGAACGGCTCGCCCATGCCGGTGGCGTGGGCGTAGACGGTCAGCCGCTGGTAGGCCTGCATCTCGTCGAGCCGCACGCGCTGGTCCTTGAACAGGCCGACGCCGGTGTTGAACGAATACATCAACGGCGCGTCGTCGCGCATGAAGTGCGCCTCGATGTAGTCCCGCGCCCCGACGAGGTTTTTTCGCGAGCCGTCGTCGAGGACCGCTTCGGACCGGGCGCCGGCGGCGTCCGCCCGCGCGACGGCGAGCACGTCCGCGGCTGTGAGGGTGCGGCCGTCGATGGTGGTCGTCATCGGGTGTCTTTCATGGGTTTGCCCGCAGCGGGGAGCACGAATCGCGCCGGCCCGTCACGGCGCCGGGTGGCGGGCGATCCAGTGGCGGGCGATGTCGATCCGCCGGGCCACCCACACGCGGTCGTGGGCGGCGATGTGGTCGAGGAAGCGGGCCAGCGCCGCCATCCGCCCCGGTCGGCCGACGAGGCGGCAATGCAGGCCCACCGACATCATCTTCGGCGCGTCCGCCCCTTCGGCGTAGAGCACGTCGAACGCGTCGCGCAGGTAGGCGAAGAACTGGTCGCCGGAATTGAAGCCCTGGGCTGCGGCGAAGCGCATGTCGTTGGCGTCGAGGGTGTAGGGCACGACGAGGCCGGTGCCGGCCGCGCCGCGCAGCCAGTAGGGCAGGTCGTCGGCGTAGGAATCGGACAGGTAGGTGAAGCCGCGCTCCAACCCCAGTTCCAGGGTGTGGATCGAGGAGCGGCCGGTGTACCAGCCCTCGGGCGCGCTGCCTGTGACCGCTTCGTGGATGCGCACCGCCTCGTCCATCGCGGCGCTTTCCGCCGCGCGGCTGTAGTCGCGGACATCGACCCACTTGAGGCCGTGGCTGGCGATCTCCCACGCGGCCTCGCGCATGGCGGCGACGGCCTCCGGGTTGCGCATCAGCGCGTGCGCCACCCCGAACACGGTGACCGGCACGGCGCGGGCCGTGAACAGCCGCCACAGCCGCCAGAACCCGGCGCGCGCGCCGTACTCGTAGAGCGATTCCATGTTCATGTGGCGCTGGCCCGGCCAGGGCTGCGCGCCGACGATCTCGGACAGGAAGGCCTCGGAGGCCGCATCCCCGTGCAGGATGCAGTTCTCGGCCCCCTCCTCGTAATTCAGCACGATCTGCACCGCGATGCGGGCGCCGCCCGGCCAGTCGGCCTGCGGGGGGGTGCGGCCGTAGCCGATCAGGTCGCGGGGATAGGTCAAGGGGGCTCGCCTGCGTCGCTGCGGTCTGGCCCCAGGCAAGGCCGCGGGCGGGCATCCGTCAACCCCGCGGCGGCGCGGGGGGCGATGGGCCACGGCTTGACCTCCGCCGCGCGGCGGGAGAGGCCGGCATCCGGACACCTGCCGGGACAGACGATGCGCATCATCCCCATCGAGCCGCTGGACGAGCACGCCTTCTCGGCCTTCGGCAGCCTGCTCGTCGCGCCGGACGACGGCCCGCGGCAGGACCGGGCCACGCCGATCGAGAATCTGCGCAGCGGCGCCTCGGCGAACCTCGCGCTCGTGCGCAGCGAGCCGTTCGCCGGCCTGATGCCGCTGACGCGGATGGAGCGGCACCCGCATTCGAGCCAGGCCTTCCTGCCGCTCGCGGTGGAGAGCTACCTCGCGGTGGTGGCACCCGACCGCGACGGGCGACCCGACGAGGCCGCGATCCGCGCCTTCCGGGTGCCGGGGCAGGCCGGCATCAACTACCGCGCCGGGGCGTGGCACGCCCATCTGATGACGACCTCGGCGCCGGGCACCTTCGCGATGCTCGTCCACGAGGACGGCACGGCCGAGGATTGCGTGTTCGCCCCGATCGCGCCGGTGACGGTCGGGCCGGCCCGACCATGACCGGAACCGGTCGGCGGTCCTCGATGCCTGCCCGAGGACGATGCCATGCGCATGGGCCGGGTTTTGCATATGGGCCGGGCTTTGCATCATGAATAGGCCGGCGTGAGGGCGGCTCTGCGCTTGGCGCTGACCTTGCCAACCCGATCTCCGGCCCCGGCCTTCGACGAGGACGCGCGATGACGAACCCGGAACCACCGGCGCGGAAGCCGGACCTCGACGCCTATGCCGCCGCCGCCGCGCCGCTGCTGGGACTGAGGCTCGACCCGGCCTGGATCACGCCGGTGGTGGCCAACCTCCGCGTGCTGGCGGCGGCGGCGGACCTCGTCGGCGGCTTCCCGCTGCCCGACGAGGCCGAGGCCGCGCCGGTCTTCGAGGCCTGATCCGATGACGCAGATCGATTGGAGCCGTGCCGATGCCGCGGCCGTCGCGTCCGCCGTCGCGGAGCGGCGCGTGCCCGCCCGCACGGTGGTCGAGGCCGCGCTGGCGCGGATCGGGCGCGTGGACCCGGCGGTCAATGCCTTCACCGACGTGACGGCTGCGCGCGCGCGCGCCACAGCCGACGCCCTCGACGCGCGGCTGGACCGGGGGGAGGCCGCCGGGCCGCTCGCCGGGGTGCCCTTCGCGGTCAAGAACCTGATCGACCTCGCCGGCCTGCCGACGCGGGCGGGCGCGAAGATCAACCGCGACCGGGCGCCGGCGGCCCGCGACGGCGCCCTGGTGCGCCGGCTCGAGGCGGCGGGCGCGATCCTCGTCGGCGCGCTGAACATGGGCGAGTACGCCTACGACTTCACCGGCGAGAACGTCCACGACGGCGACAGCCGCAACCCGCACGCGGCCGGCCACATGAGCGGCGGCTCGTCCGGCGGCTCCGGCGCGGCGGTGGCGGCCGGCCTCGTGCCGCTGGCGCTGGGCTCGGACACCAACGGATCGATCCGGGTGCCCGCGGCCTTCTGCGGCTGCTTCGGGCTCAAACCCACCTACGGGCGCCTGACGCGGGCCGGCAGCTTCCCGTTCGTGGGCAGCCTCGACCATCTCGGGCCGATGGCGCGCAGCGTCACCGACCTCGCGCTGGCCTACGACGCGATGCAGGGGCCGGACCCCGACGATCCGGCCGCGACGACGCGGCCCGCCGAGCCGGCGCTGCCGGGGCTGGAATCCGGCCTCGGCGGCCTTCGCATCGCGGTGGCCGGCGGCTACTTCGCCCGCGGCGGCGACCCGGAGGCGTTCGCGGCCGTTCAGGCGGCGGCGCGGGCGCTCTCGGCGACGCGGGTGGTCGAGATCCCCGAGGCGGCGCGCGCGCGGGCGGCCGCCTACCTGATCACCGCCGCCGAGGGCGCCGCGCTGCACCTCGACCGCCTGCGCGAACGCCCGGGCGACTTCGACCCGGCGGTGCGCGACCGGCTGATCGCGGGCGCCATGCTGCCGGCGCCCTGGGTCGAGCGGGCGCAGCGCTTCCGCCGGTGGTACCGCGCGGCGGTGGCCGACCTGTTCGGCACGGTGGACGTGATCCTGGCGCCGGCCACCCCGTGCCGCGCGCCGCCCCGCGGGCAGACGCACTTCACCCTCGACGGCGTCAGCCTGCCGGTGCGGGCCAATATCGGCGTGTTCACGCAGCCGATCTCGTTCGTCGGCCTGCCGGTGGCGGCGGTGCCGGTGTGGCTCGACGGCAGCCTGCCGCTCGGCGTGCAGGTCATCGCCGCCCCGTGGCGCGAGGACGTGGCGCTGCGGGTGGCGCGCGCCCTCGAGACGGCCGGCACCGTGCGCGCGCCGATCGCGGAGATCGCGTGATCGTCGTCGACGACGCGCCGGTGCCGGAGGCACTGCTTCGCGAGGATCCCGGCACGAACCGCTGCGGCGCAGGCGGTGAAGGCGGGCGGCCGGGACTGACGGACGCGACCCCGCCGCGCCGCGGCGGCGTCCCCGAACTGGGGCCCGGACTGGCCACGCGCTTGCATGGGCCGGGACATCCCCCGGAAAGCCCGCACGCGGGCGCCCCGGCCCACGGAGCGCGCCCGCCCGACATGCCGTCCCGCCCGATGACGACCCTCACCGCCCGTGCGGCGCTCGCCGGCGCCCTGCTCGCCGCCGCGGTCCCCGCCCTGGCGCAAGGGGTGCCGCGGGCCGGCGTGACCGCCTCCGACAGTCCGCTCACAGCCGGAGATCGCATGATGGTCATCGACGACGCGCAGGTGAAGGCCGAGGTCGAGGCGGCGTTCCGGACCTACGAGGCGGCGCTCACCGGCAACGACGTGCCGGTGCTGGAGGCGCTGTTCCACGACGATCCCCGCACGATCCGCTACGGCGCGGGCGAAAACCTCTACGGCATGGACGCGATCCGCGCCTTCCGCCGGGCGCGCGCGGCGGCGGGCCTGGAGCGGACGCTGTCGCAGACGGTGATTACCACCTACGGCCGGGATTTCGCCACGGCGATGACCCTGTTCTCGCGGAAGAACGCGCCGGGCCGGATCGGGCGCCAGAGCCAGACCTGGGTGCGCTTCCCCGACGGCTGGCGGGTGGTGGCCGCGCATGTGAGCCTGATCGACGGGTAGGGCAGCCGCCGCGGACCGGCCGGGCGCTCGCATCGATCGGCCACGCGCTTTGGCCGGGCGCTTGCATAGACCCGGGGCATCCCCTCGGAGGCCCGGTCACGGGCACCCGGCCCATGGAGGTCACCCGCCCGACATGCTGTCCCGACCGCTGAAGACCCTCGCCGCCCGTGCGGCGCTCGCAGGCGCCCTGCTCACGGGCGCGGCCCCCGCCGCCCTCGCGCAAGGGGTGCTGCGGATCGGCATGACCGCCTCCGACATCCCGCTGACCACCGGCCAGGCCGACAACGGCGGCGAGGGCATGCGCTTCATGGGCTACACGGTCTATGACGGGCTCATCAACTGGGACCTGTCCTCGGCGACCAAGCCCTCCGACCTCGTGCCGGGCCTGGCGGAGAGCTGGGCGGTGGACGCCGCCGACAAGACCAAGTGGACGTTCAAGCTCCGCGACGGGGCGACCTTCCACGACGGCTCGAAATTCACGGCCGACGCCGTGGTGTGGAACCTCGACAAGCTCCTGAAGAACGACTCCCCCCAGTACGACCCGCGCCAGTCGGCGCAGGGGCGCACCCGCATCCCGGCGGTGGCGAGCTACAGGGTGATCGACCCGCTGACCGTCGAGATCACGACCAAGGCGCCCGACGCGACGCTGCCCTACCAGATCGCCTGGGTGATGATGTCCTCGCCGGCGCAGTGGGAGAAGCTCGGGCGGAGCTGGGACGCCTTCGCCAGGACGCCGTCGGGCACCGGCCCGTGGAAGATGACCCTGTTCGCCCCGCGCGAGCGCGCCGAGATGGCGCCCAACAAGGATTACTGGGACAAGGCCCGGATCCCTAAGCTCGACAAGCTCGTGCTGGTGCCGCTGCCCGAGGCCAACGCCCGCGTCGCGGCGCTCCGCTCGGGCCAGGTCGACTGGATCGAGGCGCCCGCGCCCGACGCCGTCGCCTCGCTGAAGGGCGCGGGCTTCACCATCGTCACCAACACCTACCCGCACAACTGGACGTGGCACCTGTCCCGCGTCGAGGGCTCGCCCTGGAACGACATCCGGGTGCGCAAGGCCGCCAACCTCGCCATCGACCGCGACGGCCTGAAGGAACTGCTCGGCGGGCTCGCGGTGCCGGCGACCGGCTTCTTCCCGCCCGGCCACCAATGGTTCGGCCACCCGACCTTCCAGGTGAAGTACGATCCGGCGGCCGCCAAGAAGCTCCTGGCCGAGGCCGGCTACGGCCCGAACAAGCCGCTGAAGACCAAGATCGGGATCTCGGCCTCGGGCTCGGGCCAGATGCAGCCGCTGCCGATGAACGAGTTCGTGCAGCAGAACCTCGCCGAGGTCGGCATCCAGGTCGACTTCGAGGTGGTCGAGTGGAACACGCTGATCAACGTCTGGCGCGCCGGCGCCAAGGCCGACATCGCGCGCGGCGTCACGGGCATCAACTACAGCTACTTCATCCAGGACCCCTTCACCGGCTTCATCCGCCACCTCCAGAGCAGCTTCGCACCGCCGAACGGCACCAACTGGGGCTTCTATTCCGACCCGGCGATGGACAAGCTGTTCGATCAGGTGCGCAACGCGTTCGACAAGTCCGAGCAGACCGCGGTGCTGGAGAAGATCCACGAGAAGTACGTCGACGACGCGGCCTTCCTCATGGTCACGCACGACGTGAACCCGCGGGCGATGAGCACCAAGGTGAAGGGCTTCGTCCAGGCGCAGAACTGGTTCCAGGACTTTTCCGGCATCACCATCGCGACGGCGGGGCGGTAGGGGGCAATGAGCCCTCTCCCCGCTGCGGGGGAGGGAAGCGATGCGCTGAACCCTGGAACCGGAATAAGGAAACCCGGGCGCGATGCTGCTCTACATCCTCAAGCGCCTCGTCTACGTCACGCCGGTGGCCTTCGGCGTCAGCATCGTGTGCTTCCTGCTGGTGCACCTGGCGCCGGGCGATCCCCTGAGCGCGATCCTACCGGCGGACGCGACGCAGGCGACCATCGACGAGATGCGCGCCGCCTACGGCTTCGACAAGCCGCTGCCGGTGCAATACGCGATCTGGCTCTGGCACGTCCTGCAGGGCGACCTCGGCACCTCGATCGCCACCGGGCGCCCGGTGCTCGGGGAGGTGACCCGGGCGGTGGTCAACAGCCTGATCCTGGCGTCGGTCGCGACGCTGATCGGCTTCACCTTCGGCACCCTGTTCGGCTTCGTGGCCGGCTACCACCGCAACTCGGTCCTCGACCGGATCGCCTCGGCGATCTCGGTCTTCGGCGTGTCGGTGCCGCATTACTGGCTCGGCATGGTCATGGTGATCATCTTCTCGGCGACGCTCGGCTGGCTGCCGCCGACCGGGGCGGGGCCGGACGGCTCGGGCAACTGGCGGCCGGATTTCGAGCACCTGCGCTTCCTCATCCTGCCCGCGGTGACGATGTCGGTGATCCCGATGGGCATCATCGCCCGCACCGTGCGCGCGCTCGTGGCCGACATCCTCGCCCAGGACTTCGTGGAAGCGTTGCGCGCCAAGGGCCTCGACGAGGTCGGCGTGTTCAAGCACGTGGTGCGCAACGCCGCCCCCACCGCGCTCGCGATCATGGGCCTGCAGCTCGGCTACCTGCTCGGCGGCTCGATCCTGATCGAGACGGTGTTCGCGTGGCCCGGCACCGGCTTCCTGCTCAACGCGGCGATCTTCCAGCGCGACCTGCCGCTGCTCCAGGGCTCGATCCTGGTGCTGGCGATGTTCTTCGTCCTGCTCAACCTCCTGGTCGACGTGATGCAGACCGCACTCGATCCGCGCATCGAGAGGGCATGATCCCATGAGCTCACCCATCACCGCCGCCTCCATGGCCCTCGACGGCGGGGTCGCGCCGGCCGCGGCGCTGACCGAACCCACGGCCTTCGCCGCCTCGCGCGGCTACTGGGGCCATGTCGGCCACCGGCTGGTGCGCGACCCCGTGGCGATCGTGGCCGGCGCCGTCATCCTCGCCATCCTCGTCATCGCGATCCTGTCGCCGTGGATCACGCCGATGGACCCCTACCGCGGCTCGATGCTGCGGCGCCTCAAGCCGGTGGGCGACGCCACCTACTGGCTCGGCTCGGACGAACTCGGCCGCGACATGATCAGCCGCCTGATGGTCGGCGCGCGCCTGTCGCTGTTCATGGGCGTGACGCCGGTGCTGATCGCCTTCGTCATCGGCTCGTCGATCGGCATCATCGCCGGCTACGTCGGCGGCTGGACCAACACGATCCTGATGCGCACCATCGACGTGTTCTTCGCCTTCCCCTCGGTGCTGCTCGCCATCGCGCTCTCGGG
>NZ_CAXTHR010000172.1:0-8186 GCF_964244095.1 uncultured Methylobacterium sp. | reverse complement strand
CACGGTGGCGATCGAGAACACCTACCGCCTGTTCGAGGAGGGCGAGCCGTTCCGCAAGTCCGTGGTGGCGGGCGCCGCCAGCATCGCCAAGCCGACGCTGATCTCGACCCTGTCGATCTGCGCCGCCTTCGTCTCGGTGTTCGCGCTCGCCGACACGCCGAAATACCTGTTCACGCCCCAGGCGCTCGCGGTCGTGTTCGCGATGCTGACCTCGTACCTGCTCTCGCGCACCCTGGTGCCGGTGCTGATCGACGTGCTGGTGGCGCGCGAATACGCCGAGCGCCACGGGGGCGGCGCAGAGCCGCCGCGGCGCGGGCGCGTGGCGCGGGCGCTCGGGCTCCTCGGGCGGCCGTTGTTCCGCGTGGCCGGGCGCTTCAGGCACGGCTTCGAGGCGCGGTTCGCCCGCTTCCAGCGCGGCTATCTCGGCCTGCTGCACGTGGTCGTGCGCCGCCGCCTCGCGACGCTGGCCGCCGTCGCGCTCGTCTTCCTCGGCAGCGCCGGGCTGTTCACCTTCGTGGGGCGCGACTACTTCCCGCAGGTGGCCTCGAGCCAGCTCACGCTGCACCTGCGCACCCGCCCCGGCATGCGCATCGAGACCGCCGAGCAGGTCTTCGCCGCCGTCGGCAGCACGGTGCGCGAGGTGATCCCGGAGGGCGAGATCGAGCAGATCCTCGACAACATCGGCCTGCCCTCGAACAACTACAACTTCGCGTTCTCGGACGGCTCCTTCGTCGGCTACAACGACGGGCAGATGCTGATCAACCTGCGCGAGGGCCACGGCGACGTGCTGGCCTACACCAAGCGCCTGCGCGAGGTGCTGCGCGAGCGCTTCCCCGACGTGGTCGCCTATTTCCAGCCCTCCGACATCATCACGCAGATCCTGAACTTCGGCACGCTGGCGCAGATCGACATCCAGGTCTCGGGACGGAACGCCGAGAAGGACCTCGCGGTCGCCCAGACCATCGTCCGCCGCCTCAAGGAGACTCGCGGCGCCGTCGACGTGCATCTCCACCAAGTCGTCGGCACACCGCAGTTCTTCGTCGACGTCGACCGCCGGCTGGCCTCGGAACTCGGCCTGACCCAGCAGCAGGTGGCGCAGGGGCTCAACGTCTCGCTGTCAGGCTCCTTCCAGGTGACGCCGAATTTCTGGACCGATCCGAAGACCGGCATCCCCTACCAGCTCTGGGTGCAGACGCCGGAATACCGCAACGATTCGCTCACCGCCCTCCAGAACACGCCGCTGCTGGTGCAGGCCAACGCCGACCAGCCGGGCGTGCTGACGCTGCTCTCCAGCGTCGCCACCTTTCGCCGACAGGGCACGCAGACGGTGGTCAACCACGTCAACACCCAGCCGACCTACAACGTCTACGCCGCGGTGCAGGATTCCGACCTCGGCTCGGTCGCGCGCGAGATCCGCACCATCGTCGAGGAGGAGCAGAAAAGCCTGCCCGCCCCCGACAGGATCGTCGTGCGCGGTCAGATCGAGAACATGGAATCGGCGTTCCTGCGGCTGGGCGTGGGCCTGAACATCGCACTGATCGCGGTCTACCTCCTGATGGCGGTCAACTATCAGAGCTGGGGCGACCCGTTCGTGGTGCTGGCCGCCCTGCCGCTCGCCTTCTGCGGCATCGTGGCGAGCCTGTTCATCACCGGCACCACCTTCTCGATCCCGTCGCTGTTCGGCGCGATCATGTCGGTGGGCATCGCGTCGGCGAACTCGATCCTGCTCGTCACCTTCGCCCGCGAGCACCGCGAGGCCACCGGATGCTCGGCGATCGAAGCGGCGTTGCTCGCCGGCGAGACGCGGCTGCGCCCGGTGCTGATGACCGCCGGCGCGATGTTCCTCGGGTTGATCCCGATGGCGCTCGGCACCGGCGAGGGCGGCGAGCAGAACGCGGCGCTGGCGCGCGCCGTGATGGGCGGCATCGCCTTCGGCACGCCGGCGACGCTCCTGTTCGTGCCGTTCCTCTACACGCTGCTGCGCGCCGGCACGGTGAAGACGCCCGAAGATTATGCCTGAGACGGGACGAGCTCCGCCACCGCGCCGGGCAATTCCGAAAAGTGCGCGATCACCCGGTCTGGGCCGAGCTGGTCCACCGGCGTGTCGGTGTAGCCGAAGGTCACCGCGACCACCGGGATGCCGGCGGCCTTGGCCGCGTCGATGTCGGCGCGGGAATCGCCCACCATCACCGCGCGCGCCGGATCGCCTCCGGCTTGCGCGATCGTCAGGGTGATGTGGCGCGGGTCGGGCTTGCTGTAGGGGAAGGTCGCGCGCCCGCAGATCGCGGCGAAGCGCGATCCGATGCCGAGTCGGTCGAGCAGGTCGACGGCGTGCGCCTCGACCTTGTTGGTGCAGACGGCCAGCCGGAAGCCGTCGGCCTCTAGCCGGTCGAGCGCCGCGACCACGCCCGGATAGAGGTGCGAGCGGTCGCACAGATGCGCGCCGTAATGCGCCAGGAAGTCGGCGAAGAGCGATTCGTGCTTCTCCCGGCTCAGCTCCCTGCCGGCCGCCTCGAAGCCGCGGCGGATCAACGCCTTCGCGCCGGCCCCGATCAGTTCGCGCGCCTCGGCCAGCGGCAGGTCCGGCAGGCCCTCGCGCCCGAGGAGCACGTTCAGCGTCCCGATCAGGTCGCCCGCCGTCTCGGCGAGCGTCCCGTCGAGGTCGAACACGGCAATCTTCGGCAGCGATGACATCGGGTGTTCCGTGGGGCGGGAAGGATGGGTCCTCGCTACCGGCCGGGCGACGGCGGGGCAAGGTGCCCGGTATCAGGCCGGCGCCCCAGACTTGCCCGAAACCGCGCGGAAAGGAGGGGCGTCATCCCGCCGGGACCGCCCATGACGATCCGTCCGCCCGTCCTCGCCGTCCTCGCCCTCTGCGCCGGCCTGCTCGCGCCCGCCGCGGCGCGCGCCGCCTCCTTCGAGTTCGTACCGGCGCCGCAGGCCGACCTCAACCGGATGTACCGGGTCGACAAAGTCACCGGCGAGGTCACCTCGTGCCAGTACGGCCTGCAGGAGGGCGGCGGCGGCATCGGCCTGACGGTGTGCTTCGCCGCCGGCGAGGGGGCGGGCGCGCAGCCCCCGTCCGAATACGGCCTCGTCGCGACGCGCCACACCCGCGAGGCGGGGGTGTTCCGGGTCAACTACCGCACCGGCGAGATGAGCATCTGCTTCGTGCTGGTGAAGAAGGAGCAGGTGGTCTGCACCCAGCAGACCAACCCGGCCGAGGCGCCGCTCGTCGGCGCGGTTCCGGGCCGCGCGGGGGCCGGTGCGACGCCGCCGCAAGGCGGCCGGCCCTGATGGCTCCGCACCGGGCGCGGCCCCGAACGCCGGGCTTGGCCGTCGCGGTGCCTTTCCGGCTGAACGGTCGGCATGTTAGGGGCAGCCGCACGCCACTGGGACAGATCGGCATCCTTCGCATGCGCCCATCACCGAGCATCGACCGCGGGACGGCGCCTTGAGCGGTCCGGATCTCCGCCGGGCGGCCGCGGCCCGCGCCCTCGACCTCGTCGAGCCCGGGATGAGGCTCGGCCTCGGCACCGGCTCGACCGCGGCCGCGTTCGTCGACCTCCTCGGCGAGCGCGTGCGCGCGGGTCTGGACGTCGTCGGCGTGCCCACCTCCGAAGCGACGCATGCGGCTGCGAGGAAGGCCGGAATCCGGCTCGCGACGCTGGAGGACCTGCCGCAGCTCGACCTCACCATCGACGGCGCCGACGAGGTCGATTCGGACCTGCGCCTGATCAAGGGCGGCGGCGCCGCGCTGCTGCGCGAGAAGATCGTCGCCTGCGCGAGCCGGCGCATGGTGGTGATCGCCGATGCGACCAAGCACGTCGCGACGCTCGGGGCGTTTCCGCTGCCGATCGAGGTGAACGCCTTCGGCCTCGCCGCGACCCGCATCGGCGTCGCGGCGGCGATCGAGCGCGCGGGCTGCGCCGGTGCCGTCGCCCTGCGCGAAGCCCCCGACGGGTCGGTCCTCGTCACCGACGGCGGACACCGCATCCTCGACGCCCGCCTCGGGCGCATCCCCGATCCCGAGCGCCTCTCCGCACTGCTCTGGGCGGTGCCGGGCGTGGTCGAGCACGGCCTGTTCCTCGGCATCGCCACCGCGGCGATCCTCGCCGAGGCGCGCGACGGCCGCGCCGAGATCACGGTGATCGGCAGCCTTGCATGACCGCCTTCGCGCCGCGTACGGCGCGGCCGTCGTCCCTTATCCTCAAGCCTGGAACGTCCGGAATGCCCGTCCTGTCCCGCCGCATCATCCCCGTCCTGCTGGCGGGTCTCGTCGCCGCCGCACCCGGATCGGCCGGCGCGCAGGCGACCAAGCCGCCCGCGCAGAAGCCGCCTGCGGCCAAGCCGGCGCCGCCCCCGGCCACGCCGGCCGCGGCACCCGCCCCGGCGCTCGGTGCGAACCACCTCGCGCTGGCCCGCGAGGTGATGTTGAATTCCGGCATCGCGCGCTCGTTCGATTCGATCATCCCGGCCTTCGCCGAGCAGATCAAGCAGCAGACGGTGACGCGGCCGGACCTCGGCAAGGACCTCGACGAGGTGCTGGTCTCGCTGGCGCCGGAGATGGAGTTGCAGAAGCAGCGCATGCTCGACACCGCCGCGCGCATCTACGCGACGAAGCTCGCCGAGCCCGAGTTGCAGGAGATCGCGGCCTTCTTCCGCTCACCCGCCGGCAAGCGGTACGTCGAGAGCCAGCCCCAGGTGCTCGACGAGATGGTGCAGGCGATGCAGACCTGGACGCAGGACGTCTCGGAATACGTGATGGTCCGCGTCCGCGCCGAGATGGGCAAGCGCGGCCATCAGATGCAGTGAGCGGCCGGCGCCGTCCGCACGGCCGCGTGGTGGACGGCCGGCCTCGCCGCTGCCATCACGGGGCATCGCGATGCCGGCTTCCGGACCCCTTCCGTGCCCGACGGGACCACACCATGAGCGAGACCTACGACGTCGATCTGTTCGTCATCGGCGGCGGCTCCGGCGGGGTGCGGGCGGCCCGGATCGCGGCCGGCCACGGCGCCCGCGTGACGCTCGCCGAGGAGTACCGCGTCGGCGGCACCTGCGTGATCCGCGGCTGCGTGCCGAAGAAGCTGATGGTCTATGCCGGGCGGTTCCGTGACGAATTCGAGGACGCGAAAGGCTTTGGCTGGACGCTGGACACGCCGCGCTTCGACTGGGGCGTGCTGAAGCATGGGCGCGACGCCGAGGTGGCGCGGCTGGAGGGCATCTACGACGCCAACCTGACGCGGGCCGGCGTCGCGGTCGTGCCGCAGCGCGCCGTCATCGAGGACGCCCACACCGTCCGCCTCGTCGGCAGCGGCGAGCGGGTCCGCGCCAGGGTCATCCTCGTCGCGGTCGGCGCCCATCCCGTGAAGGAGCCGGCGATCCCCGGTGCGAACCTCGCCATCACCTCGAACGAGGTGTTCGCGCTGGAGAGCCTGCCGGAGCGCATCCTCGTCGTCGGCGGCGGCTACATCGCCGTCGAGTTCGCCGGCGTGTTCGCGAGCCTCGGCAGCCGCACCACGCTGCTCCATCGCGGCGACCGCCTGCTGCGCGGCTTCGACGACGAGATCCGCGACGCGCTGGGCGACGCCTACGCCCGGCGGATGACGCTGAGGCTCGGCCGCACCGTGCACAAGCTGGAGCGCGGCGACGGCGCCGTCGTCGCGACGCTGGACGACGGCGGGACGATCACGGCCGATCAGGTGCTGATGGCGACGGGGCGACGGCCGAACGTGGCCGGCCTCGGCCTCGACCGCGTCGGCATCGAGACCGATGCGGCCGGGGCCATCCCTGTCGATGCCTATTCGCAGACCGTCGTGCCCTCGATCTACGCCGTCGGCGACGTCACCAACCGCGCCAACCTCACGCCCATCGCCATCCGCGAGGGCCACGCCTTCGCCGACACGGTGTTCGGCGGCAAGCCGGCCTGCGTCGATCATCGCCTGATCCCGACGGCGGTGTTCTCGACGCCCGAGATCGGCGTCGTCGGCCACAACGAGGACGTGGCGCGCGCGACCTTCGGGCGGATCGACGTCTACAAAGCGCGCTTCCGGCCGATGAAGGCGACGCTCTCGGGGCGCGACGAGACGATCCTGATGAAGGTGCTGGTCGATTGCGCGACCGACCGGGTCGTCGGCGTCCACGTCTTCGGCCACGATGCGGGCGAGATCATCCAGGCGGTCGGCATCGCCGTGACCATGGGCGCGACCAAGGCGGATTTCGACCGCACCATCGCGGTCCATCCGACGGCGTCGGAGGAACTCGTCACCCTGCGGGTGCCGGCCGTGACCAAGCATTCGGTGGCCGCCGGCTGAGGATCGGTCCCGCGCCGGCCCTCGACGGCGGGCTCCGCCGGGCCATATCAGGCCGATGGGCAAGCGACAGACCGGCAGGCGACAGATCGGCAGGCGGAATCCTGAGACGGGCGAACCGGCCCGGCGCGGCGACGCGCAGGCACGCCGGCAGGTCGTGATCGACGGCATGCTGGCCGATGCCCTGCGGCCGGCCCTCGCCACGAGCCTGCCGGGCCAGGATGCGCTCGCCCCCGACATCCGCGGCGCGATCGCGGCGCTGCTCGCCAAGGCCGCGGCCCGGCGCACCCGCTGCCTGACCTACGAGGACCTGGAAGCGTCGCTGCCGCCCCGCGACGTCTCCGCCGAGGATCTGGAGGCGATCTTCTGGGTCCTGGCCGAGCACGGCATCGAGGTCGAGGACGGCGAGAGCTGACCTCCGGTCCTACCCGATCCGCGCGCAACCGACCTCGCCCCCCCGGAAAAACCGCTCTATAAGCCGCGCTTCGCGCGAAGGATCGCCGCGCGGGGACGAGGCGCCGAGCGGTGCGTGGGAGTTGACGATGGGCGAGCGTTGGACACCGAAGACCTGGCGCGGCCTGCCGATCCAGCAGGTGCCGGCCTATCCGGACCCGGCCGCCGTCGAGGCGGTCGAGAGCCAGGTCGCGAGCTTCCCGCCGCTGGTCTTCGCCGGCGAGGCGCGCAAGCTGAAGGCCGCGCTCGCCCGCGTCGCGGACGGACGGGCCTTCCTGCTCCAGGGCGGCGACTGCGCGGAGAGCTTCGACGAGCACTCGGCCGACAACATCCGCGATTTCTTCCGCGTCTTCCTGCAGATGGCGCTGGTGCTCACCTTCGCGGGTGGATCGCCGGTGGTGAAGGTTGGGCGCATCGCCGGCCAGTTCGCCAAGCCCCGCTCCTCGCCGACCGAGACCCTCGACGGGCTCAGCCTGCCGAGCTACCGCGGCGACATCGTCAACGGGCTGGCCTTCACCGAGGCGGCGCGCATCCCCGATCCGCGCCGCCAGATCGAGGCGTACCGGCAGTCGGCGGCGACGCTCAACCTGCTGCGCGCCTTCGCCACCGGCGGCTACGCCAACCTCGAGAACTCGCACCGGTGGATGCTGGGCTTCGTCAAGGACAGCCCGCAATCCGCGCGCTATGCCGACGTCGCCGAGCGGATGACGGAAGCCCTCGACTTCATGCGCGCCATCGGGATCAACCCCGAGACGCACCAGGAGGTGCGGACCACCGACATCTACACCAGCCACGAGGCGCTGCTGCTCGGCTACGAGGAGGCGATGACGCGGATCGATTCGACGAGCGGCGACTGGTACGCCACCTCAGGCCACATGCTCTGGATCGGCGACCGCACCCGTCAGCCCGACCATGCCCATGTCGCGTATGCCCGCGGCATCCGCAATCCGATCGGCCTGAAATGCGGGCCCTCGATGGAGGTCGATGGCCTGATCCGGCTGGCCGACATCCTGAACCCCGGCAACGAGGCCGGCCGGCTGAGCCTGATCTGCCGGTTCGGCGCCGACAAGGTCGGCGACCATCTGCCGAGGCTCGTCCGCGCGGTCGAGCGGGAAGGCCGCAGCGTCGTCTGGGTCTGCGACCCGATGCACGGCAACACGATCTCGGCCGGCCGGTACAAGACGCGGCCCTTCGAGAGGGTGATGCAGGAGATCGAAGACTTCTTCGGCGTCCACCGCGCGGAGGGGACGGTGCCGGGGGGCATCCATCTCGAGATGACCGGCAAGGACGTCACCGAGTGCACCGGTGGCGCGCGGGCGCTGACGACCGACGACCTGCAGGACCGCTACCACACCTATTGCGATCCACGCCTCAACGCGGAGCAGGCCCTGGAGGTGGCGTTCCGCACGGCCGAGCTGGTCA
>NZ_CAXTHR010000171.1:0-8230 GCF_964244095.1 uncultured Methylobacterium sp. | reverse complement strand
CCGCCTTCGGCTACGAGGGCGACCCGATGCGCCTGCTGTTCGAGAAGGGGTTCGCCCCGACGCACGCCTTCTCCGCCTTCTACCGCTGGCTGCGCGAGGACTTCAAAGCGCACGCGCTCATCCATTTCGGCACGCACGGCGCGCTCGAGTTCATGCCCGGCCGCCAGACCGGCCTCACGGCCACCGACTGGCCCGACCGGCTGATCGGCGACATGCCCAACATCTACCTCTACGCCGCCAACAACCCGTCGGAGGGCGCCATCGCCAAGCGGCGCTCGGCCGCAACCCTGGTGAGCTACCTGACGCCGCCGATCGCCCATGCCGGGCTCTATCGCGGGCTGGTCGAGCTGAAGGGCTCGATCGAGCGTTGGCGCGGCCTGGAGCCCGACGCCGACCACGAGCGGGCCGAACTCGCGGTCCTGGTCCAGGCCCAGGCGGCGCTGGTCGACCTGTCCCCTGCGGAGCCCGCCTGGGGCGACGCGGCGGAGGCGGAGGTCGGCCGCATCGGCCGGGAGGTCCTCGAACTCGAATACACGCTGATCCCGCACGGGCTCCACGTCGTCGGCCAGCCGCTCTCCCCGGCCGAGCGCGTGGACATGCTGCTGTCGATGGCCGATTCCAGCCACGGCACCCGCCTGGAGCGGGCATCGGTCGCCGCGCTGGTCGGCGGTGCCTCGCCGGAGGCGGCGCTCGCCGCCGCCGGCCCGGTGCCGAAGGCCACCGACCTTGCGGTCCTGCGCGAACTGGCCGCCACCGACCGGCAACTCACCGAGGACCACGAGGTGCCGGCGCTGCTCCGGGCGCTCGACGGCCGCTTCATCCGCCCGGCGCCGGGCGGCGACCTGCTGCGCACGCCCGCCATCCTGCCCACGGGGCGAAACCTCCACGGCTTCGACCCGTTCCGCATCCCCAGCGCCTACGCGGTGCAGGACGGCGCGCGCCAGGCCCAGCGCATCCTCGACCGACACATGGCCGACGGCCTGCCCCTGCCGAAGTCGGTCGCCATCGTCCTGTGGGGCACCGACAACCTCAAGAACGAGGGCGGCCCGATCGGCCAGGTGCTGGCGCTGATCGGCACGAGGCCCCGCTTCGACGGCTACGGGCGGCTCGCCGGCGCCGAGCTGATCCCGCTGGAAGAACTCGGCCGCCCGCGCATCGACGTGGTCGTCACCCTGTCGGGCATCTTCCGCGATCTGCTGCCCTTGCAGATCAAGCTCATCGCGGAAGCCTGCCTGCTCGCGGCATCCGCCGACGAGCCGGTGGAGCGGAACTTCGTCCGCCTCCACGCGCTCGAATACCAGCGCGTCCACGGCGGCGACTTCGAGACCGCGGCGCTGCGGGTGTTCGGCAACGCCGACGGCGCCTACGGCTCCAACGTCAACCACCTCGTCGAGAACGGCCGCTGGGACGAGGAGGACGAACTCGCCGAGACCTACTCCCGGCGCAAGGGCTTCGCCTACGGCCGCGACGGCCGGCCGGTGCAGCAGACCGCGCTCCTGAAGAGCGTGCTCGCCGACGTGGATCTGGCCTACCAGAACCTCGATTCGGTGGAACTCGGCGTCACCACCGTGGACCACTACTTCGACACGCTCGGCGGCATCAGTCGGGCGGTCAAGCGCGCCAAGGGCGGCGTCGACGCGCCGGTCTACATCGGCGACCAGACCCGCGGCGAGGGCTGCGTGCGCACCCTCAACGAGCAGGTGGCGATCGAGACCCGCACCCGCATCCTCAACCCGAAATGGTACGAGGGCATGCTCGCCCACGGCTACGAGGGCGTCCGCCAGATCGAGACCCACGTCACCAACACGATGGGCTGGTCGGCGACCACGGCGCAGGTCGATCCGTGGGTCTACCGCGAGATCACCACGACCTTCGTCCTCGACCCCGCGATGCGCGAGCGCATGGCGGCACTCAACCCGACCGCCTCGGCGAAGGTCGCCAACCGCCTCATCGAGGCGCACCAGCGCGGGTTCTGGCAACCAGACGCCGCGATGCTCGCCGCCTTGCAGAACGCCGGCGACGAGCTCGAAGACCGCCTCGAAGGTATCCTCCCCGGGGCGGGCAGCATCACAGGGGTCGCAGCATGAACATCGCCATCCGGAACCCGATCGTCGCGCGGCGCGAGCCCGAGGGCAGCGTCCAGGTCTCGCTCGACGTCGCCATCGGCACGACCGCGAAGGTCTTCGCGGTCTACGGCAAGGGCGGCATCGGCAAGTCGACGACCTCGTCGAACCTGTCGGTGGCCTTCTCCAAGCTCGGCAAGCGCGTGCTGCAGATCGGCTGCGACCCCAAGCACGACTCGACCTTCACGCTGACCAAGCGCCTCGCGCCGACCGTGATCGATGCGCTGGAGGCCGTGCAGTTCCACTCCGAGGAACTGCGCGTCGAGGACTTCGTGGCCGAAGGCTACAACGGCGTGATGTGCGTGGAGGCCGGCGGTCCCCCTGCCGGCACCGGCTGCGGCGGCTACGTCGTCGGCCAGACGGTAAAACTCCTCAAGGAGCATCACCTGCTGGAGGACACCGACGTGGTGATCTTCGACGTGCTCGGCGACGTGGTCTGCGGCGGCTTCGCCTCGCCGCTCCAGCACGCCGAGCAGGCGCTGGTCGTCACCGCCAACGACTTCGACTCGATCTTCGCGATGAACCGGATCGTGGCCGCGATCCACGCCAAGGCGAAGAACTATCCCGTGCGGTTAGGGGGCGTCATCGCCAACCGCTCGGCCGGCACCGACGAGATCGACCGCTTCAACGCCGCCGTCGGCCTGGAGCGGATCGCGCACTTCCCCGACCTCGACGTGGTCCGGCGCTCGCGCCTGAAGAAGCGGACCCTGTTCGAGATGGATCCGACGCCGGAACTCGAAGCGGTGACGACCGAGTACATGCGGCTGGCCGCCTTCCTCTACGCCGGCGGCAAGCCGCTCTCCGCGATCCCGATGAAGGACCGCGACCTCTTCGAATTCCTCGGGTTCGACTAGGGGTTTGGCCATGACGAGCACCACCTACGCCGAGCGCCGCGGGCAGCTCACCACCTACTTCGACCGCACCGCGGTGGACGCTTGGGCGCGGCTGACCTCCGACGCGCCGGTCTCCAGGATCCGCGCGACGGTGCGCGCCGGGCGCGACGCCATGCGGGGCACGCTGCTCGCGTGGCTGCCGGACGACCTCACCGGCCTGCGCCTGCTCGATGCCGGCTGCGGCACCGGCGCGCTCAGCGTCGAGGCGGCGCGGCGCGGGGCCGAGGTCGTGGCCATCGACGTCTCGCCGACCCTCGTCGGCCTCGCCCGCGAGCGCACGGGAACCGTCGAAGGCGGCGGGGCGATCGACTTCCGCGTCGGCGACATGCTCGATGCGAGCCTCGGCACCTTCGACCACGTCGTGGCGATGGATTCGCTGATCCACTACAGCGCCGCCGACATCGCCCGGGCGCTGGCCGTCCTCGGCGCCCGCACCCGCGGCTCGGTGGTGTTCACGGTGGCCCCGCGCACCGCCCTGCTGACGGTGATGCACGCCGCCGGCACGCTGTTTCCCAAGCGCGACCGGGCGCCGGCGATCGTGCCGATCACGCAGCGGACGCTCGCCCGGCGCATCGCCGGCGAGGCGGCGCTTGCCGGCTTCACCCTGTCCCGCACGCACCGCGTGAACAGCGGCTTCTACCTCTCGAACGCCATCGAACTCGCGCGGGTCCGCCCGCCCGGCGCAGAGGGGCGAGGGCTCGCCGCATGAAGCTCGGCCCCCGCCTGATCCAGTCGCTCTCCAGCCTCGCCCCGTCGATCCTGCCGTTCGCGGACGCGGCGACGAAGGAGCTGCCGCTGGGCCGCCTGATGCGGCTGTCGCTGTTCCAGGTCACCGTCGGCATGGCCGCGGTGCTGCTGATCGGCACGCTCAACCGGGTGATGATCGTCGAGCTGGAGGTGCCGGCCTGGATCGTCGCACTGATGCTGTCCCTGCCGCTGGTCTTCGCGCCGCTGCGGGCGCTCGTCGGCTTCCGCTCGGACACGCACCGCTCGGTGCTCGGCTGGCGGCGGGTGCCCTACATCTGGTTCGGCACGCTGCTCCAGTTCGGCGGGCTCGCGATCATGCCGTTCGCCCTGCTGCTGCTCTCGGGCGACACCACCGGGCCGGTCTGGGCGGGCCAGGTCGCCGCGGCGCTCGCCTTCGTGCTCGTCGGCGCCGGGCTCCACACCACGCAGACCGTGGGGCTGGCGCTCGCCACCGACCTCGCGCCCGCCCATGCCCGGCCGAAGGTGGTGGCGCTGCTCTGCGTGATGCTGCTCGTGGGCATGATGGTGAGCGCGGTGGCCTTCGGCCTGCTGCTCGCCGACTTCTCGAAGGTCCGGCTGATCCAGGTGATCCAGGGCACCGCGGTCGTCACGATCGTGCTCAACGGGCTGGCCCTGTGGAAGCAGGAGGCGCGCGACCCGCATCGGACCAAGGAGGCCCCGCGTCCGAGCTTCTCGGAATCCTGGGCGTCCTATGCCGGGCAGGGGCTCGCGCGCCGGCGCCTCGTGGCGACGGGGCTCGGCACCGCGGCCTTCTCGATGCAGGACATCCTGCTGGAGCCCTATGGCGGGCAGATCCTCCACCTCTCGGTCGCCGCCACCACGGCGCTCACCGCGATGCTGGCGGCCGGCGGCGGCCTCGGGCTGCTGCTCGCCGCGCGCTGGCTCGCCCGCGGCGGCGACCCGTTCCGGGTGGCGGCCGCCGGCGTGGTGATCGGCATCCTCGCCTTCTCCTGCGTGGTGTTCGCGGCCCCGCTCGCCTCCGCGCAGGTCTTCGCCGCCGGCGTCACGCTGATCGGCCTCGGCGGCGGCCTGTTCGCCCACGGCACGCTCACCGCCTCGATGACGCGCGCCGGCCCGGAGGATACCGGGCTGGCGCTCGGCGCCTGGGGCGCGGTGCAGGCGAGCGCGGCGGGGCTCGCGATCGCGGCGAGCGGCATCGTGCGCGACGTCGGCTCGGCGCTGGCCGCCTCGGGCGCGCTCGGCGAGGCGATGAGCGACCCGTCGATCGGCTACCTGATCGTCTACCATATCGAGATCGCGCTGCTGTTTGCGACGCTGGTCGCCATCGGCCCGCTCGTGCGCGAGCACGCCCCCCTACCGGCGGGGAGGGGCACCGCCCGCTCTCCGCTGGCCACCTCGTCAACCTGAGCGTCGGGAGAAAGCCATGCCCACAGGAGCACTCACAGGCTACGTCGATGTCGCGCAGATCGTGCTCTACGCGTTCTGGATCTTCTTTGCCGGCCTAGTTTTCTGGATTCGCCGCGAGGACCGCCGCGAAGGCTACCCGCTGGAGGCGGAGGTCACCGGCACCCTCAAGCGCCCCGACCCGATCCTGATCCCGGCGCCGAAGCTGTTCCGCCTCTCCGACGGCAAGGTGAAGCAGGCGCCGCAGGCCGACACGGCACCCGACCGCAACTTCGTCGGCCGCAAGCGCGAGCCCTGGCCCGGCGCGCCGCTGGAGCCGGCCGGCCCCGACCCGATGTTCGACCATATCGGACCCGGCTCCTGGGTGCAGCGCGACGACGAATTCGACCACACCTTCGACGGTCAGAAGCGCATCGTGCCGCTGCGGGTCGCGACCCACTTCATGGTCCACGAGGACGGCCCGAACCCGATCGGCATGACCGTGTTCGGCACCGACAGCCAGGTCGCCGGAATCGTCACCGACATCTGGATCGACCGCGGCGAGAGCTTCGCGCGCTACTACGAGGTCGAGCTCGGGGTCGGCGGGCGCCGCGTGCTGATGCCGGTCACCTTCTGCCGCACCGGGCGGTTCTCGCGCACCGTCAAGACCGAGGCGCTGCTGGCCGCGCAGTTTTCCGGCATCCCGCCCCATGCCGACCCCGACGCCGTGACCCTCCTCGAGGAGGAGAAGATCATGGCCTATTTCGGCGCCGGCACCCTGTACGCCACCCCCCAACGCGCGGAGACCCTGATATGAGCGCCCTCCGGACCGACGACGACGCGATCGTGGACGACCGCATCCCCGAGGGCCTGCCCGGCCCGCTGCCGCCGGGCGAGCGCATCCTCTGGCAGGGCCGGCCGAGCGCCTTCGGCATGGCCTCGCGCCCGATGCACGGCGGCTTCGTCGTGCTGTGGTTCGCGGTGCTGGCGGCGTGGACCATCCTGCCGGCGGCGCTGGACGGGGCCGTGCTCGCGGGCCTCAAGGCGTCGTGGCCGACCTTCGCGGCCTGCGCGGCGGCGCTCACCGTCGTCGGCTGCCTCGGCTGGCTGGCGTCCTGGACCACGACCTACACCATCACCAACCGCCGCGTCGTCATGCGGGTCGGCATCGCGATCTCCGTCACCTTCAACCTGCCGCTCGTTCAGGTCGAGGAAGCGGGCCTGCGCACCTTCGCCGACGGCACCGGCGACTTGGCGCTGCGCCTCTCCAAGGGCACCCGCGTCGCCTACCTCCACCTCTGGCCGCACGCGCGGCCCTGGCGGGTGACCGAGCCGCAGCCGATGCTGCGCTCCGTGCCGGACGGAGCCGCGGTCGCGGCCATCCTCGCCCGGGCGATCGTCGCCGCGCGGATACCAGAAGAGGCCGCGCTGCCGATCCTCGTCGCCCGCCCGCAGACCCAGGCCGGGGCTCCGCGGCTGGTCGCGGCCGGGGCACGCTAGCGCGCATCGGATCGGAAACCTCAAATTCTGCAATCACTTGCGCAGATCGTCAAAAATCGAGGCCAAAACGCAAAATGAGGATTGTCAAGCGCGCTTGACACCGGTTAACGTGAAGCCAACGAAACGGCGGCGCGGGCCGGACCCGACGCGGCGCCGACCAGGACCGGTCCGGACAGGCGGTGAGGGAAGCCGATGGGCGATGTATCGGAGAGCAGCCCCGTTCCGGCGTTCGCGCTGATCGGAGCCGGCGCGCTCGTCGGCTTCACGATGCTGGCGGTGACGATCGGACGGAGCGAGGGCATCGGCATCAGCGGCGGCCCGAACGGCAGCCCGGTCGCCAGCGTGTCGCTGAACGTCCTCGACCGCGACGACGGATCGATCCGGGTCGAGGACGCGGCCACCCAGCGCCTGATCGAAACCATCGCCCCCGGCGAGGGCGGGTTCCTGCGGGCGACGCTGCGCAGCTTCGGCCAAGCCCGCCTGCGGGCGGGACAGACGCCGGCCGAGCCGTTCCGCCTCACCCGCTACGACGACGGCTCGCTGGCGCTCATCGACGAGACCAGCGGCCGCAAGGTCAACCTGGAGGCGTTCGGGCCGACCAACGCGCTCGCCTTCGGCAAGCTGCTCCCCGGAAACCTCCTGCCCGACACGAGCATCCCGCGATGATCGGACGCCTCAGCGGCCGCCGCACCGTCGAGGTGCCCTGCACGGTCGAGATCGAGCAGACGCCGGAAAGCCTGCACGCCCATGTCAGCCTCGACGCCGATTTCGAGATCGAGCCCGGCGACGAGGTCCGGGTCCACGATGCCCCGACCTCGGTGCCCTACGGCGAGCGCCTCGTGGTCCGCCGCACCGCCACGGTGACGCGGGCGGGCCGGATCGAGCGGCTGTGGACCAAGCTCGCCGGCCATCTCGAACTCACCGAACTCTACGAAGTCAGCTTCAGCGAGAGGAGGAAGCTTTGAACGCGCCCGTCCGCCATCCGCTGCCCACGCGCCCGGTCAACGAAGCGACCAAGTCGGCGCAGGCGACCACCTTCCTCTCGCCGCGCTTCTACACCACCGACTTCGTGGAGCTCGACCGCACCGATGTCGAGCCGGTCCGCGCGCAGTGGGACGTGCTGATCGCGGAGCTGCGCTCCGACCCGAACAAGCGCCACTTCGTTCGCAACAGCGACTTCGACTGCGACCTCTCGGCGATGGAACCCGAGCTGCGCAAGGAGTTCCTGGATTTCCTCGTGTCGTCGATCACGGCGGAATTCTCCGGCTGCGTGCTCTACGCCGAGATGCGCAAACGCGCGAAGAACAAGGACATCAAGGAGCTGTTCGGCTTCATGAGCCGGGACGAGGCGCGGCATGCCGGCTTCATCAACGACACGCTGAAGGATTTCGGCATCGGCGTCGACCTTGGCTTCCTGACCAAGTCCAAGAAGTACACCTTCTTCCGGCCGAAGTTCATCTTCTACGCGACCTACCTCTCCGAGAAGATCGGCTACGCGCGCTACATCACCATCTTCCGCGAGCTGGAGAAGCACCCCGAGCGGCGCATCCACCCGATCTTCAAGTGGTTCGAGAAGTGGTGCAACGACGAGTTCCGCCACGG
>NZ_CAXTHR010000170.1:0-8248 GCF_964244095.1 uncultured Methylobacterium sp. | reverse complement strand
GCAACGACGCGATCCTGCGCGGCTACGACGACACGATGCACGTCGAGACCCGCGATTGGGGCGGCACGGTCGATCTCGGCGACGGCGTGAGTGTCCACCTCACGCCGGCCTACCATTGGTCCGCCCGCGGCCTCAACGACCGGCGCATGGCCCTGTGGTGCGCCTTCGTGCTGACCTCGCCCTGGGGCGTGCACTACCATGCCGGCGATACCGGCCTCGGCGACGGCGCGATCTTCCGCGACGTGCGGGCGCGGTTCGGCGCCCCGCGCCTCGCGACCCTGCCGATCGGCGCCTACGAGCCGCGCTGGTTCATGCAGGCGCAGCACATGAACCCGGAGGACGCCGTCGCCGCGCTCGGGCTGCTCGGCGCGGACCGGGCGCTCGGCCATCACTGGGGCACGTTCCGGCTCACCGACGAGGGCGTCGAGCGCCCGGCCGAGGCGCTGGACGCGGCGCTCGCCGCCGCCGGCCGCCCGCGCGAAGACTTCCGCGCGCTGCGGCCGGGACAGGTCTGGCCCGCCCCGTCGCCGGACGACGCGGCCGGCGCCTGACGCGGGCGGACCGGCGCGGCCTCGCCCGCGCATGCTAGAACGGCTGCCCGGCACAACCGTCCGTGGCGACGGCGAAGGTCTCGGCGGCGCGCCGACGCCCGGTGCGCCGCGCCGCCGAAGCGCGACGCATCGTCCGGCGCCTCGGAAACGCAAGCGGCACAAACCTTTGTTAAGCCTGCAGCCCGCACCGTACGCCGGGGCGCTGCCGTCCGCTTGCTGGCCGCCGCTGGCCGAGGGTGCGGTGCGTGCGACGATCGCGGGATTGAATTCGGTCATGCTGACGATGCCGGGAACGGATCAAGGACGAAGGAAGCCGCGCGTCTCCGCGCCGTTTCCGTTCGGCGGAGCCGTCCGCCCGTTCTTTCAGCCGATCGTGGACCTGCGCCACGGGCGCGTCTGCGGCTTCGAGGCCCTGGCACGCCTCTTCGTCGGCGACAGGGTCATCCCGCCCGTCGAGTTCCTGCACGCGATCCCGGAATCCGGGCGCCTGGACTTCTTCGCGCTCGTCCTCGACGCGGCGCTGGCCGCGATGAACGGCCTGTCCGACGCCGCCGACTGTTACGCGTCGGTCAACGTCGATCGATCCCTGTTCCTGGACGCGCGGTTCGCCGGGACCGTGGACGCCACCCTCCGGGCCCGGTCCTACCCGCCCGGTCGCCTCGTCCTCGAGATCCTCGAAGACGAGCGGATCGCGGACGAGGGGCGGATGATCCAGGGTCTCGAACGGGTCCGGAGCCTCGGTGTCCGCATCGCCCTCGACGACGTCGGAACCGCGCACGCCTCCCTGATGAACATCAAGACCCTTCCGCTCGACATCCTGAAGCTCGACCAGACCTTCGCCCGCGGACTGCGCGACCGGCCGAAGGATCTGCTGTTCGTCCTCAGCCTGCTCTCGCTCGCGCGCGGCCTCGGCAAGAGCCTCGTGATCGAAGGCGTCGAGACCGTCGAGATCCTCGACGCCCTGACGATCCTCGGCGTCACGTTCGTGCAGGGCTACGGGATCGCGCGGCCGATGCCCGCCGAGCGCCTGGAGGATTGGCTGCGCACCTATCAGGTTCCGGTCGCGACGCGCACGCCCCAGTCGCTTCTCGGGGCCTATGCCAGCCATCTCACGGTTGTCGAAACCTGCCGCATCCTCGTCTGCCAGCCCCTGCCCATCGCCTGGAAAGAGGAATCGAAGAATCCGCACGCCTGCGGGATCGGCCGCTACTTCGATCGCTTCGGGCTGCACGAGACCGCCTTCGGGCTGGCGCACAAACGATTCCACGAGGTCATGAACTGCTACGGGACCGACCCGTCGCGCTGGGAGCAGGGCGCCGAGGGCTTCGCATCGGCCCTGACGCAGGCGATGCGCGCGGCGGACGCGTAGGACGCGCCCCACACGACTGGCGCCGGCCCGCATCCGGCCCGTGCGGTCGGGCGCTACAGGATGAAGCGGCTGAGGTCGGCGTCGGCGGCCAGGCTCTCGACCCGGTCGCGCACGTACCGGGCATCGATCGCCACCGTCTCGCCCGAGCGGTCGGTTGCGGAGAACGAAATCTCGTCGATGACCCGTTCCAGCACGGTCTGAAGCCGTCGGGCGCCGATGTTCTCGACCGAGCCGTTCACCTCCACCGCGACGCGGGCGATCGCGTCCACGGCGTCGTCGGAGAAGGCGAGCGTGACGCCTTCGGTCTGTAGCAGGGCGACGGTCTGCTTCAGGAGGCTCGCCTCGGTCGCGGTCAGGATCTGCCTGAAGTCCTCCACCGTCAGCGGCTGCAACTCCACGCGGATCGGCAGGCGGCCCTGCAACTCGGGCAGGAGGTCGGCGGGCTTCGAGACGTGGAAGGCGCCGCTGGCGATGAACAGCACGTGGTCGGTCTTCACCGGGCCGTGCTTGGTCGCCACGGTGGTGCCCTCGATGAGCGGCAGCAGGTCGCGCTGCACGCCCTCGCGCGACACGTCGGCCGATGAGCGGCCTTCTCGCGCGCAGATCTTGTCGATCTCGTCGAGGAAGACGATGCCGTTGTCCTCGACCGCGCGGATCGCCTCGCGGATCAGGGCATCGTCGTCGACGAGCTTGTCGGATTCCTCGGCGAGCAGCGGCGCGTGGGCGTCGCGCACGCTCATCCGGCGCGGCTTGCCCTTGGCGGCGCCGAACGCCTTGCCGAACATGTCGCCGAGGTTGACCGCCCCCATCGCGGCGCCGGGCATGCCGGGGATCTCGAACATCGGCAGGCCGGAGGATGGGCCGCCGGCCAGCTCGATCTCGACCTCCTTGTCGTCGAGCAGGCCGTCGCGCAGCTTCGTCCGGAAGCTGTCGCGGGTCGGCGCCGAGGCAGTGGGGCCGACGAGCGCATCGAGGATGCGGTTCTCGGCCGAAGCCTCCGCCTTGGCCTTCACGGCCCTGCGCTTCTCCTCGCGCACGAGGCCGATCGCCACCTCGACGAGGTCGCGCACGATCTGCTCCACGTCGCGGCCGACATAGCCCACTTCCGTGAACTTCGTCGCCTCGATCTTCAGGAACGGGGCGCCGGCGAGCCGGGCCAGACGGCGTGCGATCTCGGTCTTGCCGCAGCCGGTGGGGCCGATCATCAGGATGTTCTTGGGCGCGACCTCCTCGCGCAGGGGGCCGGTGAGCTGCTGCCGGCGCCAGCGGTTGCGCAGCGCGATCGCCACCGCGCGCTTGGCGTCGTGCTGGCCGACGATGAAGCGGTCGAGTTCCGAGACGATCTCGCGGGGGGAGAAGGTGGTCATCGCGCTCCGATCGGGTGCGGCAGACCGGCTGCCGGGCCGCGCAGAATCAGGCCCCGCATGGCATGCCGGCCGGCGCCGAGCAGCAGGAAAAAGGCGCCGAGCGCCAGGACGCTCACGGGGGCGGCCCTGCCGGTAAGGCCGTCGACGGCTTCGACCTGCGCAAGGCTCAGGGTGCCGCGGTCGCGCGCGCGCGACCGCGGGGCAGGGTCGGTCACCGGGGGACCGGCAGGCACGAGGAGAACCGTCGCATGTCCCCGATCTAAGGACGGAGACCCCCGCTTTCCAGACCCGCGTCCCAACGGCGCTCAGGCCGCGCGTACGCCGCGGACGAAGCCCTCGACCTCGCTGCCGAGGCCGTCGGAGCGGCGGGCGAGGTCGCCGGCCGCCGCCAGCACCTGCGCGGCGGCGGTACCCGCCTGGAGGGCGGCGGCCTGGACCTCGGCCATGGTCTCGGTGACGGCCGCGGTGCCGCGGGCGGCGTCGCCGACGCTGCGGGCGATCTCCTGGGTGGCGAGCTGCTGCTCCTCCACCGCAGCGGCGACGCCCACCGCGATCTCGTGCACGGAGCCGATGGTGCCGCCGATCTCCTCGATCGCCGCCACGGCCTCGGCGGTGGCCGCGCGGATCGTGGCGATCTCGGCGGTGATCCGGTCGGTCGCCTGCGCGGTCTGCCCGGCGAGGCTCTTCACCTCGGCGGCCACCACGGCAAAGCCGCGGCCCGCCTCGCCGGCCCGCGCCGCCTCGATCGTGGCGTTGAGCGCCAGCAGGTTGGTCTGGCCGGCGATGCCGGAGATCAGCGACACGACCTCGCCGATGCTGGCGGCGCTTTGGGCAAGCCGCCGCACGGAGTCGTTGGTGCGCCGGGCGCCCTCGACGGCGCCGGCGGCGGCGACCGAGGTCTGGGACACCTGCGTGCCGATCTCGTTGGCGGTCGCGGCGAGTTCCTCCGTGGCGGCGGCCACCGCCTGGACGTTCATCGACGCCGCGCCGGCCGCGGCCATCACCGCATCGGACTGGAGGTTGGTGCGCTCGGCGTTGGCCGCCATGGCGTGCGCCGTCGCCTCCATCTCGCCGGCCGCGTGGGCGAGGTGGCCGACGAGGCCGCCGATGCTGCCCTGGAAGCGGTCGGCGAGCGCCGCCATCTCGGCGCGCTTGGCCGCGCCCGCCGCGAGCCCGGCGCTCGCCTGGCCCTGCCGCATCGCGTCGGCCTCGCGCATCGCGTCCGCGAGGGTGTGCATGCTCGCCCAGATCGCACCGATCTCGTCGCGGGCGGGCTTGATCGCGGGCAGGTCGCGGTCGCCCTCCGCGAGGCGGCGGATCGCGGTGGAGACCGCCGTCAGCGGCCGCGCGATCTGGCGATGTCCGAACACGCCGCCGATTAGCAGGCCGCCGAGGGTGCCGCCGAGCGCGAGCGCGAGGAGCCAGCGCAGCCGGTCCGCGTAGAGGGCCTCGATGGCCCGGTTCTGGGTCTCGATCCGCGCGTGGGCACGCGTCACGAAGGCGTCGATGCCCGCCTGGAAGGCCACGCGGTTGTTGCGGTTCTCGTCGGTGAAGCCCTGCTCGGCGGCGGCCTTGGGCGAGACCTCGGTGCCCAGCCGCGCCGTCTCGGTCCGGTGGCGCCGGAACGCCGCCGCGTCCCCGACGATCGTCTCGAACAGCGCCCGCTCGGCGCCCGGCACCAGCGGCCGCCAGACGCCCAGCAGGGCGTCGATGGCGGAGAGATCGCGCATGATGCCGGCGGCGTACTTGCGCGCGACCTGCGTGTCCGGCGCCGCGTAGACGCCCCGGGATTCGAGCGCCGTGTCGGTGGCGAGCCGGTTGAGTTCGGCCGCAAACAGCGCGTTCTCGGTGGCGTTGCGGGACGCGGCGACCGCATCGTTGAAGCTGTGCAGCGTCGTGAGGCTGATGCCGGCAACCGTGAGGGTGACGAGGCTGGAGGCGCAGACGAACCCGAGAAGCTTGCCGCGGATCTTCATGAATGCCGATTTCCTGGTTGGTTGCGCACAGGATGGCGGATGTCTCTCAAGATCAAGTTAATATTGCCGTATGGCGACAATTTTCGTGCCGGGATTATACGACGATTGAATTCGTATCACCGCACGAAAGCAGACGATGGAGCGATACCGCATCGCGAACGACCCGGCCTCCGGATTTCGGCTTCTTCTCCGGCGCTTGTTCCCCGTCGCCGCGACGTCGTCACCCGATACGAGGCCGCACGACTTCGGCAGCGACCTCGGTTACAGCTTCGACAAGCAGGATTGCAACAGGTACGGCCCGGCGACCGGGGCCGGTCTCAGCCGGTCGCGGCGTCGAGCGCCTCGATCACGAGGCTGCCGTTGGTGTAGACGCAGATCTCGGCGGCGATGCGCATCGCCTTGCGCACGACCGCCTCCGCGTCGAGGTCGCCGTCCTCGAGCGCGCGGGCGGCCGAGAGCGCGTAGTTGCCGCCCGAGCCGATCGCCATCACCCCGCCCTCCGGCTCCAGCACGTCGCCGGCGCCCGAGAGCAGCAGGCTGACATCCCTGTCGGCCACCAGCATCATCGCCTCCAGGCGGCGCAGGTACCGGTCGGTGCGCCAGTCCTTGGTCAGCTCGACGCAGGCGCGGGTGAGCTGGCCGGGATACTGCTCCAGCTTCGCCTCCAGCCGCTCGAACAGGGTGAAGGCGTCCGCCGTCGCGCCGGCAAAGCCGCCGATCACCGCGCCCTTGGCGAGCTTCCGGACTTTCCGCGCGTTGCCCTTCACGATGGTCTGGCCGAGGCTGACCTGCCCGTCGCCGCCGACGACGACGCGGCCGCCCTTGCGCACCATCAGGATGGTGGTGGCGTGCATCCGCGGCGGGCCGGATTCATCATGTGCCAAGGCGGGTTCCTCGTCTGGACTTTGGCGTGCGGCGTTCAGGTGGGGGCTGCGCCTCCCGATTGCCAAGCGCCCGTCAGGTCCCCTTCCCTCAGTGGTCGCCGCCGAGATAGGCCGCGCGCACCGCCGGGTCGTTCTTCAACTGCGCCGCCGGGCCCTGGAAGCGGATGCGGCCGTTCTCCAGCACGTAGGCGTGGTCGGCCACGCCCAGGGCCGCCATGGCGAACTGCTCGACCAAGAGCATCGTCACCTGCTCCTCCTTGAGCTGGCGGATGATGCGGAACACCTCCTCCACGAGCTTGGGCGCCAGACCCATCGACGGCTCGTCCAGCAGGAGGATCTCCGGGCGCAGCATCAGGGCGCGGCCCATCGCCAGCATCTGCTGCTCGCCGCCCGAGAGCGTGCCGGCGAGCTGCGCGCGGCGCTCCTTGAGGCGCGGGAACAGCACGAACGCGCGCTCGCGGTCGGCGGCGACATCGCCCTTCGGCCGCGAGCCGGTGAGCCGCGGGAAGGCGCCGAGCGTCAGGTTGTCCTCCACCGAGAGCGTCGGGAAGACGCGCCGCCCTTCGGGCGAGTGGGCGAGGCCGGCGCGCGCCACGTCGTGGCTGTCGAGGCCGGAGATCTCGCGGCCGGCGAGGCGGATCGAGCCGGATCGCGGCTGGATCATGCCCGACAACGCGCGCATCGTCGTGGTCTTGCCGGCCCCGTTCGAGCCGATCAGCGTGACGACCTGCCCCTTGCGCACCGCGAAGGACAGGCCGTGCAGCACCTCGATCTGGCCGTAGCCGGCCGACAGGTTGGCGACCTCAAGCATGGACGGGGGCCTTCTGCTCGGTCTCCGCGTCGGCCTCGGCGCTGCCGAGATAGGCTTCGATCACCTTCGGGTCGGCCTGCACCTCGCGGGCGCCGCCTTCCGCGATCTTGTGGCCGAAATCGAGCACGCTGACCCGGTCGCACAGGCCCATCACCACGTCCATGTGGTGCTCGATCAGGATCACGGTGATGCCGGCGTCGCGGATCTTGCGGATGATCGCGGTCAGATCCGCGATGTCGGGCGCGGTGAGCCCCGCGGCCGGCTCATCGAGCAGCAGCAGCACGGGATCGAGCGCCAGCGCGCGGCCGATCTCCAGCAGGCGCTGCTTGCCGTAGGGGAGGTTGCGCGCCTCGACCTGCGCGAGGCTCGCAAGCCCCATGAAATCGAGGATCGCCATGGCGCGGGCTCTGGCCTCGCTCTCCTCGCGCCGGCGCCGGGGCGTGCCGAGGATGGCGTCCACGAGCGTGCCGTGGAAGGCATGGTGCAGGCCCACCAGCACGTTCTCCAGCGCCGTCATCTCGCGGAAGAGCTGGACGTTCTGGAAGGTCCGCGCGACGCCGGCCAGCGCGATCTCGGAGGGCGTGCGTCCGTCGAGGCGCCGGTCGGCCCCGCCGGCGGCGAGGATCACCGCGCCCGCGGTCGGCTTGTAGATGCCGGTGAGCACGTTCATCATCGTGCTCTTGCCCGAGCCGTTCGGGCCGATCAGCCCGTGGATCGTGCCGGGCCGGACGACGAGGTCGACGCCGGCGAGCGCCTTCAGGCCGCCGAACTGCATCAGCGCCTGCTCGACCCGCAGCAATGGCTCGGTGCCTGCCGCCTTGCCGCGCTGCGCGATTAGCGCCGCGCCCTCGGCGGCCACCGCCTTGCCCTCCGCGGTGTGAGCCGGCCGCAGCGCCGGGACCTTCTCGCGCAAGAAGCCGACGATGCCGTCGGGCAGGTAGTAGACCACGAACAGGATCATCAGGCCGAATACGGTGAGGCGGAAGTCGGTCACCGATTGCAGCGCCAGCGTCGCCGGCAGGAACAGCACGCACAGCACCACCGGCACGAGGATGGCAGTGCGGTTCTCGGTCCTGCGGACGAACGCCTGCACCCCGACGACCAGCGCGGCGGCGGCGATGATGCCGGCCATGATCCGCACGAGCTGGATGTCGGCCAGGATGTTAGGCATCATCACGATGATCGCCGACCCGATCAGCGGCCCTGCCCGCGACTTGCGCCCTCCCATGGTGACGGCGAGCAGGAACAGCACGGTGAGCTCGAAGCCGTAGGAGTTCGGGGCGACGTACC
>NZ_CAXTHR010000169.1:0-8299 GCF_964244095.1 uncultured Methylobacterium sp. | reverse complement strand
GCGTCGACGTGTGGGAGCATTCCTACTACATCGACTACCGCAACCGCCGCCCCGACTACCTCAAGGCGTTCCTCGACAACCTCGTGAACTGGGAGCACGTGGAAAAGCTGTACGCCGAGGCGACCGCGTAAGGCTCAGACGCACCATCCGCGCGGGTCTTCCCTCTCACCTCTGCGGGAGAGGGTGGCACGCGAGCCAAGTCGGGAGATAGGAGCGCCGTATCCGTAAAGGGCGCTCCCCTCTCCCGACCCTCGCTCATGCGAGGGCCACCCTCCCCCCACACAAGTCGGGCTTGCCCGACTTGTGTGGGGGGAGGAAGGACGCGTCGGTCGCTCCTGCGAGATGCGTGAGGACGATAGCCCCCTTAAGCGGGAGAGGGCTTGGAGCCTCGCCCCTGCGCCGCCTCCGCCAGCCCCGCTTGCGTCAGGTCACGAAACCGCCGAAGCCCACGCCATGGACCCATCCGCCCCCGCGTCGCCCGATCCCGCGTCCGCCACGCGCCATTTCGACGTGCTGATCGTCGGCGCCGGCATCTCCGGCATCGCCATGAGCCACCATCTTCAGGCCGAGTGCCCGGGGAAGACCTACGCGATCCTGGAGGCGCGCGGGGCGATCGGCGGGACCTGGGACCTGTTCCGCTATCCCGGCCTGCGCTCGGATTCCGACCTCTACACCTTCGGCTTCAGCTTCCGCCCGTGGCGCAGCGACAGGGCGATCGCCGACGGCGCCTCGATCCTCGCCTACCTCCGCGAGACGGCCGCCGCCGAGGGGATCGACCGGAAGATCCGCTTCGGCACCCGCGTGGTGCGGGCGGCCTGGGATTCGGCCGCCGCGCTGTGGACGCTGGACGCCGAGGTCGGCGCGGACGCGGCGCCGGTGCGCTACACCGCCTCGATCCTCGCGGTGTGCAGCGGCTACTACGCCTACGACCACGGCCACAGCCCGGATTTTCCCGGGATCGCGCGGTTCGCGGGCCGCGTCGTGCACCCGCAGGCCTGGCCCGACGACCTCGCCTACGACGGCAAGCGCGTGGTGGTGATCGGCTCGGGCGCCACCGCGGTGACGCTGGTGCCGGCGATGGCGGCGAGCGCGACCCACGTGACGATGCTGCAACGCTCGCCCACCTACGTCGTCGCCCTGCCGAGCCGGGACGGGATCGCCCACTGGCTGCGGGCCAGGCTCCCGGCGGGCCTCGCCCACGGGCTGACGCGGGCCAAGAACGTCGCGCTCGGGATTTTCTTCTACCGGTACGCGCGCAAGCATCCGGCGGCGATGACCAAGCGCCTCCTCGCCGGCGTGCGGGCGCAGCTCGGCCCGGACTACGACGTCGCCCGGCACTTCACCCCGGCCTACAAGCCGTGGGACCAGCGCCTCTGCCTCGTGCCGGACGGCGACCTGTTCAAGGCGATCCGCTCCGGGCGCGCGTCCGTCGAGACCGACACGATCGCGACCTTCACCGAGGACGGCGTGCGCCTCGCCTCGGGCCGGACGCTGCCGGCCGACATCGTCGTCACCGCCACGGGCCTGCGCCTGCGGATGCTGGGCGGCCTGACGCTGACCGTCGACGGCCGCACCGTCGATCCGGCAAAAACCTTCCTGTACAAGGGGATGATGCTGTCGGGCGTGCCGAACCTCGCGGTGACGATCGGCTACACCAACGCCTCGTGGACCCTGAAGAGCGAGCTCACCGCGCGCTACCTCTGCCGCCTGATCCGGCACATGGACCGGCGCGGCTACACCTGGTGCGAGCCCCGCGCGGACCCCGCCTCGCTCACCGAAGCACCGACCCTGCCGCTGACCTCGGGCTACGTGACCCGGGCCGCGCACCTGCTGCCGCGCCAAGCCGACGCCAAGCCGTGGAGGCTGCATCAGAACTACGTCCTCGACACGGCGGCCCTGCGCTTCGGCCGCCTCGACGACGGCACGATGCGCTTCGGCCGCACGCCGCCGGCCCGTCGCGCGGCCTGACGCGCCTTTCTCATCCGCTCGCATCGGAGGATGTGTGCCTCTGCCAGCCTTAAGCGGGGGAGGGTGGGCCTCGACTCACGCGAGGGTCGGGAGCGCACGCTCCGGACGCAAGGAAACGGACGGGAACCGAGCGATGCCGCATCTGAGCTTCGAGAACCGGACCGCGCTCGTCACCGGCGCGGCGAGCGGCATCGGGCGGGCGCTCGCCGTGGCACTGGCGCAGCGCGGCTGCCACCTCGCGCTCGCCGACCGCGACGCGGCGGGGCTCGCCGAGACCGGGCGGATGATCGCGCCGAGCCGGATCCGCATCACCCGGCACGTCCTCGACGTCGCCGACCGCGCCGCCGTCGCCGCGCTGCCCGCGGCGGTCGAGGCCGCCCACGGCGGCCTCGACCTGCTGTTCAACAATGCGGGCGTGGCGCTCGGCGGCACCTTCGCCGACGTGAGCGAGGCCGACTTCGCGTGGCTGTTCGAGATCAACTTCTGGGGCGTCGTGCGGATGACCCGCGCCTTCCTGCCACTGCTGGGCGCGCGCGACGAGGCGTGGATCGTCAACCTGTCGAGCCTCTACGGGCTGATCGCGCCGCCGGGCCAGACCGCCTACGCGGCGAGCAAGTTCGCGGTGCGCGGCTTCTCCCAGGCGCTCCGGCACGAGCTGGCCGGCACGAATGTCGGGCTCACCGTAATCCATCCCGGCGGCGTCGCGACGGCGATCGCCGACAGCGCCCGCGTGCCCGCCCACCTCACGCCCGAGGCGGCGGCCCGCGGCCGCGCCGCCTCGAACAGGCTCCTGAAGCTCCCGCCGGCGCGGGCCGCCGCGATCATCCTGTCGGGGGTCGCGCGCCGCAAGGGCCGCGTGCTCGTCGGCTCCGACGCCAAGGTGATCGCCCTGATCGAACGCCTCGCGCCGGTCTCGTACTGGGACGTGATCCGCAGGCTCATTCCGAAGGACCGGCCGACCTCGTGAGGCGCCGCGGACCCGGCGAACGAGCCGGCCGCCGGCTGCCCGGGCGGCGTCGGAACGCGGAGCGGAGCCGTCGCGTCCGGAAGCCGGGGATGACCGTCGCCGCCGTTCGGCCGTGCCGACGGGGCGATGACGGCTCCACGAGCATCGGGTGGCGTTCCTCGCGATGGTGCCGCATCGAGACCTGTCCTCGCGTGCCGGAACCGCGGTGCTGTTCTTCATCCGCCGGAAAATCGCCGTCCGTTCGGGATCATGACCGACCTGCGACGCCTGATCGGCACGGATGACCTTGCCATCCGACAATAAATCCCGTCCCTTCGGCCATGACGGCCGACGGAGGACGCGGATGGCAAAGGACAAGATCTTCATCGAACCTCGCCCCGATGGCGGCTTCGGCGCGAAGCACGAGGGCGGCAAGCGCGCCGTCGTCACCGGGGAGACGCAGGGCGCGGTGATCCAGGAAACCAAGGCCAAGTATCCCGAGGCCAGCGTCCACGTCGCGCGCGTCCGGAACGTCGGACCCGGCCCCGACAAGTTCCGCAAGACGTAGCCGCGGCGGCGCGGCTCGGACCTCGCGTTCGCTCAGCGCCACAGCCGCGCGGTCTTCGCGAAGGGCTCGCCGCCGACGCGGAGCCCGTCGAGGACCGCGACCCCGTCCGCGTCGACCCGGACCTCGACGCGGATGTCTCTGCGCGCCATCCGGTCGAGCCGGGCCGGCACGCCTTGCGCCCCGTACCAGGTCTCGATGCCGTAGCTCGCTTGGCCGAACAGGCAGGCGGGCTGCCCGCAGGTCTGCTGGCCGAAGCGGGCGCCGTTGCGGACGAGGGTGCCGGACCGGACCGTCCCGGCGATGAACGGCGCGTCGCCGGGCGGGCGCTCGAACGCCACCTCGGTCGCCCGGTGGACGCCCTCGGCGTCGGGCGCGAGCCGGACGTAGACCGTGCGCTCGGGCCCGAGCGCGCAGGTCTCGCGCGCGGCCAGATCGCAGGCGGACCCCGCGGCGGCCGGCACGCCCTGCAGCCGGCCGATCGCGTAGGCGAGCACGCTGTACTCGCCGCGGAGCAGGTCGCGCGGGTCGCGGGTCTCCACCGTCAGCAGGAGCGGGCGGCCCGCGTGCAGGCGCTCGGTCTGCCGCCACGCCAGGCTCGCCGCGGGCAGGAGCTGCACCGCGAGGAGCGCGGCGAAGGCGACCGCCGTCGCTGCCGATCGCAGGGTCATCACGCGGTCCTCCCGGCGAGGCGGCGGTCGGCCCAGCGGCAGAGCGCCAGCGTCAGGGCGACGAGGGCGGCGGAGCCGAGGAGGTTTACCGAGAACCCGAGGAGGTCGCGCGACACGGCGAGCATCCCGACGATCAGCCCGGCCACCAGGGCGAGCCCCCAGCCGAACAGCGCGCGGCGCTCGTCGAGGTGGCCGGCGACGACGAGGCCGAGCGCCGGCACGATGCCGCCCCAGACGGTCCAGAACGGCGACCCGCCCCGCGCCGGCGCCCAGCCCCACGCCCCCGTCAGCAGAACGAGAAAGGACAGCGCGGTCGAGCCCAGGACGATCAGTTCGGGCAGCGGCAGGGGGCCGCGCCCGCGCCGCCGCGGCAGGACGAGGAGCGCGCCGGCGGCGGCGAAGGCGAGGAGCGTCGGGAGAATCCAGGCGGGCGACGGTCGGCCGCCCCAGCCCAGCGTCCGCGCGGCGACGGCGAGGATGCCGAGGAGGCAGACGCCCGTGGCAGCCTGCGCCAGGGCCGCGCCGCCCTCGCGCAGCCGCGCCGTCCGCGGGTCCGCGCCGAAGCCCGCCAGAGCTTGGCCCGCCAGCGCGTGGCCCGCGCCGAGGGCGAGCGCCGCGACCAGCATCAGCCGGTCGGGTCCGATCGTCGGGATGCCGCCGGACGCGGCGCCGAGGTGGTTGGCCAGCACCACGAGCAGCACCGTCAGGCTGGGCGCGCGCGCCGGCAGCCATCCGGTGAGGAACCCGGCCAGCAACCCGGACGCGACGAACCAGAAGGTGGGCGATCCCGCGCCGGGCGCCGCGCCCCCGTCCCAAGGGCCGACATCGGCCACGACGAGCGCCGCGCAGGCGGCGAAGGCCGCCCCGCCCGAGCGGGCGACGAGGGCCGTGGCGAGGCCGAGGGCGGCCACCGTCGCGGCGTAGCCGCGCAGGTCCGGCGGCACGTGGAAGGTCTGGCCGACCAGCGCCAGCGTCGCCGCCGCCAGGACCAGCGACAGGGTCGCGGCCCCGTCGGCGACCGCACGTTGGGGGGCGCTCGGCGCCCGGGCGTGGCGGCGGCCCGCGAACCACGCCCCGAGCACGGCGGCGGCATCGGCTGAGAACAGCACGACCATGCGGGTGGCGGGCGCGAGGCCCGACCAGTTCGCGGCGACGAAGGCGATGATCGCGGGCGCGACCAGGACGACGATGCAGAGGACGAGGATGCCTTGGAGATAGCCGGGCCCCGGCGGCGCCAGCGCCTCGGCGGCGATCCGCTCGCGCTGCGCGGCGTCGATCAGCCCGCGTTCCTGCCAGTCCAGCAGGTCGCGGCGGAGCCTGGCTCGGTAGGACGGCAGCATGCGGGCACCCGGTTCGCCGATCGGTTGCGTCTACGGCGCGCGGGCCGGACCGACGGTGCCGGGACGCACGCGATGCGTCCGTCGGCGCGGGGCGCACGATGCCACGGAACGGGCTGTCCGGACACGACGGAGCGCGAAGACGGTGAAGGCCCGCTGAATCGCGCCGCGCCGACGGCCGGCCGTTCCGGTGGCCGAAGCGCCGCTTGCCCATCAGGGGCGCCGCGTTCGCGCCGCTTGCCCATCGAGGGCGCCGCGTTCGCGCCGCTTGCCCCCACGCGCCCCGCCGCCGTAAGTCACCGGCCGGACGGTGGGGCGGGCGTGGCGGCGATGCGGAACACTGACGGCGCGGTCCTCCGGTGATCCGTGCGATCCTGTCGGTCGGGAGCTGGACCCTGGTCTCGCGGGTCACGGGCTTTGCCCGCGACGTGGCGATGGCCGCGGTGATGGGCGCGGGGCCGCTGGCCGACGCCTTCGTCGTCGCCTTCCGCCTGCCGAACCACTTTCGCGCGATCTTCGGCGAGGGCGCGTTCAACACTGCCTTCGTGCCGGCCTATGCGGGCTTGGCCGAGACGGGTGCGGAGGGCGCGGCGCAAGCCTTCGCCGACCGCATCTTCACCCTGATGCTCGGCCTTCAGATCGTGCTGCTGGCACTCGCCCTGCCCCTGATGCCGTGGGTCGTGGGGGCGCTGGCGCCGGGCTTCTCCGCCGACCCGGAGCGGTTCGCACTCGCGGTGGCGCTGACGCGGATCACCTTCCCCTACCTGCTGTTCATGACGCTGGTGACGCTGCTGTCGGGGGTGCTCAACGCGCAGCGCCGCTTCGCCGTGGCGGCGGGCGCGCCGGTGCTGCTGAACCTCGCGGTGCTGGCGGCGCTGGCGCTGGCCTTCCTGTTCCCGGACGCGGCCCATGCCGCCGCCTGGGGCGTTTCGGTCTCCGGCGTGCTCCAGTTCGGGCTGCTGTGGTGGGGCTGCCGCCGCGCCGGCGCCGCGCCGCGGCTCGCCCGGCCGAGCTTGCGCGATCCGGCGATGGCGCGCTTCTTCGCGGTGCTGGGGCCGGCGGTGATCGGCTCGGCCGGGTTCCAGATCGCGGCGTTCGCCGACACGATCATCGCGAGCTGGCTGCCCGCCGGCGCGGTCTCGGCGCTGTACTACGCCGACCGGCTCTACCAGCTTCCCTTCGGCGTCATCGCCATCGCCGCCGGCACGGTGCTGCTGCCGGAGATGAGCCGGCGGATCGCAGCCGGCGACGTCGCCGGGGCGCACGCGGCGCAGAACCGGGCCGCCGGGTTCTCGCTCGCGCTCTCGGCGCCGTTCACGGTGGCCTTCCTCACCCTGCCCGGCCTGATCATGGCGGCCCTGTTCCAGCGCGGCGCGTTCTCGGCCGAGGATGCGGCGCGCGCGGCGTCCGTACTCGCGGCCTACGGGCTGGCGCTGCCGGCGGTGGTGCTGGTGCGCAGCGCGGTCGCGAGCTTCTACAGCCGCCAGGACACGACGACGCCGCTCTGGGCCTCGCTCACCGCGATCCTGGTCAACGTCGGGCTGAAGCTCTGGCTCACCGGCCCCTACGGCGTCACCGGGCTCGCGCTCGCCACCGCGGTCGGCCAGTGGGTCAACCTCGTGCTGCTGGCCGGCCTCGCGTGGCGCCGCGGCTGGGCCGCGCCGGGCCGGACGCTGGGGCTGACGGGGCTCGGCGTCGCCCTCGGCTGCGCGGCGCTGGCGGGGGTGGCCGTCTACGGGCTGCCGCTGGCCGAAGCCCTGGTGCCGGCCCTGCCGCGCGGGCGCGAGGTCGCGGTGCTGGCGCTGCTCGGGCTCGCGGGCGCCGCGGTCTACGGCGGGCTCGTCGCGGGGCTGCTCCACCTGTTCGGGCTGCGGCTGCGGCGGGCGTGAGCGCATCGTCCAGCGCGGCGGTTGCCGGCTCGCGTGCAAGACGATGCGAGGCCATACGTGGAGGCCGGCGCCGTGCTGTTCGGCTCCTCGAACCGCCGGGATGTGGCGGGGGCGACCGCCTTCGGGCTCCGTTGCGCCCGGATCGAGCGCGGGGCTGCCCGACGCGTACGCCCTCCGACGAAGGAGGTGCCGGTTCGTCGCGAAAGTGCGCGTTAAAACAAGGGCCTAGAGCCGTGATCCGACCCAACATGGTCGGGCTCGGACACCTCGAAGAACCGCCTGTTGGGGCGCTTTGTCGCTGCGGACCACTCTGGCCTGAACGGTTGACCGTGTGGGGGTGTCTCGTGAGCGGCCCCCGGCGGCCCTTCCTGAGCCTTTTTCAGGCCGCGACCGGCCGGGCTTCGATCCAGAGGAGGCGCTTGAGGTTGTGGGCGCGGTTGGCGAACCCGATCCTGGTCCGGGCTCGGGCCAGACCGCTGGTGCGTACGAACAGGCCGAAGCGGTGCTTCTGGCTGGCGAACACCGTCTCGACGGCCGAACGGACCTTGGAGCGGGCGCGGTTGGCCTTGCGCTGCGACGGCGTCAGGTCGAGGCCGGGCTGCCGCCGGAAGTGGGTCCTCGAGCGCCGGCCGTGTTTGGCCAGATGGGCTTCGTTGGTCTTCGAGCGGTAGGCCGTGTCGGCCCAGACGTCGCTGGCCGTGTTGGCCGGGTCGAGGGCGTTGGCCAGTTGCGCCCCGTCATGGGCGGCTGCGCTGGTCACGGCGAAGCGCCGGACGAACCTGTGCTTGCGGTCGATCGAGACGTGGGTCTTGTAGCCGAACATCGGAACGGCGATCTCGATCCTAGGTGTATGGTCCCGGGATGAGGTTCGGCTATGCCCCCTCCACCATCCACCGCATCTGGCGGGCCTTCACCCTGCAACC
>NZ_CAXTHR010000168.1:0-8350 GCF_964244095.1 uncultured Methylobacterium sp. | reverse complement strand
TCGGGTTGACCTTGCCCGGCATGATCGAGGAGCCGGGCTCGTTCTCCGGCAGCGACAGCTCGCCGAGGCCCGAGCGCGGGCCCGACGCCAGCAGGCGGATGTCCTGCGCGATCTTGAACAGGCCGGCGGCAAGCGCCGCGAGCGCCCCTTGCGTGAACACCAGCGCATCGTGCGTCGCCAGCGCCTCGAACTTGTTGGCGGCCGAGGTGAAGGGCAGCCCGGTCAGCTCCGCGACCTTGCCGGCGAAGCGTTCGGCGAATTCGGGATGGGCGTTGAGCCCGGTGCCCACCGCCGTGCCGCCCTGCGCCAGCGCCAGCACGCCCGGCAGCGTCGCGGCGATCCGCGATCCCCCGAGCGCCACCTGCGCGGCGTAGCCGGAGAATTCCTGGCCGAGCGACACGGGCGTGGCGTCCTGCAGGTGGGTGCGGCCGATCTTGACGATGGCCTCGAAGGCCCGCGCCTTGGCGTCGAGGGCCGTATGCAGGTGGTTCAGCGCCGGCATCAGCCGGCCGGTGATCTCGCGGGAGACCGCGATGTGCATAGCGGTCGGGAACACGTCGTTCGAGGACTGGCCGCGGTTGCAATGGTCGTTGGGATGCACCGGCGCCTTGCCGCCCCGCTTTCCCCCTAGCCGCTCGTTGGCCAAGCTCGCGATCACCTCGTTGGCGTTCATGTTGGACTGCGTGCCCGAGCCCGTCTGCCACACGACCAGCGGGAACTCGTCGTCGTGCGCGCCGGCCACCACCTCGGCGGCCGACGCCGCGATGGCGTCCGCGACCGTCGGGTCGAGGCCGCCGAGGTCCCGGTTCACGAGGGCCGCGGCCTGCTTCACGAGGCCGAGCGCATGGACCAGCGGCGCCGGCATGCGCTCGGTGCCGATGCGGAAGTTCTGGATCGAGCGTTGGGTCTGCGCGCCCCAGTACCGGTGCGCCGGAACCTCGATCGGCCCGAAGGTGTCGGATTCCGTGCGGGTGGCGGGCTCGGGCTGCGGCGACATCGTGGCCTCTACGTTCGGTGCGGTGCGCGGCCTACCTACGACAGGCAAATCGAAATCGCGATGGCGCTTCTTCCGGCGTCTCGACAAACGGCGCGACCTGTCCCCCGCCGTTCAGAAGGATGGCGCCGATGGCGACGACGGTCGAGATCAACCCCGCGCAGGCCCGCTTCCGGCCGCCTGTGCCGGCGCCGCGCCGCACGGCGATGGGCCTGTTCGAGTTCCTCAAGGCGGCCCGCGCCAACCCGATCACCACGTGGATGGAGGACCACTTCACCGCGCCCGTGGTGGCCGGAGACGGCGCGATGGGGCGCATCACCGTGGTGAGCGATCCGGCGCTGATCCGCTACCTCCTCGTCGAGAACGTCGCGAACTACCGCAAGGACGACCTCCAGCGCCGGGTGCTGGCGCCGGGCCTCGGCAACGGCCTGCTCAGCGCCGAGGGCGAGGCATGGAAGCTCCAGCGGCGGACGCTAGCGCCGATCTTCTCGGCCCGCACCGTCCAGGGGTTCTCCGACGCGATGAACGCGGCCGGCGCCAAGCTCGCGCGCCGCCTCGTGCGGCGCGACGGCACGCGGGTCGACGTCGCCCTGGAGATGACCCGCGTCACCCTCGACGTGCTGGAGCGGACGATCTTCACGCAAGGCCTGCCGGGCGATCCCGACGCGCTCGGCCGGGCGATCACGCGCTTCCTCGAAGCGGTGGGGCCGATCGATCCGCTCGACGTCATCGGCGTGCCGGATTTCGTGCCGCGGATCGGCCGTTTCCGGGCGCGGCCGGCGGCGCGCTACTTCGCCGAGGTGGTGGAGGAACTGATCAGCCGCCGGAAGGCGCTGGTCGCGCGGGGCGGCGCACCGCAGGACCTGCTCACCCTGCTGCTTGGTGCGCAGGACCCCGAGACGGGGCAGGGCCTCACCGACCTCGAGGTGCAGGCCAACATCGTCACCTTCATCGCGGCCGGCCACGAGACCACGGCGAACGCCCTCACCTGGGCGCTCTACTGCCTGTCGCAGGACGACGCGGCGCGCCTCCGCCTGGAAGCCGAGGTCGACGCGGCGGGGACGGGCGATTTCGTTATCGAGCGGCTGCCCTTCGCCAAGGCGGTGATGGAGGAGGCGATGCGCCTGTTCCCGCCGGTGCCGTTCCTGAGCCGGCAGGCGATCCGCGACGACCGGCTCGGGCGCATCAAGGTGCCGCGCGGCTCGATGGTGCTGGTGGCGCCCTACGTGCTGCACCGCCACCGCACCCTCTGGGACGATCCCGACGCGTTCGTCCCGGATCGCTTCCTCGGCGCGAACCGCGACGCGATCCCGCGCTTCGCCTACCTGCCGTTCGGCGCCGGGCCGCGGGTGTGCATCGGCCAGAGCTTCTCGCTGCAGGAGGCGGCGATCGTGCTCGCCCACGTCGTCCGCGCGGTGCGCTTCCGGCTGCCGGAGGATCACCCGCCGGTGACGCCCCTGCATCGGGTGACGCTGCGGCCCGAGCACGGACTGCGGATGGACGCGAGCCGGCGGACCTGATCGCGCGGGGCCGCGACGTTCCGCGGCGTCGGACGCGGGCCCGACGATGCCAGTCCGAGAGGGCCGGAACCGCCCGAGGAACATACGGTTTCCGGTTGGCCAGCTCGGTTGCGTGGTCCCTTCCCCTCTACGCTACCGCGTAAGCACACCTATCGCAGGGGCGGCAGGCGTGCCCTCCCTCTGCCCGCAGAGGTGAAGAGGGAGGTCCGGGTGGGCGACGCCCCGAACCGATCAGCCGGAAACCCTGTCAGTTCTTCTTGCGGAACGCGTCGAGGCTCACGACCTCGGCGCTCGCCTCGGCACCATCGCCGCCCTTCTTGGCGGCCTTGGCCGGCACGCGCGGCTCCTTCCCCTCGGCCTTCCCCTCGGCCTTGGCGCCGGTCTGGACCGCAGGGAGGGCAGGGATCACCCTCGGCGCGGCGCTGCCGATGGCGGTCAGCCCCGTGCCGGGCGCGACGGCCTTCGGCGTCGTCTCGCCGGGCTCCGAGACCGCGCCGCGCGGGCCGCCCTTGGCGGGGGCCTCGGCCGCCTCGGCGCCGGTGGCCTCCGGCGTCTCGTTGAGATCGAACTTCAGGCCGAACTGCACCGACGGGTCGAAGAACCCCGACAGCGCGTCGAACGGCACCAGGAGCCGCTCGGGCACGCCGGAGAACGACAGCCCGACCTCGAAGCTGTGCTCGTTCACGCCCAGGTCCCAGAACTGGTGCTGGAGGACGATGGTCATGTCCTGCGGGTACTTCTCGCGCAGCGCCTGCGACATCCGCACGCCGGGCGCCTCGGTGCGGAACGAGACGTAGAAGTGGTGCTCGCCGGCCAGACCCTCGCGGGCGGCGTCGGTCAGCACCTTGCGGACCACGCCGCGCAGCGCGTCCTGGACCAGGAGATCGTAGCGGATCAGGTCGTCTGCCATCTGCGGTCGCTCTGTGCGGTCTGCCCGACGACCTGTCGCGCACCGGATCGTAGGAAGCAAGAAGGCGGCTTCCGTCGCCGGAGGCCGGAATGTCGTGCCCGGGCGGCGCGTCGAAGCCGGAAGCGCCGCGGGTCGCCGTCCCAAGCCCCCACCGGATGCCGGCACGCCATCGTGTCCGATGGCCGGGGGGCTACGGCAACGGGCCCGTATCCGATAGGCTCGGCGTGCGATCGGCCCGTGGTGAGGGCCGTTCGCCGCCGTATCCGGCCTCGCGACCGGAGGTGCGAACATAGAGGGGATCGATGCGGTTTTGAAGCCCGATCATGGCGCCACGCCCTCCGATCACGCCGCGCTGGCCGGAAGGGGCCGGACATGGGGCGCGGCCGCCCGCCTCGTCCTGCGGCTCGCCGCCCTGATCGGCATGGTCCTGCTCTACCTGGCCGCCGCGAGCCTGATGTCGCTTGCCGTCGTGCGCGTCGGCGCCGACCTCCTCGACGGGATCGACCCGTTCCTCGACCCGGCGCGGCGGCCCTATCTCGGCGCGTCCGAACTCGCCCGGCGCGAACTCGCCGTGGACGTGATGCGGCAGGTGTTCCTCGCCGCCCTCGTCCTCGCGGTCGCCCTGCGGCGCGACGGCGCGGGCTGGCGGCGCAGGCTGGCGCTGGACCGCGGGCGGCCGAACGGGCTGCGTCCGCGCACGCTGCTCCTGATCCTGCTGGGCTGGCCGGTGCTGCATATCGCCTGGGTGACGGCGACCGCCGACGCGTTCGGGGCCGCCTTCGGCGCGGGGGTGCGGCTCTCGCCGATGCTGAGCCCGGGCAGCGTCGCCGCGTGGCTCACCTACGTCGTGGTGCTGGCGCCGGCCGCCGAGGAAGTTCTGATGCGCGGCGAGGCGTTCGCGGCCGCGCGCGGCTTCCTGCCGCCGGCCGCCGCGATCCTGGCGACGGCGGCGCTGTTCGCGCTCGCCCACGTCTCCGCCTGGGGGTTGGCGCGCCCGGTCTCGCTCGCGCCCCTGGCGCTGATGCTCGGCTGGCTGCGCTGGCGCACGGGGCGGCTGTGGCCGTGCATCGCGCTGCACGGCTGGAGCAACCTCGCGCTGGTCGCCTACGTGCTCTGGCCGTGAGGGGACCCGAATCGTCCGGCCCTCCGTTCCCCCTTTGGCAAGTCCCCCTTGGCAAGCCGCCCCGATTGCGGGCAGGAAGACCGGCGATGGACGCCTATCACCACCTGCTGACCCGCATCCTCGACGAGGGCTGTGCGAAGCAAGACCGCACCGGCACCGGCACCCTGTCGGTGTTCGGCCACCAGATGCGGTTCGATCTCGGCGCCGGGTTCCCCCTCGTCACGACGAAGCACTTGCACCTGCGCTCGATCGTCCACGAGCTGCTGTGGTTCCTCACCGGCGACACCAACGTGCGGGCGCTGCGCGAGAACGGCGTGACGATCTGGGACGAGTGGGCCGACGCCGAGGGCGACCTCGGCCCGGTCTACGGAAAGCAGTGGCGCTCCTGGCAGAAGCCCGGCGGCGGCACGGTCGATCAGATCGCCTGGGTCGTCGACGAGATCCGCCGCAACCCCGATTCGCGCCGCCTCGTCGTCTCGGCCTGGAACCCGGCCGACCTCGACAGGATGGCGCTCACGCCCTGCCACTGCCTGTTCCAGTTCTACGTCGCGGACGGTCGGCTCTCCTGCCAGCTCTACCAACGCTCCGCCGACGCCTTCCTCGGCGTGCCGTTCAACATCGCGAGCTACGCCCTGCTCACCGCGATGATCGCACAGGTGACGGACCTCGTGCCGGGCGACTTCGTCCACAGCTTCGGCGACGCGCATCTCTACCGGAACCACCTCGATCAGGCCCGGCTCCAGCTCACCCGCGCGCCCCGTCCGCTGCCGCGGCTGCGCCTCAACCCGGAGGTCCGCGACCTGTTCGCCTTCCGCTACGCGGATATCGCGATCGAGGGCTACGATCCCCATCCCGCGATCCGCGCGGCCGTGGCGGTTTAAAAAATCTCAAGCTACAAGCAAAGGTAGCAATATTTGCCTCTCATCAAGCTGCTTTGTTCGCCTAAATTTTTCTCTGAATTCTTCGATCCTCTCTCTCGTTTGATCCATTGATTCCGCCACAAAAAAATCTTCTAGTTTTCTATGACGTGTGTACTTGATCTTACGTTCAAGTATTGATATACTAAAATCAAATTCGTCAAATTCTGATTTCTTGTAATCTCTATTCTCTATTGAGTTCCACTCACGCATGTCAAATTGTTCAGCGAAATAAGCATCGCCTTTCTCGAAATTATGGAAAACTTCTGTCAGATATATCTTCGTAAACAAATCTCGGAATAAGCCGTATATTTGAGCTCCTCCAATCACGATTATTTGAGAACTTTCCTTCAATATAGATATAAAATCTGCCAAGTATAAAGCCATTTCTTTGCTGTCAGCCCATAACAAATTTTCCGTATCAACACCTTTTTTACTTGACAGAACAATATTTACTCGCTTCGGTAAAGGGCGACCAAGAGATTCTAAAGTTTTTCTGCCCATAATTACCACATGATTTTCTGTTACCGATCTAAAAAATTTCATATCAGTCTTCAATCGCCACGGTAATTGATTTTCACAGCCGATAACCCCGCCAGGATTGCTGCGGGCTACTATATACGAAATTGATGGCATGATGCGTTCAATCGGTTTCATGTTTTCTTCATCTTTCCGATCATTGAGCGCGTTCGAAAATGACGTCATGAGTGTCCGAGAGAACAGTTAATGTGTCGTAGAAGCGCAGCCTTACGCGCTGGTCTGAATGAGATTCGGCCCGTCATATGGGCAACGAGACCGAGCGATCTTGCGCTGCCAATCGAACCTCCCTGCTTTTGAACAACGGCAAAGGAGGAGTCGAGAGCCGCGTTAGGCGGTACTTCATGCTGGTCGGAAGCGGGAATGTCGCGGTTGCCAAAGGGGTCGGTGATGCCCACCTCCGAGCCTTGACAGCAGGCGACGGTCCCTCGCAGGTGCGTAGCTCACGCTTGTGCCGGCGGTGGCTCGATCCGGGCAGGGATGGACGCGGTCGCGGACCTTTCGGGCGGTTCGGACCGAGGGCGCGCGGGCGGTCCCGCAGAAGGTTGGGAGAAGACGGCCAGCATGCCTTGGAGCAATCAGAGCGGCGGTGGCAGCGGCGGGGGCGGGCCCTGGGGTCGCGGCGGCGGCGGCAATGGCGGCGGCCCCTGGGGCGGCGGCGGTAGCGGCAAGACCCCGCCGAACCTGGAGGACCTCCTCCGGCGTGGCCAGGACCGCCTGCGCGGCGTCATGCCGGGCGGCTCGCTCGGCGGCGGCAGGAGCTTTGCCGTCATCGGCGCGCTCGCCGTCGGCCTCTGGCTCGCCACCGGCTTCTACACGGTGGCGCCGAACCAGGTCGGCATCGAGACGATCTTCGGCCGCTACGTCGGCTCGAAGGGCGAGGGCCTGCGCTACAACTTCCCCTACCCGGTCGGCGGCGTGGTCAAGCCGAACGTCGGACAGGTCAACTCGATCCAGATCGGCTTCCGGTCGGGCGCCGGCACGCAGGCCAGGGCCCGCGACATGCCCGACGAGAGCCTGATGCTGACCGGCGACGAGAACATCGTCGACCTCGATTTCGAGGTGCAGTGGCGGGTCAACCCGCTGAAGGCCTCGGACTACGTGTTCAACCTCCAGAATTCCGAGGGCACCATCAAGGCGATCGCCGAGAGCGCGATGCGCGAGGTGGTCGGCCGCCGCAACATCCAGGCGATCCTGACCAACGAGCAGTCGAGCGTCGCGCAGGAGGTCAAGGAGATCACGCAGAACGCGCTCGACGAGTACGGCGCCGGCGTGCGCATCGAGGTGGTCCAGCTCGTCAGCGTCAACCCGCCGCCGGAAGTGCGGCCGGCGTTCATCGACGTCAACGCCGCGCAGCAGGACGCCGACACGGCCCAGAACGAGGCCAAGACCTACGCGAGCCGCGAGGTGCCCCAGGCCCGCGGCCGTGCCTCGCAAATCGTCCAGGCGGCCGAGGCCTACAAGACCAAGGCGACGGCGGACGCGACGGGTCAGGCCGCGCGCTTCGAGGAGGTCTACGCCTCCTACAAGCTCGCCCCGGTGATCAGCCGCGAGCGGCTGTTCCTGGAGACCATGGAGAAGGTGCTCGGCTCCGTGAACAAGGTCATCATCGATCAGCCGGGCGCGGCCGCCGGCGCAGCGGGTTCCGCGGGCGTGGTGCCGGTGCTGCCGCTGGCGGAGTTCGGGTCGCGGGTTCAGGCCGCGCCGCAGACGAGTGGAGCGGCCCGATGAACGCACAGACGATCCGCACCGGCGCCGCCGTGATCGTGGGGGCGCTCGCGCTTGCCTTCTACGCCTCGGTCTTCACCGTCGGGCAGATGCAGCAGGCGCTGGTCCTCCAGTTCGGCCGCGTCCGCGCGGTGCTGAACCAGACCGGCGAGGACAAGCCGGGCCTCTACTTCAAGCTGCCCTTCGTCGAGAACGTAGTGCTGTTCGACAAGCGGGTGCTCGATCTCGACCTGCCGGTGCAGACCCTGCTCACCGCCGACCGCCAGAACCTGGAGGTCGACGCCTTCGCGCGCTACCGCATCATCGACCCGCTGCGCTTCTACCAGTCGGTCAACAACGTCGGGCTCGCCAACCAGCGGCTCGCGAGCTTTACCAACTCGTCCCTGCGCAACGTGCTCGCGCGCTCGACCCGCGACGCCATCGTCAAGATCGAGCGCACCCGCCTGATGAACCAGATTCAGGAGGACGTGAACCGACAGGCCAAGGCGCTGGGCGTCCAGATCGTCGACCTGCGCATGACCCGCGTCGACCTGCCGGCGCAGAACAGCGTCGCGGTCTACCGGCGCATGAAGACCGAGCGCGAGCGCGAGGCCGCCGACATCCGCGCCAACGGCGACCAGA
>NZ_CAXTHR010000167.1:0-8365 GCF_964244095.1 uncultured Methylobacterium sp. | reverse complement strand
TGGCCGCCTTGCGCCGCTCGGCCACCGTGACCTCCTTCGACCCGCTGACCCTGCTGCCGGCGCTGGCCGTGCTCACCGAGCGCATCGGCCTGATCGCCACGGCCTCGACCACCTACAACGAGCCGTATCACGTCGCCCGCAAGTTCGCCTCGCTCGACCACATCTCGAAGGGCCGGGCCGGCTGGAACCTCGTCACCTCCGGCAATCCGGACGAGGCGCTGAACTTCGGCCGCGACGCGCATGTGGATCACGCCACCCGCTATGCCCGCGCCCGCAAGTTCTTCGACGTGGTCACGGGCCTGTGGGACTCGTTTGCCGACGATGCCTTCCTGATGGACCCGGAGAGCGGCTTGTTCTTCGACCCCGAGAAGATGCACGTCCTCGATCACCGGGGCGACTTCCTGAAGGTGAAGGGGCCGCTCAACGTCGCCCGGCCGGTGCAGGGCTGGCCGGTGATCGTGCAGGCCGGCGCCTCGGAGGCGGGGCGCCGGATCGCCGCCGAGACCGCCGAGGTGGTGTTCGGCTCAAGCTCCACCCTGGAGGCGGGGCGAAGCTTCTACGCCGACGTGAAGGGCCGCATGCCGGCGCTCGGCCGCGACCCGGACCACCTCAAGATCCTGCCCGGCGCCTTCGTGGTGCTGGGCGAGACCGAGGGCGAGGCGAGGGCCAAGAAGGCGCGCCTCGACGACCTCGTCCACCCCGACAGCGGGCTCGCCAACCTCTCCGTCCGCCTCGGCGTCGACGCCTCGGGCTTTGCCCTCGACGCGCCCCTGCCCGAGGTCCCCGAGAGCAACGCGAGCAGGAGTGGGCAGGCGCAGATCGTCGACTACGCCCGCAGGACCGGCGCGACGGTGCGGGAACTCGCCCGCAAGGTCGGCGGCTACGGCGGCCTTCAGATGGTCGGGACCGCCGCGCAGGTCGCCGACCGGATGCAGGAATGGCTGGAGACGCGCGCCTGCGACGGCTTCAACGTGATGTTCCCCTTCGTGCCGGAGGGCCTCGACGACGTGGTCGAGCGGCTGGTGCCGGAGTTGCGGCGGCGCGGCCTGTTCCGCAGCGACTACGAAGGCACGACCCTGCGCGACCATCTCGGCCTACCGCGCCCGGGCAACCGCTTCTTCGCCTGAGCCTTCGGCCTGGAGCCGCGTCCAATCCGGCTGGATCGGGCACGGCTCTCGCGCAACGCAGGGATGACGCGACGGGGTGCCGCCGGTCGTACCGCCGCTCCGACCGCCCGGAATGGTTTTTGCGCTCGCAGGCGACCGTCATCGAAAGAGCATTCTCGTTTTTCTCGAAAAAACGGAAGCCTGTTTTTCGGGAGCGCGACTAAACTATAGTCCTCGCTGAATTCAATAAAGTACGATCGCATGCATTACCGGCCTGACGACTGGCTATGACCGCATGTCGATGCGTATCTCCGCCGAGACGCGATGCGGCCTCGCTGTGGTCGATACGGCAAGCCAAAGACATCACCACCCAACGGCTGGACCTCCGCCCCGATCCGCCGGCCGATCCGGCCCGTCGAAGGTTCAGGCCCTTCGGACCGGGGGCGAGCGGGTCGGCCCGGTTCTCGACGCCCTCGACCGACACGGCCCGTGAGCGGTCGTTTCCCGCACCCTGCGCGAGCCGGCGCGGCGGATGCTTACCCGAAGGAGTTCGTTGCGCGATGATCATACGACGCCATGTTCCGGCCCTGCTCTTCGCGCTCGGAGCCAGCCTTGCAGCCTTCACCGGAGCGACCGCGGCCGAGACCGCCCCGAAGGAGTTCCGGATCGGCTACCAGAAGATCGGCCTCATCGTCGTGGCGCGCCAGCAGGGCACGATCGAGAAGCGCCTGGCGCCGCAGGGCACCAAGGTGCAGTGGGTCGAGTTCCAGGCCGGCCCGCCGCTCCTCGAAGCCCTCAACGCGGGCAGCATCGACTTCGGTTACACCGGCGACGCGCCGCCGATCTTCTCCCAGGCCGCGGGCGGCAACCTCGTCTATATCAGCGCCGCCGCGCCCTCGGGCGACGGCGAGGCGATCCTGGTCAAGGAGGACTCGCCGATCCGGTCGGTCGCCGACCTGAAGGGCCGCAAGGTCGCGGTCGGGCGCGGCACGAGTGCGCACAACCTCCTCGTCGCCGCCCTCGAGAAAGCCGGCCTGACGTTCGCGGACATCACGCCCGCCTACCTGACGCCGGCCGATGCCGGCTCGGCCTTCGCCAACGACAGCGTCGACGCCTGGGCGATCTGGGACCCCTATTTCGCCGTGGGGCAGGCGCGGAGCAAGACGCGGGTCCTCGCCACATCCGGCCAGACCCACGACGTGTCGGCCTATTTCCTGGCCAATCGGACCTTCGCCGACACGCATCCGGGCGTCGTCGCGAGCACACTGTCGGGCCTCTCCGAGTCGGCGGCCTGGGCGGGCGACCATCGCGAGGAGGTGGCGCAGGCGCTGGCCGCCGTGACCGGCATTCCCTACGCGATCCAGAAGGTCGCCGCCGACCGCACGCAGTTCGCGGTTCGTCCGCTCTCCGACGCGATCCTGTCGAGCCAGCAGGCGACGGCGGACCGCTTCCACCGCCTCGGGCTCATCCCCCGCGCCATCCAGGTCCGCGACGCGGTCTGGACGCCGCCGCGGACCTGATCGCGGCGGCTTGCGCCAGGGCCGGGAACCCGCGCCCGCCGACCGGGCGTGGGGCACCGACAGTCCCGAGACGGGCTGGGTACCGATCGGGCCTTGGCCGTACCGCCGCAGGATTCATGGAAGGTCGCGCGCGGCAGTCGCAATCCCTCTTTCAATCGAATACTCAAACTGAATCACCTAAATTCCGATCATGGTTTAGAATTTCATTATTTAATGCAGGCCCTTGCTTGTGAAGCAAACATTTGTCGCCCATACGAACGCCTCGGCCGGACGGATAGTCTATTCCGGCATTCGATGGAGGCGGTGGGATGGTGACGGTGCGTGTTGGCGGCGTTGTCGGGGCGATGCTCGGGCTGGTGCTCACGGTGGCAGCGGTGCGCGCCGAGCCCGCGCGAAGCGGCGGCACCTTGACGGCGATCGTGCAGCCGGAGCCCGTGGTCCTGACGGCGGCGATCAACTCGGCCGCCCCGACGGGCGTCGTCAGCGGCACGATCTTCGATGGTCTCGTCGACTACGACCAGGACCTGAAGCCGATCCCGGCACTCGCCACCGATTGGGCGGTCGCGCCAGACGGCCTGAGCCTCACCTTGCACCTTCGCCCGGGCGTCAGGTGGCACGACGGCCAGCCCTTCACCGCGGCGGACGTCAAATGGACGCTGGAGAACGTCTGGACCAAGATCCACCCGCGCAACCAGATCACCTTCGGCAAGGTGACGGGTGTCGAGACGCCCGATCCGCTCACCGTGATCCTGCGCCTCAGCCAGCCCTCGCCGGCGATCCTGTCGTCGCTCAACAGCAACGGCGCGCAGGTCCTGCCCAAGCACCTCTACGAGGGCACGGACGTGCTCTCGAACCCCTACAACAACAAGCCGGTCGGCACCGGCCCCTTCGTGTTCAAGGCGTGGAGCCGGGGCGACCACATCGTGCTGGAGCGCAACCCGAACTACTGGGACCCGGGCAAGCCCCATCTCGACAAGGTCGTCTTCCGCGTCCTGCCCGATGCCGCCGCCCGCGCCGCGGCGCTGGAGAAGGGCGAGGTGCAGTACGCACCCCTGAGCCCGGTGCCCCTGCGGGATGCCGCCCGCCTCGGCGCGCTCCCGAATCTCCGCATCGAGACCACCGGCTACGAATGGCTCTCGCCCTGGCTGTTTGCCGACTTCAACGTCGAACGCGGCTTCCTCAAGGACGTGCGCGTGCGCCGCGCCCTGGCCCTGGCCATCGACCGCGCGGCTCTGGCCAAGGTGGTCTGGTTCGGCTTCGGCCAGCCCGCGACGAGCCCGGTGCCCTCGACGCTCACCGACTTCCACGCCAAGGACGTGCCGGCCTATCCCTTCGACCCGAAGCGATCGGAGGCGCTCCTCGACGAGGCCGGATTGAAGCGTGGTGCGAACGGGACGCGCTTCAGCCTCGATATCGATTACATCCCCTACGGCGACGACTTCAAGCGGACGGCCGAGTTCCTCAAGGCGTCGCTGCGCCGCGTCGGCGTCGAGGCCAACATCCGCAGCCAGGACACGCCGAGCTACACGCGCCGCATCTACGGCGACCGCGACTTCGACATCGCCATCACGTGGTTCGCCGCCTTCTCCGATCCGCAGGTCGGCGTCACCCGGGCGTACTGGTCGGCCTCGATCGGCAAGAACATTCCCTGGACGAACGGCTCGGGCTACCGCAACCCGGAGGTCGACGGGCTGATCGCGGCGGTGCAGGGCGAGGCCGATGCGGGCAAGCGCCGCGACCTGTTCCGGCGCTTCCAGCAGATCGTGCTGGAGGACCTGCCGACCCTGCCGCTGCTCGAACTGAAGTTCTTCACCGTCGAGGCGGCCAACCTGCGCCACGGCGCCCGCGGCGATCAGGTCTACGGCAGCTTCCGCGACTTCCGCTTCGACGGGCCGCCGCCCGGCCAGTCGCGCGCCAGCGCGAACTGAGCCGGCATGGGTCGGTACGCACGGACCCTGGGTGCCCTCGGCCGGCGCCTCGTGCAGATGGCGTCGGTGGTGGTCGGCATCGCCGTCATCAACTTCTTCCTGCTGCATCTGGCGCCCGGCGACGCCGTCCAGGTGCTGGCCGGCGAGGCCGGTTCGGCCACGCCCGAGTCCATCGCGGCGCTGCGTGCGCAGTTCGGCCTCGACCAGCCCCTGGCGGTGCAGTTCGCCAAGTACCTCGCCAGCGTGCTCACCCTCGATCTCGGCTTCTCCTTCCGGCAGGGAATGCCCGTGGCGAGCCTGATCCTCGGTCGAATCGGGCCGACGCTGCTGCTGATGGGCACCAGCGTCGGCTTCGCCGTCCTCGTCGGCGGGGCGCTGGGCTTTGCCGCCGCGCGCCACGCCGGCCGGCCCCTCGACACCGCGATCTCGATCCTCGCGCTGCTGTTCTACGCCACCCCCGTGTTCTGGATCGGCGTGATGCTGATCGTCGTGTTCTCGGTCTGGCTCGACTGGCTGCCGGTGGGCGGCATGGCGCAGGTGGAGGCCGGCCTCATCGGGTTGGCCTATGCCGGCGATGTCGCCCGCCACCTCGTGCTCCCGGCCCTCACCCTCGGCCTGTACTACCTCGCGGTCTATGCCCGCCTGACCCGCGCCGCGATGCTGGAAGCCTACGGGCAGGACTACGTGCGCACGGCGGTGGCCAAGGGCGTGCGGCCGCGCCGGATCGCGCGCCGTCACGTCCTGCGCAACGCGCTCCTGCCCGTGGTGACGCAGCTCGGGCTACAGCTCGGCTCGATCCTCGGCGGCGCCGTGCTGGTGGAGACCGTCTTCGCCTGGCCGGGCCTCGGGCGGCTCGCCTTCGAGGCGCTGTTCCAGCGCGACCTCAACCTGCTGCTCGGCATCCTGCTCTGCAGCTCGGTGGTGGTCGTCCTCGCCAACCTCGCGGTCGACCTCCTCTATCGCGTGCTCGACCCGCGCACCGCGCGGTCCTGAGGCGATGGCGGCCCTCTTTCCCCTCGCCGCGTCCCGGCGGCATCCGGCCGGGCTCCTCGCCCGCCTCGTGCGGCGCCCCTCGGCCGTTCTCGGCCTCGTCCTCCTCGGCCTCGTCGCCGGAATGGGCCTTGCCGCGCCCGTCCTCTACCCGGGCGATCCCCTCGACATGGTGGGCACGCCGCTGCAATGGCCGGGCGCCGATCCGGCCTTCCCCCTCGGGACCGACATGCTGGGCCGCGATCTTTCCGCCGGCATCGCCTACGGCGCCCAGATCTCGCTCCTGATCGGCGTGGTCGCCACGCTGGTCGCCCTCGTCATCGGCGTCGGGATCGGCGCGGCCGCAGGGTACTACGGCGGCCGCACCGAGGCCGCCCTGATGCGGCTCACCGAGCTGTTCCAGACCATCCCGCCCTTCCTGTTCACACTCGCGATCGTGGCGGTGCTGCAGCCCTCCATCCCGACGATCGTCCTGGCGATCGGGCTCACGGGCTGGCCGGCTTTGGCCCGGCTGGTGCGCGCGGAGGTCCTGCGCCTGCGGGACGGAGACCTCGTCCAGTCCTCGATCGTGATCGGCGCCTCGGATCTGCGCATCGTCGGGCTGCACATCCTGCCGAACGTGTCGGCCCCGGTGATCGTCTCCGCCTCGATCCTGGTGGCGAACGCCATCCTGGCCGAGTCGAGCCTCGCCTTCCTCGGCCTCGGCGATCCGAACGTCGTCAGTTGGGGCGGCATGGTCGGGGCCGGGCGCGAGGTGATCCGCACCGACTGGTTCGTGGCGGCCGTGCCGGGGCTCGCCATCGTGACGGCCGTGCTCGGCCTCAACCTGCTCGGCGACGGGCTCAACGACGCCCTCGACCGGAAGCGGGAGGGGCGGTGAGCGCGCGCGGCCTTCCGCCGGTCCTGGAGGTCGAGGACCTCTCCGTCGCCTTCCGGGGCCGGGGCGGCGAACGCGCGGCGGTGCGCGGTGTCGGCTTCTCGGTGGCGCCCGGCGAGACCTTGGCTCTGGTCGGCGAGTCCGGCTGCGGCAAGTCGCTCACCGCCTTCGCCCTGCTCGGCCTGCTGCCCGCCAACGCCCGCGCCGGCGGCCGCGTCCGGCTGGAGGGCCGCGACATCCTCGGCCTGCAGGGCGAGGCGATGCGGCGCCTGCGCGGCGCGCGCATCGCCATGATCTTCCAGGAGCCGATGACGGCCCTGAACCCGGTCCTGACCATCGGCGCGCAGATCGTCGAGGCGATCCGCGAGCACGAGGCGGTGAGCCGCGCAGACGCCCGTGCCCGGGCGCTCGGCCTGCTCGCACGCGTCCGCATGCCCGATCCGGAGCGCCGCTTCGACGCGTATCCCCATCACCTGTCGGGCGGCCAGCGCCAGCGGGTGATGATCGCCATGGCGCTGGCCTGCACGCCGGCCGTCCTCGTCGCCGACGAGCCGACGACGGCCCTCGACGTCACGGTGCAGGCGCAGATCCTCGACCTGATCGACGATCTGCGCCGGGAGACCGGGATGGCGGTGGTGCTGATCACCCACGACCTCGGCCTCGTCGCCGAGCATGCCGACCGGGTGGCGGTGATGTATGCCGGCCGCGTGGTCGAGACGCGCCCTGCCGAGACCCTGATCGCGGTGCCGCTCCACCCCTACACCCGCGGCCTCATCGCGGCGCGCCCGCGCCTCGGGACGGGTCCGAGGCGACGCCTCGCCGAGATCCCCGGCCAGGTCCCGCCGCTCGGTGCGATGCCGCCCGGCTGCGCCTTCGCGCCCCGCTGCCCGTCCGCCGCCGCGCCCTGCCGCGAGACCCTGCCGCCGCTCGACGTCGCCGGGTCCGCCGCCGAGCGGGTCGCCTGCCTCCGCTGGAAGGAACTCCGTGCTCCAGAGCAATCCGCTGCACCGCTCGGCGCCTGAGACCGGCACGCCCCCGCTTCTCACCGTCGACGGCCTCGCGGTCCATTACCGCACCGGGCGCGGCACGGTGCGGGCGGTCGACGGCGTCTCGCTCGACATCCATCCCGGCGAGACCCTCGGCCTCGTCGGCGAATCGGGCTGCGGCAAGTCCACCCTCGGCCGCGCCATCCTGCGCCTCGTGGAGCCGGACCGGGGCTCGATCCGCCTCGGGGGGCGGGAGTTGGTCGGATTGTCCGCCCGCGCCATGCGCCGCGAGCGGGCACGCCTCCAGATGGTGTTCCAGGACAGCGGGGCGGCGCTGGACCCGCGCTGGACCGTCGGCCGGCTGATCGAGGAGCCGCTGCGCATCCACGGACGCGGCTCGACGGCCGAGCGCCGGGCGCGGGTGGCGCGGCTGCTGGCCGATGTCGGCCTGCCCGCCGACGCCGCCGGGCGCTATCCGCACGCCTTCTCGGGCGGCCAGCGCCAGCGCATCGGCATCGCCCGCGCGCTGGCGCTGGAGCCCGACCTCGTCGTCTGCGACGAGCCGGTCTCGGCGCTCGACGTCTCGGTGCAGGCGCAGATCCTCAACCTGCTGCGCGACCTTCAGGTGCAGCGCGGCGTCGCGCTCCTGTTCATCAGCCACGACCTGTCGGTGGTCGAGTACGTCTCCGACCGGGTCGCGGTGATGTATCTCGGCCGCATCGTCGAGATCGCGCCGCGCGCGGCGCTGTGGCGGGCGCCGGCCCATCCCTACACGCGCACGCTCTTCGCGGCCGTCCCCTCGCTCGAGCGCAGGCGGGAGCGGACCGCGCGGTGCGCCGCCCTGCGCGACGCATTGCCCAGTCCCTACACGCCGCCGGAAGGCTGCCACTTCCATCCGCGCTGCCCGCTCGCGGTCGCGCGCTGCCGCTCGGAGGTCCCGCGGTTGCGGACCGCGGCG
>NZ_CAXTHR010000166.1:0-8587 GCF_964244095.1 uncultured Methylobacterium sp. | reverse complement strand
GTGATGATGATGGAGCCCCTGTTCCGCTGCAACCTCGCCTGCGCCGGCTGCGGCAAGATCGATTATCCGGACGAGATCCTGAACAAGCGCCTGCCGGTCGCCGACGCGCTCGAATCCGTCCGCGAGTGCGGTGCACCCGTGGTGGTGATCGCCGGCGGCGAGCCGCTGCTGCACAAGGACCTGCCGCAGATCGTGCAGGGCATCATCGCGCAGAGGAAGTTCGCGATCGTCTGCACCAACGCGCTGCTGCTTGAGAAGAAGATCAAGGACTACGCGCCGAGCCCGTATTTCACGTGGTCGATCCACCTCGACGGCGACAAGGAGATGCACGACGGCTCGGTGTGCCAGCGCGGCGTCTACGACAAGGCGGTGGCGGCGATCGCCAAGGCCAAGGCGATGGGTTTTCGCGTCACCATCAACTGCACGTTCTTCAACAACTCCGCGCCGGACAAGATCGCGAACTTCTTCGACAGCGTGACCCGGATGGGCATCGACGGCATCACCGTCTCGCCCGGCTACGCCTACGAGCGTGCGCCGGACCAGAAGCACTTCCTCAACCGCAAGGCCACGAAGGACCTGTTCCGCGGCGTGTTCCGCCACGGCAAGGAGAAGGGCCGCGAGAAGTGGACCTTCCAGCAATCGGGCCTGTTCCTCGACTTCCTGGCCGGCAACCAGACCTATCACTGCACCCCGTGGGGCAACCCGACCCGCACGGTGTTCGGCTGGCAGAAGCCCTGCTACCTCCTCGGCGAGGGCTATGCGGCGACCTTCAAGGAACTGATGGAGGAGACGGACTGGGATTCCTACGGCACCGGCAACTACGAGAAGTGCGCCGACTGCATGGTGCATTCCGGCTACGAGGCGTCCTCGGTGGTCGACTCGGTGCGCAAACCCTGGAAGCCCCTCGTCCAAGCCATACGCGGCATCCGCACCGAGGGCGACATGGCGCCCGAGGTCAGCCTGGAGAATCAGCGCCCGGCCGAGTTCGTGTTCTCGCGCAACGTCGCCCAGAAGCTCTCCGAGATCAAAGCCTCGGGCATCGACACCAAGGACGAGGCCCGCAAGCGCACCGCCGCGTGAGCACCGATCCCGCCGCGTGACGAGGCCCGCGACCATCGATGGTCGCGGGCTTTCTCGTGCGTGATCGAGGAGCAGGCCCGAGCGTTCCCGGCGCGTTCGCTACGGGATGCCGAGTCCTGCGCCCAGGCACGTGCGGCAACGGCCGAGGCCCTTGAAGGCGGCGGCGGAGTCGCGGGCGAGGCCGACCAGTTCGCCGATACGTGCCTGCCCCCGCGCAAGCGCCGCGAGCACCGCGAGGAGGTCCGGTTCGCCGTTCGGCTTCAGCGCGTGCGCGGCAAAGGCCGGCAGCGCCCGGTCGGCGGGATCGCAGACCGCGCGGATCGCGGCGAAGGGCAGACCGTGACGGGCGGCGTAGGCGGCGGCGACGTGCGATTCCATGTCGACCGCGGCGGCTCCTGTGCGCGCGCGCAGTTCCGCCTTGGCCGCCCGGCTCAGCACCGCCGCCTCGACCCCGACGATGTCGGCGGCGCGCCCGCGCAGCCCGGCCGCCGCCAGCGCCGCGAGAACAGCACCCCGGATGGCGGCATCCGCCTCGTGGCGGCCGGTCTCCGTCACGATGGCGGTGCCGATGACGACGGCGCCCGGCGCCAGGGCGGGATCGAGCCCGCCGGCGATGCCGAAGCTCACGACCGCCCGGCAGCCCGGTGCCGGGCGTGCGGCAAGCAGCGCGCGCAGGCGTTCGGGCGAGCCCCCGGCGCCGACCACCTCCACCCCCGGGCCTGCGGCGAGGCGGGCCTCCCTGGCGAGACCGGTGACGGCGAGGACGGGGTGCATGGGACTCCGCGGCGGTGAATTTTCCTTCCGCGCCACCGGACTCAGAAATCGCACGGCGCGTTCGTGCGATGCGCGGGTCTTCCCTCTCCCCTCTGCGGGAGAGGGTGGCCCGCGAAGCGGGTCGGGAGAGGGGAGCGACGCTTCCGGATAACGCGCTCCCCTCTCCCGACTTCGCTCACGCGAGGGCCACCCTCCCCCGCAAAGGGGGGAGGGAGAGCGTAACGGGCGACCCTGCGCGATGTATGAACCCAGTGGACAAAGGCGGAAGGGAAGGGCGGCGTCTCACATCCCGTAGGCGACCTGCCGGCTGTTGCCGCGCTTCAGGTTGCGGTAGCGCGCCATGGCCCAGAGCGGGAAGAACTTCGGGTAGCCGTGGTAGCGCAGGTAGAACACCCGCGGGAAGCCGGTGGCGGTGTAACGCTCCTCGTTCCAGAAGCCGTCGGCTCCCTGGGTGCGGGCGAGGAAGTTGATGCCGCGGGTCACGGCCGGGTCGTCGCAGGCGCCCGCCGCCATCAGGGCGAGCAGCGCCCAGGCGGTCTGCGAGGCGGTCGAGGAGCCGGCCTCGAAGGTCGGATCGATCTTGTAGCTCGACGCGTCCTCGCCCCAGCCGCCGTCCGGGTTCTGGATGCGGATCAGCCATTCGACCGAGCGGCGGACTTCGGGCGAGGCCGGATCGACGCCGGCCGCGTTCAGCGCGCACAGCACCGACCACGTGCCGTAGATGAAGTTCATGCCCCAGCGGCCGTACCAGCTTCCGTCCTGCTCCTGGTCGTTCAGCAGGTAGGTCACGCCGCGGTCGAGCGCCTTCGACGATTCGCGGGTCTCGCCGAGCTGCGCCAGCATCGAGACGACGCGGGCGGTGACGTCGGCGGTCGGCGGGTCGAGCAGCGCACCGTGGTCCGAGAACGGGATGTGGTTGAGGTACATGTGGTTGTTGTCGGCATCGAACGCCGCCCAGCCGCCGTCCTTCGACTGCAGCCCCTCCACCCACTCGCGCGCGCGGGCGATCGAGGCGGTGTAGTCGGGCATGTTCGCCACCAGCCCGTGCTGGCGCATGGCGCGGTCCATCGCCATCACCACGACCGCGGTGTCGTCGAGGTCGGGGTAGTGCGCGTTGGCGTACTGGAAGGCCCAGCCGCCGGGCCGGACCTTGGGCTTGGCCGCCGCCCAGTCGCCGGCGATGTCGAGCACCTGCCGCGGCAGCAGCCAGTCGAGGCCGGCCCGCGCCTTCCCCTCGGCGTCGGCGCCGCCGGCCTCCAGGAGCGCGTGGCCGGCGAGCGCCGTGTCCCAGACCGGCGAGACGCAGGGCTGCACGTAGGCCTCGTGCGCCTTGACGACGACGAGCTTCTCGATGGCGTCGCAGGCCACCCGCACCTGCGGATGGTCCGGGCCGTAGCCCATCGCCTCGTACATCAGCACGGTGTTGACCATCGCCGGGAAGATCGCGCCGAGGCCGTGCTCGCCGTTCAGGCGCTCGCTCACCCAGGCGCGGGCCTTCTCCATGGCGCGCTTACGCGGGCGCTGCGGCATGTGCGGCTCGATCCGATGGAGCATCCGGTCGATCGCGCCGAAGATCGGCGTCCACGGCCAGGTCGCGTGTGGGCTGCCCGGCCAGCGGCGCACGCTCGCAGGCGGCGTCAGGAACAGTTCGCCGATGCCGATGCCGCGCGGGTTCTTCGCCAGCGGCTTCATCGCCTGGAGCACGAACAGCGGCACCATCACGCAGCGCGCCCAGTACGACACCTTGTCGAGGTGGAACGGGAACCACCGGGGCAGGAACATCACCTCGACCGGCATCGCCGGCACCGCCGACCACGGCACCTGCCCGAACAGCGCCAGGATGAAGCGGGTGAAGACGTTGGACTGCGCGGCGCCACCCCGCGACAGGATCGCCTCGCGGGCCCGGCGCATGTGGGCCGCCTCGATGTCGTCGCCGATCATCTTGAGCGCGAAGTACGCCTTCACGGTGCAGCTCATGTCGAACGGCCCCTCGTGGACGAGGGCCCATCCGCCGTGCTTACCTTGCGTGCGGCGCAGGTAGTTGCCGATCTTCGGCTCAAGCCCCTCGGGGGGCCGGGTGTCGCGGAACTGGTGGAACAGGACGTACTCGGACGGGATCGTGGCATCAGCCTCCAGCTCGAAGCAGATATGCCCGTCGTGCTGCGCCAGGGCGGCCAGCGCCCGCGTCGCCAGCGCGACGCCGCGATCCACGTCCTCGAGGGAGATCGCCTGGGTCTTCGGGCGTTGCAGCGCCTCGACCTTGTTCACAACCTCTCGGTTCACAGCCTGTCGCATCGTCCTCGCCTCAACCGGCCGCGCCCATGCAGCCGTCATGCCTCACGCCGCGCCGCGCGTGCGTGCCGCGCCGCACAAAAGCGCCCGCGCGGCGGTCTTCCCCGATCGGATCGCTCCCTCGATCGTCGACGGCAGGCCGGTCGCGGTCCAGTCGCCTGCCAGGACGAGATTCTTCCGGGCGGTTTCGGCACCGGCACGGCGCGCGGCCTCGGCCGGCGTCGCGGCGAAGGTCGCCCGCTTCTCCTTGACGATCTGCCAGCTTGGCAGTTCCGGTGCAAGCTCCGCGACCGTCGCGATCTCCGCCCAGATCTGCTTGGCCAGATCTTCGCGCGGTACGTCGAGCAGCCTGTCGGCACCGCTGATGGTCACGGAATAGCGGTCGGGATAGGCAAACAACCATTCGGCGAGAGAATTCACCATGCCGAGAATCAGCGGCGAGCCGGGCTTCGGCACCATCCGGAAATGGGCGTTGACGATCGAGCGGAAGCGTTCCGGGGCCGCCAGCCCCGGCAGCATCTCGGCGGCGACCCAGGGCGGCAGGGCGAGGACGACCGAATCGCCGGCGCCGAGATCGATCGGTCCGTCCGCGAAGTCGAGGCGCTCGATGCGCTCCGCGCCGAGGCCGACGCCGCGCAGCCGCCGGCCGAACCGAACCGTGCCGCCGCGCGCTTCGAGATGACGGAGCGCCGGATCGACGAACGCATAGGACAGGCCCTTCACGGCAACGAGCGGCCGGCAGGCCCTGCCGCCGGCGCCCAGGGTCTCGCGCAGGATCTTGGCGGCGAGGCCGACGTCGCTCTCGGTGACCTCGGTGTTCAGCGCCGCGAGCAGGACCGGGTGCCAGAGCCGGTCGTAGAGCGGGCCTTCGCAGGCCATGCTCGCGCCGATGGTGCCGCCGGCACCGTCCGCCTTGCCGGCGGCGGCGCGCAGGATGCCGAGCGGGGCGAGGTAGTCCTTCGCGCGGCTGCCGGGGACGCGGCGGGCCTCGCTCAGCACCCACCACGGCACGCGGCCGGCATTGGGACGCAGCGTCCACCGCTCGCCGGTTTTCAGGTCGGCGAACGGGAAGGCGGTCTCGTCCGGGCCGGCGAGCGCATCGTCCGGCGCGCCGACGCGCTTCAGGAAGTCGAGGGCGTCGGCGTTGCCCGAGAGCAGCAGGTGGTTGCCGTTGTCGATCTCGAGGCCCAGCGTCGGGTCGAAGTAGGAGCGGCAGCGCCCGCCCGCCTGCTTGGCGGCCTCGTGCACGACGACGCGGGCGCCCCGCTCCGCGAGCGACACGGCAGCCGACAGGCCCGCCAGCCCGGCACCGACGACGTGGACCGTTGCCATCACACGATGCCGTGCCTGAGCGCCACGGCGACGAGCGCGAGCTTGCCCGGCTTCACGCGCGCGCGCGGCATCGCCCAGCCGCGCCTGAGCAGTGCGACGAGGTACAGCCGGTAGGCCGCCGCCATCAGCCGCGCCGCCTTGGTCGCCCGGCGCGGGCTCTGCGCGATGATCGCCCAGGCAGCATCGTAATGCGCCTCGGCCTCCGCCGCGACGGCGGCGCAGACCTCGCCGAGGCGCGGATGCAGGATCGCCTCCTGCGGCGTTGGCCTGGTGAGCCCGATCGCCGCGAGCTTCTCGCGCGGAAGATAGAGGCGGCCGCGCTCCGCATCCTCGTCGATGTCGCGCAGGATGTTGGTGAGCTGGAGCGCCCGGCCCTCGTGCCAGGCCAGCCGGATGCCGAGCTCCTCGGGCATGCCGAAGATCCGCACCGAGAGGCGCCCGACCGCGCTCGCGACCCGGTCGCAGTAGAGATCGAGCGTCGCCGCGTCCGGCGCGACGATGTCGGCGAAGGCATCCATCGCCATGCCGTCGATGACCGCCTGGAAATCCGCGCGCTTCAGGTCGTAGCGCCGCACCGGACCGACGAGGTCGCGCACCCGCGGCGCCGGGCGGCCGGCATAGAGCCCGTCGATGTCGGCACGCCAGCGGTCGAGCTCGGCCGCGCGGACATCCGCCGCGCCGCCGTCGTCGGCGACGTCGTCGACCGCCCGGCAGAAGGCGTAGACGGCATACATCGCCGCGCGCCGCTGCTTCGGCAGCAGCCGCATGGCCGTGTAGAACGAGGAACCGGCCGCCGGGAGGGCAGGGGCCTCCGCGGCCGTGGCGTCGGGAGCCGGCGTCGCGACGGCGCTCATGGGTAAGCCTTGCCCTGCGGCGCGGCGCGCACGATCCGGCCGCGGAACGGCCGGCGGGCCAGCGTCGCGCCGATCCCGCCGAGCGCCGTCAGCGCGAACGCGGCCTTGCCGTGATGGACCGTCTCGGAGAGCGGATCGCGCGCCAGCAGGCCGCGGGCGAGCACCACGGCGAGCCGGTGGATGGCGGCGATCTCCAGGGACAGGCGCAGGTCGTCGATCAGGTCGGGCAGCGCCCTGCCGTCGTCGAGGAGGGTAAGGGTGCGCTCGGCCAGTTCGCGGATCACCGCGCGCAGGTGCGGCGTGGCCCTGGCCTCGCCGAGCATCGCGACCGTGGCGCCGTGGCGGTCGAGCGTTTCCTGCGGGATGTAGACCCGGTCGAGATCGCAAAAATCCTTGCCGCAATCCTGGAGGTGGTTGACGATCTGGAGGGCGGCGCAGATCGCGTCGGAGGCCGCCCAGACCCGGCCCGGGTCCTCGCCGTGTACGTCCAGCACGTAGCGGCCGACCGGCATCGCCGAGTACCGGCAATAGTGGATCAGTTCGTCCCAGGTCGCGTAGCGGCTCTTGCGTGCGTCCATGCGGAAGGCGTCGAGCAGTTCGAGCGCGTGGCGGGGCGGCAGGCCGCGTGCCGCGAGTTCCGCCTTGAGCGGTTCGGCCTCGGGATCGGACGGGCCGGAGCCGGTCAGCGCGTCGGCGAGCCCGTCGAGGAGCGCCAGCTTCCGCTCGGGCGAGAGGGCTGCGTGGTCGGCGACGTCGTCGCCGGCGCGGACGAAGCCGTAGAAGGCGAGGATCGCGCCGCGGTTTCGCGGGTGGATCAGGTGCGAGGCGACCGGAAAGTTCTCGTCGCGCGCGCCCTTGCCCGAGCGCAGGTCGGTCGCCGTGTTCCGCGCGCTCATCGCAGATACCCCGCCCCGCGGAACCACGCGATCGCGTCCGACAGCCCAGCGCGATAGGGCCGCGCGGCGTAGCCGAGTTCGGTGCGCGCCTTGGCGTCCGAGAAGAACATCCGGTAGCGCGACATGCGGATGCCGTCGATCGTCGCGAAGGGCTGCCGGCCGGTGAGCCGCGCCATCTGCTCGGAGAGGAAAGCGATCGGATAGACGACCGCGCGCGGCAGGTTCACGGTCGGCGGCTTGCGGCCGACCAGGCGCGCGATGTCGGCGAGCATCTGCGACAACAGGACGTTCTCTCCGCCCAGGATGTACCGCTCGCCGATGCGGCCCTTGCGCAGCGCCAGCAGATGCCCGGCGGCGACGTCGTCCACGTGCGCGAGGTTGAGCCCGGTATCGACGAAGGCCGGCATCCGGCCCGAGGCCGCCTCCTGGATGATGCGTCCCGTCGGCGTCGGCTTGACGTCGCGCGGCCCGATCGGCGTCGAGGGATTGACGATCACGGCCGGCAGGCGCTCGCCCGCGACCATCGCCTCGACCACGCGCTCGGCGACGACCTTGCTCCGCTTGTAGGCGCCGATCGCGGTCTCCGGGGTCAAGCTTTGCGTCTCGTCGGAGGGCGCCGCCCCATCTCCCGGCGGCTTGATGGTGGCGACGCTCGACGTGTAGACCACCCGCTCGACGCCCGCGTCCAGCGCCGCCCGCATCATGGTGCGGGTACCGTCGCGGTTGGTCCGGACGATCTCCTCCCGGTCGGGCGCCCAGAGGCGGTAATCGGCGGCCGCGTGGATCAGGTAGCGTTGGCCGCGCATCGCGGCCGCTGCGGCGGCCGGATCGCGCATGTCGCCCTCGACGATCTCCACGTCGGTCCAGGTCAGGTTGGTGCGCGGGCTCGTCGCGCGCACCATGACGCGCACCGGGAAGCCGGCCTCGCGGAACACGTCGACGAGCGCCGGACCGAGGAAGCCGCTGGCGCCGGTGATCAGCACGGGGCCGATGTCGGAGGAACCGGTATGGGTGGCCTCTGCCATCACGCTCGCATCGTCAGAGGACTGGAGTGATGCCCTGAACTTGGGCACCGCACCGCAACAAGGCGGCTTTTGTCATCGAACGGCGCGCGCGGCAAGGCGACCCGGGCCACACCCGGCCCGTCGTTCGAGGCGAGGGTCAACCCTCAGGCGAGGCGAAGGCGGGAACGGCCCTCCTGCCGCTCTGGGAGGATGTCTTCGACGCGTTTGACGATACTTTTGGCATCCAGCCCGGCGTCGGCGTACATCTTGTCGGGGCTGTCGTGGTCCTGGTAGGTGTCTGGCAGGGTCAGGGTGCGCACCCGCAGGCGCATCGCGTCGAGCACGCCGCGCTCGG
>NZ_CAXTHR010000165.1:0-8817 GCF_964244095.1 uncultured Methylobacterium sp. | reverse complement strand
CCGACATCCTGGCGCTCCGCGACGAGACCGAGGAGGACGCCAAGGAGATCGAGGCGTCGAAGTACGATCTCGCCTACATCGCGCTCGACGGCACGATCGGCTGCATGGTCAACGGCGCCGGCCTCGCCATGGCGACGCTCGACATCATCAAGCTCTACGGCGAGGAGCCGGCGAACTTCCTCGATGTCGGCGGCGGCGCCACCGAGGAGAAGGTCACGGCCGCCTTCAAGATCATCACCGCCGACCCGCAGGTGAAGGGCATCCTCGTCAACATCTTCGGCGGCATCATGAAGTGCGACGTCATCGCCCGCGGCGTGATCGCGGCGGTCAAGACCGTGGGCCTCGAAGTGCCGCTCGTCGTGCGGCTCGAGGGCACCAACGTCGAGGAGGGCAAGGCGATCATCGGCGGCTCGGGGCTGAACGTGATCTCCGCCGACGATCTCGACGATGCGGCGCAGAAGATCGTCGCCGCCGTGAAGAAGGGCTGAGCCGATGTCCATCCTGATCGACGCATCCACGAAAGTCATCTGCCAGGGCTTCACCGGCAAGAACGGGACCTTCCACTCCGAGCAGGCGCTGGCCTACGGCACCAAGATGGTCGGCGGCACCTCGCCGGGGAAGGGCGGCGCGAGCCATCTCGGGCTGCCGGTGTTCGACACCGTGGCCGAGGCGCGCGAGGCGACCGGCGCCACGGCGAGCGTCGTCTACGTGCCGCCGCCGGGCGCGGCGGATGCGATCTGCGAGGCGATCCAAGCCGGGATGCCGCTGATCGTGTGCATCACGGAAGGTATTCCGGTGCTCGACATGGTGCGGGTCAAGCGCGCGCTGGAGGGCTCGAAGTCGCGGCTCATCGGGCCGAACTGTCCCGGCGTGGTCACGGCGGGCGAATCGAAGATCGGCATCATGCCGGCCAACATCTTCAAGACCGGCTCGGTCGGCATCGTCTCGCGCTCCGGCACGCTGACCTACGAGGCGGTGTTCCAGACCTCGACCGCGGGCCTCGGCCAGACCACGGCGGTGGGCATCGGCGGCGACCCGGTGAAGGGCACCGAGTTCATCGACATGCTGGAGATGTTCCTGGCCGACGAGAAGACCACCTCGATCGTGATGATCGGCGAGATCGGCGGCTCGGCCGAGGAGGACGCGGCGCAGTTCATCGCGGACGAGGCCAAGCGCGGACGAAGCAAGCCGATGGTCGGCTTCATCGCCGGCCGCACCGCGCCGCCCGGCCGGCGCATGGGGCATGCCGGCGCGATCATCTCCGGCGGCAAGGGCGGCGCCGAGGATAAGATCGCGGCGATGGAGGCGGCCGGCATCCGCGTCTCGCCCTCGCCGGCGCGGCTCGGCTCGACGCTCGTCGAGGTGCTCCGGGGCTGAGGGTGACAGCCGCGGGCGGATGACCCCACGCGCGGCCGTGTTGCAGTGCACGCAAGCCCGCGATCCCATATGAGAGAGCACGAGGCGCGCCCTTGCGGGCGCGGCCAGGATCTCAAGCGTTCGCCGAGCCTGCCTTCGCTCCGAGGCTCCCCGCTCGCGATGACGCGCTCAGCCCGCAGCGGCGGAGCGCCCGAAGACAGGATGATCGCCCGATGGCACGCCAGGACGTGAACGAAGCGCTGCTGGAGACCTCGTTCCTCTACGGCGGCAACGCCGCCTACATCGAGGACCTGCAGGCGGCCTATGCCCGCAACCCGGCCTCGGTCGACCCCGCGTGGCAGGCCTTCTTCAAGGGGCTCGGCGAGGACGAGACCCTGGTCGCGAAGAACGCGGCGGGCGCCTCCTGGACGAAGCCGAACTGGCCCGTGCCGGCCAACGGCGAGATCGTCTCGGCGCTCGACGGCAACTGGGCGACCCTGGAGAAGGCGGTCGGCGAGAGGATCCTGGCCAAGGGGCAGGCAAAGGGCGAGCCCAAGCCCGGCAAGCCCGCCGACGGCCTCGCGGTCACCGCGAAGGCCGGCGTCTCGGTGGAGCAGGCGACCAAGGATTCGGTGCGCGCGATCATGCTGATCCGCTCGTACCGCATGCGCGGCCACCTGCACGCCAAGCTCGACCCGCTGGGGCTGGCGCCCCGCGGCGACCACGAGGAGCTGCACCCGCAGCATTACGGCTTCCTCGAATCCGACTGGGACCGGCCGATCTTCCTCGACAACGTGCTCGGGCTCGAGTTCGGCACCATCCGCGAGATCGTCGAGATCCTGGAGCGGACCTACTGCCAGACGCTCGGCGTCGAGTTCATGCACATCTCCGATCCCGAGGAGAAGGCGTGGATTCAGGAGCGCATCGAGGGCAAGGACAAGGAGATCTCGTTCACGCCGGAAGGCCGCCGCGCGATCCTGAACAAGCTCATCGAGGCGGAAGGGTTCGAGCGGTTCCTCGACCTCAAATACACCGGCACCAAGCGCTTCGGGCTCGACGGGTCCGAGGCGATGATCCCGGCGCTCGAACAGATCATCAAGCGCGGCGGCGCGCTCGGCGTGCGCGAGATCGTGCTCGGCATGGCCCATCGCGGGCGGCTGAACGTGCTCACCAACGTGATGGCCAAGCCGTTCCGGGCGGTGTTCAACGAGTTCAAGGGCGGCTCGGCCTCGCCGGCCGAGGTCGAGGGCTCGGGCGACGTCAAGTACCACCTCGGCGCGTCCTCGGACCGCGCCTTCGACGGCAACACCGTCCACCTCTCGCTCACCGCCAATCCCTCGCACCTCGAGATCGTCGACCCGGTGGTGCTCGGCAAGGTCCGCGCCAAGCAGGACCAGCGCGCCAAGCCGAACATCCAGCGCGGCAGCGTCATGCCGCTTCTGATCCACGGCGACGCGGCGTTTGCCGGCCAGGGCGTGGTCGCCGAGTGCCTCGGCCTGTCGGGCCTGAAGGGCCACCGCACCGGCGGCTCGATCCACTTCATCATCAACAACCAGATCGGCTTCACCACCGATCCGCGCTTCTCGCGCTCCTCGCCCTACCCGTCCGACCTCGCCAAGATGGTCGAGGCGCCGATCTTCCACTGCAACGGCGACGACCCCGAGGCCGTCACCTTCGCGACCAAGGTCGCGGTCGAGTACCGGCAGAAGTTCGGCAAGCCGGTGGTGATCGACATGCTGTGCTACCGCCGCTTCGGCCACAACGAGGGCGACGAGCCGGCCTTCACCCAGCCGAAGATGTACCAGCGCATCCGCAAGCACACCTCGGTGCTGGAAAGCTACGGCCGCCGTCTCATCGAGAACGGCACCATCACCCAGGAGGCGTTCGAGGCCCGCAAGGCCGAGTTCCGGGCAGTGCTCGACAGCGAGCTGGAGGTGGCGGGCGCCTACAAGGCCAACAAGGCCGACTGGCTCGACGGGCGCTGGTCCGGCTTCAAGGCGGTGCACGAGGACGTGGACGACCCCCGCCGCGGCCGCACCGGCGTGCCGGCCGAGACCTTGCGCGAGATCGCGCAGAAGATCACCCAGGCGCCGCCCGGCTTCCACCTCCACCGCACGATCCAGCGATTCCTCGACAACCGCGCCAAGGCGGTGGAGACCGGCGTCGGCATCGACTGGGCGACCGCCGAGGCGCTGGCCTTCGGCGCGACGCTCATCGACGGCAACCGCGTCCGGCTCTCAGGCCAGGATGTCGAGCGCGGCACCTTCTCGCAGCGCCACGCCGTGGTGATCGACCAGGAGAACGAGCAACGCTTCACGCCGCTGAACGCGATCCGTGAAGGTCAGGCGCCGCTGGAGGTCATCAACTCGATGCTGTCGGAAGAGGCGGTCCTCGGCTTCGAGTACGGCTACTCGGCCGCCGAGCCGAACGCCCTGGTGCTGTGGGAGGCGCAGTTCGGCGACTTCGCCAACGGTGCGCAGGTGGTGATCGACCAGTTCATCGCATCGGGCGAGCGCAAGTGGCTGCGTATGTCCGGCCTCGTGATGCTGCTGCCGCACGGCTACGAGGGCCAGGGGCCGGAGCATTCCTCCGCGCGGCTGGAGCGTTACCTGCAATCCTGCGCTGAGGACAACATGCAGGTCGCCAACTGCTCGACGCCGGCCAACTACTTCCACATCCTGCGGCGCCAGTTGAAGCGCGACTTCCGCAAGCCGCTGATCCTGATGACGCCGAAGTCGCTGCTGCGGCACAAGCGGGCGGTGTCGTCGATCGAGATGATCGCCGAAGGATCGAGCTTCCACCGCATCCTGTGGGACGGTGCCGAGCGCGACGAGACCGGCGTGAAGCTGGTGCGCGACGACAAGATCCGCCGCGTCGTGCTGTGCTCGGGCAAGGTCTATTACGACCTGCTGGAGGAGCGTGAGAAGCGCGCTGTCTCCGACGTCTACCTGCTGCGCGTCGAGCAGCTCTACCCGTTCCCGCTCAAGGCGCTCGCCAACGAGATGGGCCGCTTCCGCAACGCCGAGGTGGTGTGGTGCCAGGAGGAGCCCAAGAACATGGGGGCCTGGGCCTTCGTCGAGCCCTACCTCGAATGGGTGCTGGGGCAGGCGAGCGCCGCCGTGAAGCGCGCCCGCTACGTCGGCCGCCCGGCCTCGGCCTCGACCGCCGTCGGGCAGATGTCGAAGCATCAGGCGCAGCTCCAGGCGTTCCTCAACGAGGCGCTGGCGGTCTGATTTTTGTGTGAGTTGGCGGCGCGCTTCGCGTGCCGCCGTCCCGACTTCCGGTCGTCCCGCACGGCCCAACCGATCCGGCGTGAACAGCAATGGCAACCGACATCCTCGTCCCGACGCTCGGCGAATCCGTCAGCGAGGCCACCATCGGCCGCTGGTTCAAGAAGCCGGGCGACGCGGTCGCCGCCGACGAGCCGATCGTCGAGCTGGAAACCGACAAGGTGACGCTCGAGGTCAACGCGCCGGCGGCCGGCGAGCTCGGCGAGATCCTGGTCAAGGACGGCGAGACGGTGGAGCCGGGCGCGCTGCTCGGCTCGATCGTCGAGGCCGGCGCCGGCGGCGCCAAACCCGCGCCGAAGGAGGCCGCGCCGCCGAAGACGCAGGCCGCCGAGACCAAGGCCGAGAGCCGCAGCGAGGCGCCGAAGGCCGCCCCCGCCGACGCCAAGGCGGTCGAGGAGGCCCCCGCCGCGGAATCGGCCGCCGGCTACGGCAACCACGGCGACGATGCGGTCCCGCAGGCTAGCCGCCCGGCCGGCGACAACGGCCCGGCGGTGGGCAAGCTCGCGCGGGAATCGGGCATCGACCCGTCCGGCCTCAACGGCACCGGCAAGGACGGCCGCGTCACCAAGGGCGACATGCTCGGCGCGATCGCCAAAGGCGACTCACAAGGGAAGGGCGACCCGCAGAAGAGTGCGCCTCAGCCCGCACCGGCACCCGCCAGGGACGCCCGCCCGACCCCGCCGCGCCCGGCCTCCAAGCCCGACGACGCCGCGCGCGAGGAGCGCGTGCGGATGACGAAGCTCCGCCAGACCATCGCCCGCCGCCTCAAGGACGCGCAGGACACCGCGGCGATGCTGACGACGTTCAACGACGTCGACATGGGCGCCGTGATGGCGCTGCGCACCCAGTACAAGGACCTGTTCGAGAAGAAGCACGGGACGAAGCTCGGCTTCATGGGCTTCTTCACCAAGGCGGTGATCGGCGCGCTCAAGGACGTGCCGGCCGTCAACGCCGAGATCGACGGGCAGGACCTCGTCTACAAGAACTACTACCACATCGGCATCGCGGTCGGCACCGACAAGGGCCTCGTCGTGCCGGTGGTGCGCAACGCCGACGACCTCTCGCTCGCCGGCATCGAGAAGACGATCTCCGGCTTCGGGCGCAAGGCGCGGGACGGCAAGCTCTCGATCGAGGAGATGCAGGGCGGCACCTTCACGATCACCAACGGCGGCATCTACGGCTCGCTGATGTCGACGCCGATCCTCAACGCGCCGCAATCGGGCATCTTGGGGATGCACCGCATCGAGGAGCGGCCGGTGGTGCGGCACGGCAAGATCGAGGCGCGGCCGATGATGTATCTGGCGCTGTCCTACGACCACCGCATCGTGGACGGGAAGGAGGCGGTGACCTTCCTGGTACGCGTCAAGGAGGCGCTGGAGGACCCGGCGCGGCTGGTGCTGGACCTGTAGCCGGCAGGCGCCGGCTCTCGGGTGCGACGGAATGCAGAATTGGGTTCTCTTTTCGGAGATCGTCCGAAACGTCGGGCTCGCATTGGCGGCATTCGGTGGCGTCGTCCTCGCGTGGTGGAAGCTCGCGCCCGAGCGGACGCAGGCGGGTTCGGCCGCCGCGCAGGCCGATCTGGCCCGGCGCGCCCACGTCACGGAACTGTTCAATCGCGCGGCCGGACAGCTCGGGGAGGAGCGCCTTGAGGTGCGTCTGGCCGCGATCTACGTTCTTCGGGAGATCGGCCGGGATTTTCCTGATCTTGCGAACCCGGTCTTCGAGTTGCTTCAGGCGTATCTGCGGGAAAGGCAGACGGGCTATCAGGACGCGGCCCCGCCGATCGACGTACAGGCCATTATGGCAACGCTGCTCATGAGGATTCCGGCCGATGACCCGCCTGTCGACTAGGGATCGTCCCGTTTTGAACCTTCGCGGCGCCTTCGTCAGGCGGACCGACCTCAGCAACGCCGATCTTCGCGATGCCGAACTGTCGGGGGCGGACGCCAGCAACGCATTGTTTCGACGCTCCAATTTCCAGGGCGCGCGACTGGTCGGAACGATCCTGCGCGGCGCGGATCTGACCGGCGCGACGAACCTGACCGTTGAACAACTCGCGCGCGCCGTCATCGACGAGCATACCCTGTTGCCGGACTACATCGACCGCAGCCGCCTGCACGACGCCGCCAAGCCCTTCGTCGAAGCCGCCTCATGACGGGTCTCAACGACGCCGTCGCGGTCGTCACCGGCGGGGGCCGTGGCATCGGACGTGTCGTGTCGCTGCTCGCGGCCGGGCGCGGGTTTCGCGTCTGCCTCGGCTACGTCTCCGACGCGGGCGCGGCCGAGGGCGTCGCCGCCGCGATCGCCGCGGCCGGCGGAAAGGCCGTCGCGGTGCGCTGCGACGTGGCGCAGGAGGCCGACGTGGTCGCGCTGTTTGCGGCCGCCGACCGGCTCGGCACCGTCACGGCGCTCGTCAACAATGCCGGCGTGGTCGATCTCCCGGCACCCGTCTCCGAGATGAGCGCGGCACGCCTCCGTCGGATGATGGCGACCAACGTCGTCGGCAGCTTCCTCTGCGCCCGCGAGGCGGTGCGGCGCATGTCGACGAGGACCGGGGGCCGCGGCGGGGCGATCGTCAACCTCTCCTCGATCGCCGCACGGCTGGGCGGAGCGGGGCAGTTCGTGGACTATGCCGCGTCGAAGGGGGCGATCGACAGCTTCACCGTCGGGCTCGCCCGCGAGGTCGCCGACGAGGGCATCCGCGTCAACGCGGTGGCGCCGGGCATCATCGACACCGAGATCCACGCCAGCGGCGGCACGCCGGACAAGGCCGCCGCGATGGGGCCGGGCGTGCCGATGAAGCGAGCGGGAACCGCCGAGGAGGTGGCGGCTCCCGTGGTCTGGCTTCTCTCGGAGGAGGCCGCCTACGTCACCGGGGCGATCCTCGACGTGTCGGGCGGGCGCTGAGCGTCGGAACCGATCGATCTTTCCGCGGCCCGCTCCGGCGAGCGCCGCACGCGCATCAGGAACGAGCACAGCCATGAGCACCTACGATCTCGTCGTCATCGGCACCGGCCCCGGCGGCTACGTCTGCGCCATCCGCGCGGCGCAGCTCGGCCTGCGCGTCGCGGTGGTCGAGAAGCGGGCGACCCATGGCGGCACCTGCCTCAACGTCGGCTGCATCCCGTCGAAGGCGCTGCTGCACGCCTCCGAGGCGTTCGAGGAGGCGACCAAGCACTTCCCCGACCTCGGCATCGACGTCGGCACGCCGAAGCTCGACTTGGCGAAGATGCAGGGCTTCAAGCAGGGTGGCGTCGACGGCAACACCAAGGGCGTCGAGTTCCTGCTGAAGAAGAACAAGGTCGAGGCCTTCCACGGCACGGCCAGGATCGCCGGCGTAGGCCGGGTCGAGGTGACGGCGACGGACGGCGGCAACCGGATGCTGGAGACGAAGGACATCGTCGTCGCCACCGGCTCCGACGTCACCCGCCTGCCGGGCGTGGCGATCGACGAGAAGGTCGTGGTCTCCTCCACCGGGGCGCTGGAACTCTCGCAGGTGCCCAAGACGCTGCTGGTGATCGGCGCGGGCGTGATCGGGCTGGAGCTCGGCTCGGTCTGGCGCCGGCTCGGCGCCGAAGTGACGGTGGTCGAGTACCTCGACCGGGTGCTGCCGGGCATGGACGGCGAAGTCGGCAAGCAGTTCCAGCGGATCATGGCCAAGCAGGGCATCGCCTTCCGGCTCTCGACCAAGGTCACGGGCGTCGAGACCGGCGAGGCGGGCGCCCGCGTGACCGTGGAGCCGGCCGCCGGCGGCGAGACGGAGACGCTCTCGGCCGACGTGGTGCTCGTGGCGATCGGCCGCGTGCCCTACACCGAGGGGCTGGGGCTGGAGGGCGTCGGCGTCGACCTCGACGAGAAGGGCCGCATCCGGACGGACAGCCGCTACGCCACCAGCGTGCCCGGCATCTACGCCATCGGCGACGTGATCGCCGGGCCGATGCTCGCGCACAAGGCCGAGGACGAGGGCGTGGCGGTGGCCGAGATCCTGGCCGGCCAGGCCGGCCACGTGAACTACGCGGTGATCCCGAACGTGGTCTACACGTATCCGGAGGTCGCCTCGGTCGGACGTACCGAGGAGGAGCTGAAGAAGGACGGGACCGCCTACAACGCGGGCAAGTTCCCGTTCACGGCCAACGGCCGGGCCAAGGCCAACGGCACCACCGAGGGCTTC
>NZ_CAXTHR010000164.1:0-8901 GCF_964244095.1 uncultured Methylobacterium sp. | reverse complement strand
AGAAGCACCAGAAGCAGACGCAGAACCAGGAAGGCGGCATCATCTCCAAGGAGGCTGCCATCCATCTCTCCAACCTCGCCGTGGCCGACCCGAATGACGGCAAGCCGACGCGGGTGGGTTTTCGCATTCTCGACGACGGGCGCAAGGTCCGGTTCGCCAAACGCTCGGGAGATCTGATCGATGGCTGAGGCAAGCAAGGACGCCTACGTCCCGCGGCTGCGCACCCATTACGACGACGTCATCCGCCAGAAGCTCATCGAGCAGTTCGGCTACAAGAACCCGATGCAGGTTCCGCGGATCGACAAGATCGTCATCAACATGGGCGTCGGCGAATCCACTACCGATTCCAAGAAGGCCACGGTCGCCGCCGGCGACCTCGCGCTGATCGCCGGCCAGAGGCCGGTCATCACCCGGGCGCGCAAGCCGATCGCGACCTTCAAGGTCCGCGAGGGCATGCCGATCGGTTGCAAGGTCACCCTGCGCCGCCGGAAGATGTACGAGTTCATGGACCGCCTCGTCACGATCGCGCTGCCGCGCGTGCGCGACTTCCGCGGCCTGAACCCGAAGTCGTTCGACGGCCGCGGCAACTATGCGCTCGGTCTCAAGGAGCACCTCGTGTTCCCGGAGATCTCCTACGACAAGGCCGAGCAGACGTGGGGCATGGACATCGTCGTCGCCACGACCGCGACCAACGACGAGGAGGCCCGCGCGCTGCTGGCCGCCTTCCAATTCCCGTTCCGGCAGTAGGCGCCCCTCAAAGGCACTAGACGCGGACACCGGAGGACAGAACAATGGCCAAGAAGAGTTCGATCGAACAGAACAACCACCGGAAGGAGCTGGTCAAACGCTTCGCAGCCAAGCGCAAGGCCCTGCTCACGACCGCCAACAACGAGAGCCTCGAGATGGAGGAGCGGTTCGAGGCGCGCCTCAAGCTCGCGGAGCTTCCGCGCAACTCCTCGCCGACGCGGGTGCGCAACCGCTGCGAGATCACTGGCCGCCCGCGGGCCTATTACCGCAAGATGGGCGTGTCGCGCATCGCGCTGCGCGAACTCGGCAACCGGGGCCTGATTCCTGGCCTCGTCAAGTCGAGCTGGTAGGAGCCACCCATGGTCAACGACCCCGTGGGCGACATGCTCACCCGCATCCGCAACGGCCAGCTTCGCCGCCGCAACGTTGTCTCGACGCCGGGCTCGCGGCTGCGCGCTAACGTGCTGAACGTGCTGAAGTCGGAAGGCTATATCCGCGACTTCGCGACCACGGACCTCGGCAACGGCCGCACCGAGTTCGCGATCGAGCTGAAATACTACGACGGCCAGCCGGTCATCCGCTCGATTCAGCGCGTGTCGAAGCCCGGTCGCCGCGTCTACTCGGCGGTCGGCGAACTGCCCCGCGTCGCCGACGGCCTCGGCGTCACCATCGTGTCCACCCCAGAGGGCGTCATGGCCGACCACGAGGCGCGCGAGCGCAACGTCGGCGGCGAAGTGCTCTGCAAGGTGTTCTGATCCCGGACAAGGAGAGAGGCAGATGTCTCGCGTAGGCAAGAAGCCCGTCCCCGTCCCGGCCGGCGTCACGGCGTCGGTCACGGGTCAGACGGTAACGGTGAAGGGCGCGAAGGGCGAACTCGCGTTCGTCGTCCCCAACATGGTGCTGGTCGCCCTCGAGGACGGCGCCGTGTCGGTGCAGCCCAAGGACCAGTCCAAGCAGGCCCGCTCGCTCTGGGGCACGTCGCGTACCCAGGTCGCGAACCTCGTCGAGGGCGTGTCGAAAGGCTTCGAGAAGAAGCTCGAGATCACCGGCGTCGGCTACCGCGCCGCGATGGCCGGCAAGGCGCTGAAGCTCTCGCTCGGCTACAGCCACGACATCGAGTACGCGATCCCGGCGGGCATCACCATCGTGACGCCCAAGCCCACGGAGATCACGATCACCGGCATCGACCGGCAGCGCGTCGGCCAGGTCGCCGCCGAGATCCGCGATTATCGCGGTCCCGAGCCGTATAAGGGCAAGGGCGTGAAGTACGCGGGCGAGTTCATCTTCCGCAAGGAAGGCAAGAAGAAGTAAGGGGGCGAAGGACATGTCACGCAAACTCGAAGCCCTCGATCGCCGCAAGGCTCGTGTGCGCCGCGCGCTGCGGGCCGCGGCCAACGGCCGGCCCCGGCTCTCGGTGTTCCGGTCCTCGAAGCAGATCTACGTCCAGGTCATCGACGACGCGGCGGGCGTCACGCTCGCTGCGGCCTCGTCGATCGACAAGGGCCTGCGCGCCGACCTGAAGACCGGCGCCGACGTCGCCGCCGCGTCGGCTGTGGGCAAGCTCGTCGCCGAGCGCGCCAAGGCCGCCGGCGTCTCGAAGGTCGTGTTCGACCGCTCGGGCTACCAGTACCACGGCCGCGTCAAGGCGCTGGCCGAGGCCGCCCGCGAAGGCGGCCTCGACTTCTGACTCTCGGCGGAGTGAAGGCGGCTTCTGCCGGCTTCATCGGTGACGATTCAAGCGAGCGGGCCCGCCACCCGCGTCAGTGAGATGAAACGGGATCAACATGGCACGTGAACGTGAAGGCGGCGGCCGCGGCCGCCGCGACGACCGTGAGGAGCGCGACAGCGAGTTCGTGGACAAGCTCGTCCACATCAACCGCGTCGCCAAAGTGGTGAAGGGCGGCCGGCGCTTCGGCTTCGCGGCGCTCGTCGTCGTCGGCGACCAGAAGGGCCGCGTCGGCTTCGGCCACGGCAAGGCCCGCGAGGTCCCCGAGGCGATCCGCAAGGCGACCGAGTCGGCCAAGCGCGGCCTCGTGCGCATCTCGCTGCGCGAAGGCAGGACCCTGCACCACGACGTGCAGGGCCGCCACGGCGCCGGCAAGGTGATCCTGCGCGCGGCGCCGCAAGGAACCGGCATCATCGCCGGCGGCCCGATGCGCGCCGTGTTCGAGACGCTCGGCATGCAGGACGTGGTCGCCAAGAGCCTCGGTTCGTCGAACCCCTACAACCTCGTCCGCGCGACCTTCGCGGCGCTCAAGAACGAGGACAGCCCGCGCTCCGTCGCCGGTCGGCGCGGTCTCAAGGTGTCCACGCTCCAGGCGCGGCGCACCGATGCGGACCCGTCCGACCAGTCCGAAGCCGCGGTCGCGTAAGGGAGAGGGCAGCATGTCAGTCAAGACTGTCCGCGTCGAGCAGATCGGTTCGCCGATCCGCCGCGAGGCTTCCCAGCGCCAGACGCTGGTCGGCCTGAAGCTGAACAAGCTTCACCGGGTGTCGGAACTGGAGGATACACCCTCCGTTCGCGGCATGATCCGCAAGGTCGCGCATCTCGTGCGCGTCCTCGACGACGCGGCTTGAGGAGGGCGCCATGAAGCTCAACGAGATCCGCGACAACGAAGGCGCCACCAAGAACCGGATGCGTGTCGGCCGGGGCATCGGTTCCGGCAAGGGCAAGACCGCGGGACGCGGCGTGAAGGGCCAGAAGGCCCGGACCGGCGTGGCCATCAAGGGCTTCGAGGGCGGTCAGATGCCGCTCCACCGGCGCCTGCCCAAGCGTGGCTTCAACAACCTGTATTCGACCGACCTCAACGAGGTGAATGTCGGCCGCGTGCAGCAGGCGATCGACGCGGGCAAGCTCGATCACGCCGCGACCGTGACGGTCGAGGCGCTTGTGCAGGCCGGGATCATCGCCCGCGCCCGGGACGGCGTGAAGCTGCTCGGCGTCGGCGAGCTGAGTGCCAAGGTGGCCTTCGAGGTCACCCGCGCGTCGAAGTCGGCGGTCGCGGCGGTCGAGAAGGCCGGCGGCAGCGTCGTCGTCGCCTACGGTGCCGGCGTCTCGGTCCGCGGCAAGGGCGGCAAGGGCGAGGCGACCGCCTGAGCGCGGTTGCCTACCGCTTTCCGACCCCTTAAGTCGAAGCTTCGAGCGGCGGCCCGTGCGACCTCGCATGCGGCCGCCGCTTCCGTTTTCAGGGGCGCCGCGCGGCTCCCCCGTGACCGTCAATCAGGACACAGGCCATGGCCTCAGCCGCCGAGCAGCTCGCCGCGAACCTCAATTTCGGGGCCATCGCCAAGGCCGACGAGCTGAAGAAGCGCATCTGGTTCACGCTCGGCGCCCTCGTGGTGTTCCGGCTCGGGACCTACATCCCGATCCCCGGCATCGACCCGGAGCAGTTCGCGCGCAACTTCCAGCAGCAATCGGGCGGCGTGCTTGGCCTGTTCAACATGTTCTCCGGCGGGGCGGTGGAGCGCATGGCGATCTTCGCGCTCAACATCATGCCTTACATCTCGGCCTCGATCATCATCCAGCTCCTCACCTCGGTGATCCCGAGTTTGGAGACGCTGAAGAAGGAGGGCGAGTCGGGCCGCAAGGTCATCAACCAGTACACGCGCTACCTCACGGTGGTGCTGGCGCTGGTGCAGTCCTGGGGCATCGCCATCGGCCTGCAGGGCTCCAGCGCCGCGATCGAGCCCGGGCCGTTCTTCCTCGCCTCCACCGTCATCACGCTGACCGGCGGCACGCTGTTCCTGATGTGGATCGGCGAGCAGATCACCTCGCGCGGCATCGGCAACGGCTCGTCGCTGATCATCTTCGCCGGCATCGTCGCGCACCTGCCGACCGCGATCATCGGCGCGCTGGAGCTGTCGCGCACCGGTGCGCTGTCCTCGGCGGTGATCCTCGGCGTCGGCGTCGCGGCGATCGGGCTGGTGTACTTCATCGTGTTCATGGAGCGCGCCCAGCGCCGGCTGCTGATCAACTACCCCAAGCGCCAGGTCGGAAACCGGATGTACGAGGGCCAGACCTCGTTCCTGCCGCTCAAGCTCAACACCGCGGGCGTCATCCCGCCGATCTTCGCGTCCTCGCTGCTGCTGCTGCCGGCGACTGTGGCGAGCTTCTCGGCCAACCAGGGCACCGGCGTGCTCGCCACCGTGACGGCCTATCTCGGCCACGGCCGGCCGCTCTACATGGCGCTCTACGCCGCGCTGATCATCTTCTTCGCGTTCTTCTACACGGCCGTCGTCTTCAACCCCCAGGAGACCGCCGACAACCTGAAGAAGCACGGCGGCTTCATCCCCGGCATTCGGCCGGGCGAGCGCACCGCCGCCTTCATCGACAAGGTGCTGACGCGCATCACCTTGATCGGCGCGCTCTACCTCACCTTCGTCTGCCTCGTGCCCGAGATCCTGGCCTCCTACGCCTCGGCGAGCCTCGGCTTCGGCGGCACCTCGCTGCTGATCGTCGTCTCGGTGACGATGGACACGGTCGCCCAGATCCATGGGCACCTGATGGCGCACCAGTACGAGGGGCTGGTGAAGAAGGCCAAGCTCCGCGGCGCCTCCACCGCGCAGCGGCGGCGCTGACCTCCGGGATACATCCACCCGGAATCACGAGCTCGGCACCCCCTTCCGGCTCGCTCGCGACGGGGAAACGGCCGCCACGAAGCCCCGAGAGACGGGCACGGACGAGGAAAACGCCCATGCGGATCATTCTGCTCGGACCGCCCGGCGCGGGAAAGGGCACGCAGTCCGAGCGGATCGTCGCGCGCTTCGGCATCCCGCAGCTCTCGACCGGCGACATGCTGCGCGCGGCGGTGGCCGGCGGCACGCCGGTCGGACGCGAGGCGAAGGCGGTGATGGAGGCCGGCGGCCTCGTCTCGGACGCGATCGTCGTCGGCATCGTCGCCGACCGGATCGAGGAGGCGGACGCGCGCAACGGCTTCATCCTCGACGGCTTTCCCCGCACCGTCGAGCAGGCCAAGGCCCTCGACGCGATGCTGGAGCGCAAGGGCCTGTCGCTGTCGGCCGTCGTCGAGTTCAAGGTCGACGAGGGCGCGCTGGTCGGCCGGATCGCCAGGCGCGCCGAGGAGACCGCGGCCCGCGGCCAGCCGGTGCGCAAGGACGACACGCCGGAGGTGTTCCGGTCGCGCCTCGACGCCTACCGGGTCCAGACCGCGCCGCTCTCGGCGTATTATGCCGGCAGCGGCATGCTGCGCACCGTCGATGGGATGAAGCCGATCGAGGCCGTCACCGCCGACGTCGCCGCCATCCTCGAAGCCCTGGTCGAGCCGGCCGCGTCCTGACGGCTTGACAGACCTCTCGGCTCGCGCTAGCAGGCCGGTCTTCGTCCATACGTCGTCTGGTCCGAGGTGCCCTTCAGGGGGCGGCCGTGGGCCGATTCGTCGTTGACGGGCGCGCAGGGGCCGGCCTCCACCGGACGCGCGCCGCCTTCACACCGAGGCCGGGTCTCGCCCGCGCCACATGGAGCATGACCTTGGCCCGTATCGCAGGCGTCAACATCCCGACCAACAAGCGCGTGGTCATCGCGCTCCAGTACATCCACGGCATCGGCTCGAAGAAGGCCGAGGAGATCACCGAGAAGGTCGGCATCCCGGCCGAGCGCCGCGTGAACCAGCTCACCGACGCCGAGGTGCTCCAGATCCGCGAGACGATCGACCGCGACTACATGGTCGAGGGCGACCTGCGCCGCGACGTCTCGATGAACATCAAGCGCCTGATGGACCTCGGCTGCTACCGCGGTCTGCGCCACCGCCGCAACCTGCCGGTGCGCGGCCAGCGCACGCACACCAACGCGCGCACCCGCAAGGGCAAGTCCAAGCCGATCGCCGGCAAGAAGAAGTGATGTGTTGAACCACGGGGGGTCACGCGGCGCGTGGCCTCTCTTCGTCGTGCCGGGTGTCCCGCGAAGGGTGCCGGCGTGGCGGATCGGCCAATCGACGGCCGCGCCGCCAAATCTCAAACGAATCCCGAGCACCTGGAATTACGGGCGCGTCTGAAGGACGAGTGACAAAAAATGGCCAAGGAACCCACCCGCGTCCGCCGGCGCGAACGCAAGAACATCGTCTCGGGCGTGGCGCACGTCGCCGCCTCGTTCAACAACACGATGATCACGATCACCGACGCGCAGGGCAACACGATCTCGTGGTCGTCCTCGGGGGCGATGGGCTTCAAGGGCTCGCGCAAGTCGACCCCCTACGCCGCGCAGGTCGCGGCCGAGGACGCTGCCCGCAAGGCCGCCGAGCACGGCATGCGCACCCTGGAGGTCGAGGTGTCCGGCCCCGGTTCGGGCCGCGAGTCGGCGCTCCGCGCCCTCCAGGCCGCGGGCTTCACCGTGACCTCGATCCGCGACGTGACCTCGATCCCGCACAACGGTTGCCGGCCGCGCAAGCGCCGTCGCGTCTGAGCGGGACGGAGCGGCAGGTGGCGGACGACACGACCTACCCGGCGGTCATGCGTTGGAACGTCGGTGACCTCACGGTCACCGTGCTCAATGACGGCTGGTTCCAGGCCTCTCTCGATCTCGTCACGGGCGTGTCCAGGGCGGAAGCTGGCGCACTTCAGCGCGCCGGCGCCCGCACCGAGGCGCCGCGGATCACGCTGAACGCGTTCCTGATCACTGGAGCTGGCCGCAGGCCGGTGCTGATCGATACGGGATACGGCAGGCTCGGCCCGGAGACGATGGGACGGGTGCCGGCGGCACTTGCCGCGGTCGGCATCCTGCCCGAGGAGATCGGGACGATCCTCGTCACCCACCTGCATCCCGACCATGTCGGCGGCCTGACCGTGGACGGCGTCGCCGCCTATCCCAACGCCGAGGTCGTCGTGCACGCCGACGAGGCGGCGCATTGGCTGCCCGATGCCGCCCTGGCGCAGGCGCCGGACGCGGCGAGGGCCTATTTCGAGGGCGCCCGCAGGGCCGTGGCGCCCTATCGGGAGCGGATGCGCCTGCAGTCCGGCGGGGAGGTCGTTCCCGGCATCACGGTCGTCCCGCTCCCCGGCCATACGCCGGGCCATTGCGGTTTCCGGATCGTTTCGGGGGACAAGTCCCTGCTGATGTGGACGGACATCGTGCACATGCCGGCGATCCAGTTCAAGCAGCCGGAGGCGGGCGTCGCCTTCGACGTCGACGGCGAGCGCGCCCGGGCGACGCGCAAGCGTATCCTCGACGAAATCGCCGATGACGGCAGCGTCGTGGCCGGCTCGCACCTCGAATTCCCGGCGGTCGGCACCGTGACGCGGGACGGCGCCGGCTATCGCTTCGTGCCCGTCCTCTGGGTCGGCAGCGAGACCTAGGGCCGGGACAACGGATTCAGGGACCGGACGGCGCTCAGGGGCAGCGCCGGCCGGCCGAAGCGCGGACCGGTCACGGGCTCGCGCGACAGGAGAGGTAGGATCGTGGTCATTCAGAAGAACTGGCAAGAGCTGATCAAGCCGAACAAGCTGCAGGTGTCGACCGGCGACGATCCGAAGCGGGTCGCGACCGTGGTCGCCGAGCCGCTGGAGCGCGGCTTCGGCACGACGCTCGGCAACTCCTTGCGCCGGGTGCTGCTGTCCTCGCTCCAGGGTGCAGCCGTGACCTCGGTTCAGATCGACGGCGTGCTGCACGAGTTCTCCTCGATCCCCGGCGTGCGCGAGGACGTGACCGACATCGTCCTCAACATCAAGACCATCGCCATCCGCTCGCAGACCGACACCCCGAAGCGCATGACGCTGCGCAAGACCGGCCCCGGCCTCGTCACGGCGGGCGACATCGGCACGGTCGGCGACATCCAGATCCTCAACCCCGACCTCGTGATCTGCACGCTCGACGACGGCGCCGAGATCCGGATGGAGTTCACGGTCGCCACCGGCAAGGGCTACGTCCCGGCCGAGCGCAACCGGCCCGAGGACGCGCCGATCGGCCTGATCCCGGTCGACGCCCTGTTCTCGCCGGTGACCAAGGTCAGCTACCGCATCGAGACCACCCGCGAGGGCCAGGATCTCGACAAGGACAAGCTGACCATGACGGTCGAGACCAACGGCGCGGTCTCGCCGGAGGATGCGCTGGCCTACGCCGCGCGCATCATCCAGGACCAGCTCCAGGTGTTCGTGAACTTCGAGGACCCGCGCAAGGAGGAGGCCGCCCCGCTCGCGCCGCAG
>NZ_CAXTHR010000163.1:0-9057 GCF_964244095.1 uncultured Methylobacterium sp. | reverse complement strand
GCTTCTTGTTGTTGACGTAGTATTCCTCGCGGAACACGAACATCACCACGTCGGCGTCCTGCTCGATCGAGCCGGATTCGCGCAGATCCGAGAGCTGCGGGCGCTTGTCGTCGCGGTTCTCGACCTGGCGCGAGAGCTGCGACAGGGCGATGATCGGCACGGAGAGTTCCTTGGCCAGGGCCTTCATGCCGGTGGTGATCTCGGTCATCTCCTGCACGCGGTTGTCGCTGCGCTTGCCTGAGCCGGAGAGCAGTTGCAGGTAATCGACCACCAGCACGTCGAGGCCCTTCTGGCGCTTGAGGCGGCGGGCACGCGCGGCGAGCTGCGCGATCGAGATGCCGCCGGACTGGTCGATGTAGAACGGGATCGTCTGCATGTCCCGGGCCGCGTCCGTGATCTTGTAGAAGTCCTCCGGGCGGATGTCGCCGCGGCGGATCTTGTAGGAGGGCACGCCCGATTGCTCGGCGATGATGCGGGTGGCGAGTTGTTCGGCCGACATCTCCAGCGAGAAGAACCCGACGATGCCGCCATTCTTGGTCTTGATCGTGCCGTCGGCCTGCTTCTCGCCCTGGTAGGCCTTTGCGATGTTGAAGGCGATGTTGGTCACGAGCGCGGTCTTGCCCATCGCCGGGCGCCCAGCGAGGATGATCAGGTCGGACGACTGCAACCCGCCCATCTTGGCGTCGAGGTCGGTGAGGCCCGTGGCGATGCCCGAGAGCTTGCCCTCGCGCTGGTAGGCTTTGGCCGCCATGTCGACGGCCGCCGTCAGCGCGTCGGAGAACTTCTGGAAGCCGCCGTCGTACTTGCCGGCTTCCGCCAGCTCGTAGAGGCGCCGCTCGGTCTCCTCGATCTGGTCGCGGGGCGCCTGCTCGACCGGCGCCTCGTAGGCGCCGTTGACGAGGTCCTCGCCGATGGTGATCAGCCGGCGCCGGATCGCGAGGTCGTAGATGGCGCGGCCGTACTCGCCGGCGTTGATGACGGTGCTGGCGTCGGCGGCCAGCCGCGCGAGGTACTGCATCACGGTCTGGCCGCCGAAATCGGCGTCGCCCAGGTAGGTCTTCAGGGTGATCGGGGTCGCGAGCTTGCCCGCCTTGATCAGCGAGGTCGCCACCTGGAAGATCTGCTGGTGGGCGTCCTCCATGAAGTGCTCGGGCAGCAGGAAGTCCGAAACGCGATAATACGCGTCGTTGTTCACGAGCATTGCGCCGAGCAGCGCCTGCTCCGCGTCGATGTTGTGCGGAGCGACGCGGTACTCCGCCTGCACTGCTTCGAGCTTGGCCGTCAGGGCGTTGGGCAGGGCCATCGGGCAGGCTCCGAATCGATGCAGGCCTGAGGCGGCGCCACATCCTGAAAATGATCCGACGACCATGGCACCGTCATGGTTGACCGATGCTTAGCCGCCGTCTTCCGACCGGGGTCGGCCTTGAACGCAGGACGCCCGCCCCCTTCGCAGAGGGCGGGCGTCCATGCTGGAACAAATCAAGAACCTGTCAAGTTTTTCGGGTCGCTGTCCCTGTTCTCACCGGGATTCACAGACAGGCAGTGCCCTCCCCCCTCTGCGGAGGAGGTTGGCCCGCGAGCTAAGTCGGCAGAGGGGAGCGCCGCGTCCGGACCTGTCGCTCCCCTCTCCCGACCCTCGCTCACGCGAGGGCCACTCTCTCCCGCAGAGGGGAGAGGGGAAGATGCGCGTCGCCCTATTCGCCGGAGCCGGCCGAAACCGTTCAGTTCCGGTCGTCGGCGCCCTCGCCGGCATCGGCCAGCGCCTTGCCGACTTCGAGGCCGAGGTCGTCGAGGTTGAACGCCTCACGCTCGGTGACGGACTCGCCACGCGCCTGGCGCTCGGCCTCCTCGGGGCTGCGGGCGACGTTGACGGTGACCTTCACGTCGACCTCGGGGTGCAGCACCACCGGGATCACGTGCAGGCCCAGCGTCTTGATCGGCTGGTTGAGGGTGAACTGGCCGCGATCGACCGTGAAGCCGTCCTTGGCGACGACCTCGGCGAGGTCGCGGGTCGAGACCGAGCCGTAGAGCACGCCCGACTCGCCGGACTGGCGGATCAGCACGAAGCTCTGGCCGTCGAGCTTCTCGGCGACGGCTTCGGCGTCCTTCTTGCGGTCGAGGTTGCGCGCTTCGAGCTGCGCGCGCTGGGTCTCGAAGTGCTTCTTGTTGCCCTCCGTCGCGCGCAGCGCCTTGCCGCGGGCGAGCAGGAAGTTGCGGGCAAAGCCCGGCTTGACGTTCACGGTCTCGCCCATCTGGCCGAGCTTGGCGACGCGCTCCAGCAGGATCACTTCCATCGTCGTTGTCCTTATGCGGTGGTCCGCCGGGATGGCGGGGGTGTCAGGGTCTCGCGCCGCCCTTCGGCGGCCCTTGGGGACGACGCCGGTCGAGGGCGGTGTCGGCGAGGCCGAACAGGGTCAGCGCGACGAGGGCGATGCCCTGCGTCACGAACAGGATCAGGTAGAGGCCGAACAGCAGCGCCCCGCGGGCGGGCCGACCGCGGCTGCGGTCGTGGAAGGCGGCGAGCCCCTGGAGCGCGAAGACCGCGCTCACCGAGCCGACCAGCGCCGTGCCCAGCACGCCGGCATAGCCCGGCGCGAAGGCGAGGATCACGGCGATCGCCAGCAGCGCCAGCATGGCCCGCGGCATCACCGTCGCCGGGATGTCCGGCCAGGGGCGCGGCAGGCGGCCGGAGAACTGGACGATGCGGGCCGAGGCCCAGAGGTAGAAGGTCAGGAGCAGGGCGAGCCCGTTGGCGGCGAAGGCCGGCACGGCACGCGCGAGCGCGTCGGCGAGGTCGGCCTGGGGGCCGGTCTCCGCGGTGACCGCCTCCGCGGGCGCGGGGCCCTCGCTCCCGCCCGCATCCTTTGCCGTATCCTTGGCCGTATCCTTGGCCGCATCCGTCCCGGCATCTTTGCCCGCCTCCGGCCGCGCGGGCGCAGGGGGCTGGTCGCGCATCTGCGCCCGGACGAGGGTGCCGGCGAGCCCCCGAAGCTGCCCCTGGAACGCCTCGTGGCTCGGCGAGGCCATGACGGCGATGGCGATGAAGGCGAGCGCCGCGGTGGCGCCGGTCCAGCCGAGCAGGCGTCCGGTCGGGTACCATTCGAGGCTGCCGTCGGCGTTCGGCCGGCCGAGCAGCGCGAGGTAGGCGAGCCACCACGCCGGCAGGGCGAGGTAGGCGGCAAACCCCAGGCCGAGGAACGGCGTGATCACCACGGCGAGGGCGAGGCTGCCGGAGACGGCCGCCGCGAGCGCGGCGCGCGGATTCCAGCCGAGGCCGACGATCAGGATCGGCAGCGGCGCCAGCAGGTAGAGGATGATCGCGAGCGGGGTCGCCTTCAGCAGCAATCCGAACAGGAGTGCCGAGACGAGGCCCGCGCCGATGCCGATGCCGAGGGTCTGGACCATGAAATCCGCTGTCCCGCCGCCCCGCGTCGTGCGGGCAGGGTTAGAGGCGTGGGTGCGCCCCAACGATCGGGCGGCGGCAGCCGTCGCCCGGGAGGGGCCGGCCCGGATCGACCGGGCCGGCGGATCGTCGAGAAGCCTACTTGATGACGTAGGGGAGCAGGCCGAGGAAGCGCGAACGCTTGATCGCCTGCGCGAGTTCGCGCTGCTTCTTGGCCGAGACCGCCGTGATGCGCGACGGCACGATCTTGCCGCGCTCCGAGACGTAGCGCGAGAGCAGCTTCACGTCCTTGTAGTCGATCTTCGGCGCGTTGGCGCCGGAGAACGGGCAGGTCTTGCGACGACGGAAGAAGGGACGACGACCGCCGCCGGCGCCGCCGCTGGCAGCGCCACTTGCACCGAATGCCATGGCTCAGTTCTCCCCGCCGAAGCTGCGCTCGGGCCGGTCGCCGCGGTCACCGCGGTCGCCCCGATCTCCACGGTCGCGGTCGCCGCCGAAGCCGCCGCCGCCGAAGCCGTCGTCGTCACGGCGGCGGCCGCGCTCGCGATCCTTGCGGTCGTCGCGGTCGCGCTTCTGCATCATCGCGGACGGCTCGGCCTCGAGCGCCTCGACGCGGACGGTCATGAAGCGCAGCACGTCCTCCGAGATCTGCATCTGGCGCTCCATCTCGGCCAACGCGGCCGGGGGCGCGTCGATGTTGAGCAGGGTGAAGTGCGCCTTGCGGTTCTTCTTGATGCGGTAGGCAAGGGACTTGACGCCCCACATCTCGATCTTCTCGAAACGTCCGCCGTTCTGTTCGACGACGCCCTTGTAGGTCTCGATCATCGTCTCGACCTGCTGGGACGTCACGTCCTGGCGCGCCAGGAATACGTGCTCGTAGAGAGGCATTTTCGGGCCCTTCAGCGTGAATGGGGCCCGGACATGCAGGTGCGCACGAGGAGTTCCGGGCCGGTTCGGTTCGCATCTCGCCCGGCGCCAAGCCCTCCGAGCCGTTGTGGGGCCCGAGCGGTTGATCGAAGGCGGAGACACGGGACGACGGGCTTTTCGCAGACGTCGCTGCGAGAACCCTGCGCCGAGAACGGCACCGTCCGTTCAGCCCCCGGCCGGAGCGAACGCGAAGGGCGGCGAGTATTCCTTTTTAGGCTCTTCCGCAAGCCCGGTCGCGTGTCCGCAAGCCCGGTCGCCAAGTCCGGCTGCGTGGGGAGCCGGCACGCGAGGCGCGCCGGCAACCCGCCGAAGGAACCGGACGGGAGCGGTGTTCCGGGACAGACCTCGACCGTATTCACGCTCCCTCATGCCAGCATTGCCGCAATGTGACGCCGAGGAAAACAAAACGCTTTTCGGCGAACCATTCGGCGCCTGCCCCGTTCTCTCATCACATCCCACGGTAGGAAGGATATTCCATGCGTAAGACCCTTATCGCCGCCACCGCCCTCATGTTCGCCCTGTCCGGCGCCGCCTTCGCGCAATCCACGACGGCTGCGCCCACCACGACGGGTACGCCCGGCTCGGCCACCGGCACCATGAACAATTCCGGCACCGGGAAGAGCAATTCCGAGACGATGGGAGGCGGGGCGATGCAGGGCGGCGCGATGAACCGCGGCGACATGCCGGCCACGACCGGCACAGCGACGGGCGGGACCGGTTCCATGGGCACCCGCGACAGCGGCAACATGGGCACGATGCCGAGCACGTCGGGCACCGCCCCGGCACGCTGAGCGCCGCCCACCGCGAGACTGAGGAAGGCCGGGCCTCACGCCCGGCCTTTTTTCGTGGCCGGATCGGGGGGGCGTGCCCTACCTCACCGGTCTCGATCCACACGAGAGAGACGATCGCCGGATGTCGGCACTTCCCTTGCGCCTCGGCGTCAACATCGATCACGTCGCCACCGTCCGCAATGCCCGCGGCGGCACCTATCCCGATCCGGTCCGCGCCGCCCTCCTCGCGGTCGAGGTCGGCGCCGACGGGATCACCGCGCACCTGCGCGAGGACCGCCGCCACATCCGCGACGCCGACATGGCCGCGCTCCGGCGGCACCTGAGCGTGCCGCTCAACTTCGAGATGGCGGCGACCGACGCGATGGTGGCGCTCGCTCTCGGGCTGAAGCCGCACGCCGCCTGTCTGGTGCCGGAGAACCGCGCCGAGCGCACCACGGAGGGCGGCCTCGACATCGTCGGCGGGCGCGACCACCTCGGGCCGCGCATCCGGGCGTTGGCGGAGGCCGGCATCCGCGTCTCGCTGTTCGTCGAGCCGGACGAGGCGGTGATGGAAGCGGCGCACGCGCTCGGCGCGCCGGTGGTGGAACTCCACACCGGCCGCTACTGCGAGGCCGTGGTCGCCGGCGACGCGGCCGCGAGCGCGCACGAACGGGCCCGCATCGTCCGCGCCGCCGGGCACGGGCAGCGCCTCGGGCTGGAGATCCATGCCGGCCACGGCCTGACGACCGGCAGCGTCGGTCCCATCGCGCAGATCTCGGAGATCCGCGAGCTGAACATCGGCCACGCGCTCATCGCCGACGCGATCTTCGTCGGCCTCGCCCAGGCGGTCCGCGACATGCGCGCCGCGATGGACGCGGCGCGGCGATGATCCTCGGCATCGGCTCCGACCTCTGCGACATCCGCCGGATCGAACGCTCGCTGGAGCGGTTCGGCGACCGCTTCACCCACCGGGTCTTCACCGAGGGCGAGCGCGCCACGTGCGACCGGCGGGCGGCACGCGCGCCCTCCTACGCGCGGCGCTTCGCCGCCAAGGAAGCCTGCGCCAAGGCGCTCGGCACCGGGCTCGCGCGGGGCGTGTTCTGGCGCGACATGGAGGTGGTGAACCTCCCCGGCGGCGCACCGACCCTGAGCCTCGCCGGCGGCGCGCTGGAACGGCTGACGACGATGCTGCCGGCGGGCCACGCGGCGAAGGTCCATGTCACGCTCACCGACGACCCGCCCATGGCGCAGGCGTTCGTGATCATCGAGGCGGTGCCGCACGACACGGCCCAGGACGTGCACGATCCGCGGCGCGTTGCGGGGGAACCGCGCTTGGTCTAGACCGCCGCGACAACGGACATGACGGGGCGCGGCGGGCAGGCGCCCGTGCGGGCCGTCGGCATCGTGCCCCGGACGGATCGACAGATGGAACGCGCACGCTTGGATCGGGACGGGAAGCACGAGGTCCGGGCGCAACCGGGCACCTGGGCCAGCATCCGCGAGACCCTGAAGGTCGGAATCCAGGCGCTGCTGATCGCGCTCGTGGTGCGCACGCTGCTGTTCCAGCCGTTCAACATCCCGTCCGGCTCGCTGATCCCGACGCTGCTGATCGGCGACTACCTGTTCGTGTCGAAATATTCCTACGGCTACTCGAAATACTCGCTGCCGCTGAGCGAGTACCTGCCGATGAAGGCGGAAGGGCGGGTCTGGGCGGCCGAGCCCAAGCGCGGCGACATCGCCGTGTTCAAGCTGCCCAAGGACAACGCCACCGACTACATCAAGCGGGTGATCGGCCTGCCGGGGGACAAGATCCAGATGCTCGACGGCGTGCTCAACATCAACGGCAAGGCGGTCAAGCGCGAGCGCATCGCCGATTACGAGACCATCGACCCCTACGGGCAGGCGACCAGGGTGCCGCAATACGACGAGACCCTGCCCAACGGCGTCGTGCACCACACGATCGAGCGCGACGGCGACAACGGCTTCTGGGACAGGACCGAGCTCTACACCGTGCCGGCGGGCCACTTCTTCATGATGGGCGACAACCGCGACAACTCCACCGATTCGCGCGATCTCGCCAATGTCGGCTACGTGCCGTTCGAGAACTTCGTCGGCCGCGCCGAGATGATCTTCTTCTCGATCGACGAGGGCACGCCCGCGTGGCAGGTCTGGAACTGGCCGGCCCACGTGCGCTGGGGCCGCCTGTTCTCGACGATCCACTGACCTCCGCCTTGACCGACGCCGCGCGCCCCTCCGCCCGCGCGCGGCGCGCGCCCCGGCCGAAGCCGGACCTTTCGCTCCTGGAAGCGCGGATCGGCCACAGCTTCGCCGACCCGTCGCTGCTCGCCCGCGCCCTGACCCATGTCAGCAAGGCGGCGGGCCGCGCCGGCAGCTACCAGCGCCTGGAATTCCTCGGCGACCGCGTGCTCGGGCTCGCCATTGCCGACCGGCTCTACGCCGCCTATCCGGACGCCGACGAGGGCGACCTGTCGCGCCGGCTGGCCGGGCTCGTGCGCCGCGAGACCTGCGCCGCGGTGGCCACCGCCTGGGACGTCGGTCCCCACCTCGTCCTCGGGCAGGGCGAGGTCTTGGGCGGCGGGCGCCGCAACCAGACGATCCTGGCCGACGTGTGCGAGGCGATCCTCGGCGCGGTGTTCCTCGATGCCGGCTACGAGGCGGCGCGGGCCATCGTCGAGGCCGCCTTCCGCCCGGCCGAGCCGACGGGGGCGCCGCGGGGGCGCGACGCGAAATCGGCGCTTCAGGAATGGGCGATGGCCCGCGGCCTCGCGATCCCCCTCTACGAGGTGGTCGAGCGCTCCGGCCCCGACCACGCCCCGCGCTTCCGCATCGCCGCCCGCGTCGACGGGCTCGAACCGGGGGTCGGCGACGGCCCCTCGAAGCGGCTGGCCGAGCAGGAGGCCGCCCGGACCGTGCTGGCGCGCGAGGGCATCATCGAGGGCGCCGGCCCGGATCCCGGCGACGCGGGCGAGGACCGGACATGAGCACGATGCCGCACGACGAGCCGCACGACGAGGCCGAGGACCCGCCGGAGGATCGCGCCGCACCCGCCCGCCCCGCCCCGAGCCTGCTGCCGGGCACGCCCACCGATGCCAGGGCCGGCTTCGTCGCGCTGATCGGCGTGCCGAACGCCGGCAAGTCGACGCTGCTCAACAGCCTCGTCGGCACCAAGGTCTCGATCGTCTCGCGAAAGGTGCAGACGACGCGCGCGCTCGTGCGCGGCATCCTGATCGAGGGCTCGGCCCAGGTGGTGCTGGTCGACACCCCCGGCATCTTCCAGCCCAAGCGCCGCCTCGACCGCGCGATGGTGCATTCCGCCTGGAGCGGTGCGGCCGACGCCGACGCGGTCTGCCTGCTGGTCGATGCGCGAAAAGGCATCGACGACGAGCTTGAGACGATCCTCGTCCGGCTGCCGGATGTCCGCCGCCGCAAGATCCTGATCCTCAACAAGATCGACCTGATCCTGCGCGAAAAGCTGCTGGCGCTGGCCGAGGCGCTGAACGCGCGCATCCCGTTCTCCGACACCTTCATGATCTCGGCCCTGAACGGCGACGGGGTCGTGTCGCTCAAGCAGGCGCTAGCCAAGCTGATGCCGGCCGGCCCGTGGCTCTATCCAGAGGATCAGGTCTCGGACGCGCCGATCCGCATGCTCGCCTCGGAGATCACCCGCGAAAAGCTCTACGACCGGCTGCACGAGGAACTGCCCTACCGCTCCACCGTCGAGACCGACCAGTGGCAGGTGCGCAAGGACGGCTCGGTGCGGATCGAGCAGACGATCTTCGTCGAGCGCGAGAGCCAGCGCTCGATCGTGCTCGGCAAGGACGGGCAGACCATCAAGGCGATCGGCACCGCGGCCCGCCGCGAGATATCGGAGGTGGCCGAGGCCACCGTCCACCTGTTCCTGCACGTGAAGGTGCGCGAGAACTGGGCCGACGACCC
>NZ_CAXTHR010000162.1:0-9134 GCF_964244095.1 uncultured Methylobacterium sp. | reverse complement strand
ACCGTGAAGGGCGACGTCCACGACATCGGCAAGAACATCGTCGGCGTCGTGCTCGCCTGCAACAACTACGAGATCATCGACCTCGGCGTGATGGTGCCGGCCGCCCGGATCCTGGACGTGGCGCGCAAGGAGAACGTCGACATCGTCGGCCTGTCCGGGCTCATCACCCCGTCTCTCGACGAGATGGTGCATGTGGCGGCCGAGATGGAGCGCGAGGGCTTTTCGGTTCCGCTCCTGATCGGCGGCGCCACGACGAGCCGCGTCCACACCGCGGTGAAGATCCATCCGGCCTACGATCGGGGACAGGCGATCTACGTCACCGATGCGAGCCGCGCGGTCGGCGTGGTGTCGAGCCTGATCTCGCAGGAGACCCGCGGCGGCGTCATCGACAAGGTGCGCGCCGAGTACCGCAAGGTTGCCGACACCCACGCCCGCTCGGAACTCGACAAGCAGCGCCTGCCGCTCGCCAAGGCCCGCGCCAACGCATATCGGATCGACTGGTCCGCTTACGCACCGCGCAAGCCGAGCTTTACCGGCACGCGGGTCTTCGCGTCCTACGCGGTCGCCGACCTCGTCCCCTACATCGACTGGACGCCGTTCCTGCAGACCTACGAGTTCAAGGGCCGGTATCCCGCGATCTTCGAGGACCCGAACCAGGGGCCGGCGGCCAGGGCGCTGTTCGACGACGCGCAGGCGATGCTGGCCCAGATCGTCGCCGAACGGTGGTTCAACCCGAAGGCGATTTTGGGATTCTGGCCGGCGAATTCCGTCGGCGACGACATCGCCCTGTATACGGGCGAGAGCCGCTCCGAGACGCTCGCGACCTTCCACGGCCTGCGCCAGCAGCTCTCGAAGCGCGACGGGCGCCCGAACACCTGCCTGTCGGACTTCGTCGCGCCGGTCGGGAGCGGCATCGCTGACTACGTTGGCGGCTTCGTCGTCACCGCGGGCCTGGAGGAGGTGCGCATCGCCGAGCGGTTCGAGCGCGCCAACGACGATTACCGCTCGATCCTGGTCAAGGCGCTCGCCGACCGCATCGCCGAGGCGTTCGCCGAGCGCATGCACGAGCGCGTCCGGCGCGAGTTCTGGGGTTACGCACCGGACGAGACCTTCTCGCCGGAAGACCTCCAGCGCGAGGAATATGACGGTATCCGCCCGGCGCCGGGCTACCCGTCGCAGCCCGACCACACCGAGAAGGTGACGCTGTTCGACCTGCTCCAGGCCGAGCGCCGCATCGGCGTGAAGCTCACCGAATCCTACGCGATGTGGCCGGGCTCGTCCGTGTCGGGCCTCTACCTCGCCCACCCCAAGGCGCATTACTTCGGCGTCGCCAAGGTCGAGCGCGACCAGGTGGAGGATTACGCGGTGCGCAAGGGCATGGACGTGCATGCCGTCGAACGCTGGCTCGGGCCGATCCTCAACTACGACCCGGCGCGGTACCTGGCTGCGGCGGCGGAGTAGGCGCCTTTCCGCCAACGGCCTTCCGATCTATCGTCGTCATCGAAATCGGGAGGCCGGCATGTCGGACATCGCGAAGATCGTCCGGTCGGACGGGGTGCAGGCGGTGCAATTGCCGCCCGAACTCCGCTTCGACGGCGATACGGTGCAGATCCGCCGCGATGGCGAAGCCGTGATCCTCGAGCCGATCACGGACGAGCGGGTTCGGCTTCAGTCTCGTGTCCACCCCTTCGACGCCGGTGTCGTGGCGGCGATGGACGCGGAGTGGAGTTCGTTTCCGCGTCTGCCGGACGACCTTGCCGATGAAATCCTCGCTGCCGTCGAGGAGGAAACACCGCAACAGGAACGGCCGGAACTGGACGCCCTGTTCAAGTGAGGTTCCTGCTCGATACCAACGTCGTCATAGGGGTCTTGAGGCGGAAGCCGAGCGTGACCGCACGTGTCTTCGGCAATCCCCGCCGTGATTACGGGCTTTCGCCGATCGTCGCGCATGAACTCCTGTTCGGTGCCTATCGGTCGCAACGTGCGGACGAGGCTTTCGCCGCGTTCCAGACCCTGCGAATGCCCATGCTCGACTTCACCGTCGACGACGCCCGCAAGGCCGGCGAGATCCGCGCCGCGCTCGCCGCCGCCGGCACGCCCCATCGGCCCCTACGACATCCTCATCGCCGGGCAGGCGCTCGCCCGCTACCTGACCCTCGTCACCCGCAACACCCGCGAGTTCGGCCGCGTGCCGGGCCTGCGCGTCGAGGATTGGGAGGGCGGCGGCGCATGAATGGCCGGCGTGAGGCCGGGCGGAGCTTGACCGCGCGGGCGGCGCGGTTTCAATGCCCGGGGCGGGATGTCCGCCGGGTTCGTGCGTGGGAGACGGGTATGCAGGGGCCGGCGTTCTCCCTCGCCCTCGCGCTGGGCCTCGCGCTCTCCGGCTGCACCGGGTTCTCCTACATCTCCAAGACCTATGTCAGCCTGACGCCGCAGGTGGTGACGATCGGCTGCAACGAACCCTACGAGGTCTACGACCAGCGCCGGCAGCGCCGCCTGCTGGTCGTCTCCGACGCGTTGCGCGAGGTCACCGGATGCGGCATCGGCGACCGCTACGCCGGCCGCGATCCGCGCGAGACGCGCGCGGCGCGCTTCCGCCTCGCGGCGCGGACCTACCTCGACGAGACCGTGCGCGAGGATTGCCGGATCACCGGCGAGACCGTGTTCACCGACCTCCAGAGCGAGTTCGCCTACGCCTGCGCCGGTCCGATCGAGGCGCGGAACGCCAAGGTGCCACGCCTGCCTGGCCGCGGCGGCCCCGGCACTGGATTGCGCTAACCCGTCACCGCTTCGGGGGCTGCGGGAAGCTGCGCTCGGCCGCGTCGCCCGCGGCGGCGAGGAGGGACCGGGCGAAGGCGCGGGCCTCGGCCCGGCTCAGGCTCAGGATCGCGGTGACGGGCTTGCCGCCGAGGTCGGGCAGGCCGAGTTCCAGGCGCACGCCGTCCGGCACGGCCGCCGCCGACAGGCTCCAGCCGCGCTCCGCGGCGGGCCCTCGGCCGGGAGCCTGGTCCGGATCGCTCATCGTCGTTGTTTCCCGTTTCGCCGCCGCCCTGCATGACCGATCGGGCCACGCGAGGCCAGGGCCGCCGCGCGCCTTTTCCGGCGTCCGGATCGGCGCGCGATTGACGAAGGTCCCCGGGGATGATGTCTGCGCGGCCGAGTGCCCCCCGCCGGGACGCCATCGTGAGGACCGAGAGACGCATGTCCGAGATCTGGTTCCGCACCGGCGAGGCGACGGTGCTCGCCGCCGAGGGGCAGTACACCGACGCGATGCCCGAGGTGCTGATCGGCTCGACGCGCGGACCCGTCGGCCAGGCGTTCGCCGGGATGATGGGACAGGTGCAGGGCCACACCCGGATGTTCGTGGTGCGCGACCTCAACCAGCTCGTGCGCCCGGCCACGATGATGACCACCAAGGCGACGATCCACACCGCCGCATACGTCGAGCTCCTCGGCGGGGTGGTTCAGGCGGCGACCGGCGACGCCATCGTCGACTGCATCATCGAGGGCATCCTGCCGCGCGACGGCCTCGACGAGCTCTGCATGATCATCATGATCTGGCTCGACCCGCGCTGCGCCGAGGACGAGACCCTCGACTGCAAGGACCTCTACCGCACCAACTACGCGGCGACGAAGCTCGCCATCGGCCGTGCGCTGAGGGGCGAGCCCACCGTCGACGAGCTGATCGCCAACCGCAGGACCGTCAAGCACTACGCGCTGGAGGACGTGATCGACTATTGAGCCGGCCGATCACGTCGCCTTGGACGCGCGCGCCAGCGAGGTGCGCGCGTAGAGGCCGACGACGCGGCAATCCAGTCCGGCGGCCGGAAGCGACAGCCGGTCGTCCGGATCGAGGCGCCGGGTGACCCAGGCGTTCCCCTCGCGGATGGCAAGCGTCACGTCGATGGTGCCTCATTCGATGAGCAGGACGGCTTCGCACATCGGCAAGGTCTCGTAGCCTTCGAGTTTGATTGCGATCTCTTCTCGCTTCGCGCCGGACGGTTTGCAGCGATCGCTGCGGGAGATGATCTCGGCGGCGAGATAGCAGGTCGATGTCACATTGCGGTTCGGTTCGATATCGGCGGCATCGAGGACGGCGACATCGGGCACGTAGGTGTGGCCGTCGATCGTGGGCCTGAGATCGATCGCCGGATTCTGCATCGCGACGCGGGGGAGCCCCAACTGATCGAGTCCCTCGGTGAGCAGGCACTCCAAATTGCCAGCGATCAGCTGATGATTGAAGTTTGACTGAGCTTGCATGACGAAGTGCCCCTCGATGAGCTCCCACTTCTCCTCGTCGGGGCGCGAGGCCACGAAGTCCTAGAAGCTCCGACGGGTGTCGGGGAACGGCGCGTCCGTCAGAAGTGCCGGCATCTCGGCCTCCGTGCGATTGAGGCGATCAGAATCGGCCCGGCCGTGCGGCCGGTCAAGCGCACTTCACCCCGGCGGGATGCGGCCGACCGAGCACAGGGTGCGGATCGAGCCGCTGCTGTCGGTGTAGCAGCTCGCCGACCAGCCGTTCTGCTGGACGAAGGACTTGCGCCGCTCGGCGAGCGCGGTGCGGTGGGCGGTGGCGACGATGCCCGCGACCGTGCCCGCCGGTTCGCCGACGACCAGCTCCGAGGCGATCGCGAGGTCGCGGAAGAAATCCGCCGACGGGGTCGCGTCGCCGGAACTCGCCTGGACGATCGGCTCGGCCCGGCAGGTCAGGTCGAGCTTGATCGAGCCCGGCACCCGGATGTCGATGCTGGGGCCCGAGCGGCGCCCGACCTTGCCGCCGGTGGCGGCGGCGATCCGCCCGGCCAACCCGTCGCACTCGTCGGCCCGGGCGATCGTGGGAATCAGGAGCAAGCAGGCGATGGCGAAGCGACGCATGGCGGCACTCTACGCAAGGTCCCTCCGCTGTCGAGGCTCCGGGTTGCCGGCTTCACGGGAAATCCCGGCTCCGGTAGATCCGCCGGCCGGTGGGCACCCCGAAGTCGTTGGTCTCGGGCCGCCCTCGGACGCGGGCGCGATCGCGTGCGGCGAGTCGAGGCCGCCGGTAAGCCGCGCGGTCGGCGATGCCGAAGGGCAGCGCGCCGCCCGCGCCCTGCCGCGTGGCGCCCGAATCCAGCCGCGCCCGCAAGGCGGCGCGCCGCTCCGGGATCGGCTTCGATCGCACATCCGCGTCCGGTTCGTCACGCGACCGCTCCATTCCCAGCGGGCTCCGGCATGGCGCCAGGGTTGAGAACATCGTCATACGGTTTCCGGCTGAAGGTTTCCGTCGCGCGCCGTTTTCCCGGACGCCTGGAGCGTGAGCGGAAGGTGATCCGGAACCCAGTGAAACGAAGGGCCGCGTAGCGGCTCGATCCGACCGACGCCAAGGGTTCGACCGCCAAGGGTTTCGACGCTTCGCGACATCGTGTGCCGGGTCCCGGATCGGGTTCCGCTATCGCTTCACCCGTCCGGGAAAACGGGCCCTGCATCGATCGAACCATTCAGCCGGAAACCGTATCAAACGGGTTCACGACCCCGAGGAATTAGTCTTTCGCAGGCAGGGGCTTGCCCTGCGGACGGCTGTGGCTTTGCAGGTTCCGCCGACGACCGCGGCCAGGGTTGACCCCGGCCCGGACCGGGCGCCAATGTCCCGCCGCCGCGCGATCCGGCGGCGGGACGGACCTCACCCATGCTGCCTGCGTCCAAGCTGCCTGCGTCGATGCATCCCGCACGCGCCGCCCTGCTGATCGCCGGCCTGCTCGCCTTCGCGGGCGTCGCCGAGGCCCAGCAGCCGGCCGTGCCCGGCGTTCAGGCGCAGGCGCCCGCGCGCCAGAGGGCGCGGCGGCCGCAGGCGCCGGCCCAGCCGATCATGATCTACGACGCCCGCATCGAGGCCGGCGACCTGCGGATCTCGGGCTCGGTGCGCAAGGGCGGCGCCGTCGTGGTGATGGACGAGGACGTCTCGGTGATGGCCGATGCCCGCGGCCGCTTCGTCTTCCGGCTGCCCTACCGGCCGGGAAGCTGCGTCGTCGCCCTGAAGAGCGGCGAGGACGAGCGCGAGGGGGTGATCGCCAACTGCGCTCCCGAGGGGCAGGCCGGCGCGAAGGGCGAGACCGGGGTTCGCGGCGAGCCCGGCCCGCAGGGTCTGGCGGGACTGCCTGGCCCCGCCGGGCCTGCGGGACCGGCCGGAGCGGCGGGGCCGGCGGGTGAGGCCGGGCCCAAGGGCGAAGCGGGTGCCAAAGGCGAGGCGGGTGCCAAAGGCGAGGTCGGCGCGAAGGGCGAGGCGGGTCCCAAGGGCGAGGCGGGTCCCGCAGGGGCCGCGGGCCTCGCCGCTGTCCCCTCCGCGGTCCCCTACGCCGCGCCGTTCCGGGTGCTTCGCACCGAAGCCTGCCCGGCTTCCGGCTGCGAACTGGCCTGCGAGAGCGGCGAGGTCTTCGTGTCGGCCTACTGCCTCAAGGCCGGAACCCCGGTGTTCTCGCAAGGGGCGGCCGGCACCGCCAACGCCGCGTGTCCGCCGGAAGCCGCCGGCATGGTCGGGTTCTGCGGGCGGATGTGAGGGTTCACGCCCGGCCGGAGCGCGCCGCGAGCCAGATCACGTGGCGGATGCCGCGCTTGCCGTGGGCGCGGGCCGCGACCTCCTCCACCACGAGGCCGGTCTCGTGCAGGCGCCGGCTGAAAGTCCGGTCCGGCCCCGCCGACCACACCGCGAGCACCCCGCCCGGGCGCAGGGCGGTGCGGGCGGCGGCGAGGCCCGCCGCATCGTAGAGACGGTCGTTGGAGGCCCGCGTCAGGCCGTCCGGCCCGTTGTCGACGTCGAGCAGGATCGCGTCCCAGGCCGAGGGCCGCTCGCCGATGAGGCGGGCCACGTCCAATTCCTGCAACGACACGCGGGGATCGTCGAGGATGCCGCCGAACACCACTGCCAGCGGCCCGCGCGCCCAGGCCACCACCGCCGGCACCAGTTCCGCCACGACGACCGCCGCCTCGGACGGCAGGGCCTGGAGCGCCGCCCGCAGGGTGAAGCCCATGCCGAGGCCGCCGATCAGCACGCGCGGGGTCTTTCGCGCTGCGATCCGGGCGCAACCGAGATTGGCCAGCGCCTCCTCCGATCCGCCGCGCCGGCTGTTCATCAGCTCGTTCCGGCCGAGCGTGATCGAATACTCCGTCCCCCGCCGCAGCAGCCGCAAGGTGCCGCCGCCGCCGGGGACCGCGGCCGTGTCGAGGTGCTCCCAGGGGGTCATGCGGGCCGCACCCGCCCGTTCGCGGCGAGCCATGCCGTCATGCCGGCCGCCGCCGCCCGGCCGCTGCTGAGCGCGCCCTGAAGCAGGTAGCCGCCGGTCGGCGCCTCCCAGTCGAGCATCTCGCCCGCCGCGAACAGGCCGGGCCGGGCGCGCAGCATGAAGGCCGCGTCGAGCCCGTCGAGTCTGAGCCCGCCGGCCGTGGAGATCGCGCGCTCGATCGGAGCCATCGCGTGGAGGCGTAGGGGTACGGCCTTGATCAGCCCGGCCAGCGCATCGGGATCGGCCGGCAGCGCCGCGCCCGCCGCCTCGCGCAGGAGCCCCGCCGCGACCGGCGACAGGCCGGCGCCCTTGCGCAGACGCGTCGCCATCGACGCGCCGGGCCGCGGATCGGACAGGCGGTCGGCCAGAGCTTTCACCGTCAGGTCGGGGCGCAGGTCGAGGACGAGGCGCGCGGCGCCTTTTCGCTCGATCATCGCGCGCAGGATGCGCGATACCGCGTAGACCGCGCCGCCCTCGATCCCCTCGGCGGTGACCATGGCCTCGCCGCGCACGATCACGCCGTCGGCGGCAAGCCCGATGCGCTTCAGCGGTTCGCCGGCAAAGCGCGTGCGAAAATGCTCCGACCACGCCACCGCGAACCCGGCATTGGCCGGCCGCAGGGGCGAGACGGCCACGCCGAGGGCCTCCAGCATCGGCACCCAGGTCCCGTCCGACCCGAGCCGCGGCCAGCTCGCGCCGCCGAGCGCCAGCAGCACGGCCTTCGGCCTGGTCCAGGTCTTTCCCTCCGGCGTCTCGAACACCAGGGCGCCGTCCTCGTAGGCCGCGAGCCGGTGCCGGGTGCGGATGCGGACGCCTAACCCGTCGAGGCGCCGCAGCCACGCCCGCAGCAGCGGCGAGGCCTTGAACGCCTTCGGGAACACCCGCCCGCTCGATCCGACGAAGGTCGGCTCGCCCAGGTCCGCGCACCACGCCCGCAGGGCGTCCGGCGGGAACGCGGCGATCGCTTCGGTCAGGCTGCCGGAGGGTTGATAGCGCCGCAGGAAGTCCGGCAGCGGCTCGCCGTGCGTCAGGTTCAGGCCGCCGCGCCCGGCGAGCAGGAACTTGCGGCCGACCGACGGCATCCGCTCGTAGACCGCGACCGCGTGGCCGGCCGCGGCCAGCACCTCGGCGGCAGCCAGCCCCGCGGGCCCGCCGCCGACGATCGCCACGTCTTCTTCAAGAGTTTCCATCGCAGCGGGAAGGGAGCGGTTTGTTCGCGCTGTCAAGGCGTGGCGCGGTGCCTCAAAGTTCCGAACTCGATGTTTGATCCCAGGGTTTGATGGTGCAATCTTCATGTCCGAGTGGGGGGATGGAGCGCGGCTCGAACACGCGGCGGCGTGCGGGCGCTGCCGTGAAGAACGCCTGCCAGAGTGCATCCACCGCCTGACGCCTCAGCGCAAACGATGCACCTTCACACTCCGGGACCGTACATATAGGACAAGGGCAGCGCCCGAGAGCCGAAATCGCCACAACAAAGCAGAAGGGCCGCTCCCAGCAGGAGCGGCCCTTGCTTTGCTCTAGAGCATTTTCCAGCGAGGTGGATACCGGCTCGCGTGAAGAAAATGCGACCACACGGAGACTTAGAGCATTTTCCGTGATCTAGGGATCATGGAAAATGCTCTAGAGCCGTGCCCGACCACGCTGGGTCGGGTCACGGCTCTAGGTCCTTGTTTTAAAGCGCAGTTTCGCGACGAACCGGCATTCAATTCGTCGGAGTGCGCTCCAGGTTGATCCAGTGCAGAACTTTGGGGTCCGAGAGCGGATCATTGGTTCGACCATCAGTCAGGCGTGCGCCAGCACCGCCAGCAGCAGCAGCGCGATGATGTTGGTGATCTTGATCGCCGGGTTCACGGCGGGGCCGGCGGTGTCCTTGTAGGG